>JAUHXL010000173.1 GCA_030426945.1 bacterium
GGGCTGACCGCCGACGCCGGGCTCACCGCCGGCCCCGGGCTGACCGCCCGCGCCGGGCACGCCGCCCGCGCCCGGCTGCCCCGCAGCGCCGGGCACGCCGCCCATGCCGGGCGCGCCGCCCGCGCCGGCGTCGCTGGCGCCGCCCCCACCACCGTCGTCACAGCCCAACGTGAGCGCGACGGCCATGACGGCCGTAACGAATCCCCTGCGTCCCATCTGACTTCCCCCACGGTCCGATCACACCCTGACCGCTGTTCGCCGCGAGCGCAACCACGCGTCGCTGGCAGGGGTCAGGTGCCTCCCCGAGCATCGAGGCCGGGCGCGTCGATCACCACGTCGAAGCCCCGCTCGTACACGTCCCGCAGGAACCACGCATGCCCGTCGTCGTCCACGCGCACCGGCACGTACTCGACGAAGATGGGGATCGGCTCGCGCAGCACCACCGTTCGGGGATCGTCGTCGCGCAGCCATCGCCGCACCTGCTGGTCGTCGTACTGGCCGTCCTCGGTCAGGATGGCCTGCGCCAGCCTCAGCGGCGACTCCACCCGGACGCAGCCATGGCTGTAGGCACGCACGGGCCGCGCGAAGTGGCCGCGCGCCGGCGTGTCGTGCAGGTACACGTCGTGCGGGTTGGGGAACAGGATCTTCACCTTGCCCAGCGGGTTGGCCGGCCCGGCCACCTGCCGCACGTACTGCCAACGCGTGCCCGGGCGTTGCACCTCGTAGCCCTTCTCTTCGAGCCACGCGATCTGCTCGTCGTTGGGCAGCGCGCGCGCCTCGTCGTCGAGGATCTCCTCGTCGAGGATGCGCGCCGGGATGTTCCAGTGCGGGTTGTAGACGACGTGCGTGATCTCGGCGTGCAGCGTCGGCGTCGCGTTCGGGCGCTCGAAGCCGCCCGGCTCCCAGACCCGCTTGCTGCTGCCCACCACCACCGGGATGCGCTCGAGGCGCTGGCCCCCGCGCCACAGCTCCACGTGGTAGTCGGGGATGTTGATCTCGACGTAGCGCGCGGGACGCCGCAGGGCCGCGCGCCGCGCCTCGAGCGCCGCCGCCACCTTCGCCTGCTTCTCGGCCGCGTCGATGCGCAGCGCGCGCCGCGTCCCCCGCCCCACCGCCGGCGCCGGGCGCAGCTGGTGCGCGCGCTGGAACCGCGCCAGCGCGTCCAGCAGGCCGGCGTCCACGCGATCCGGCTCGGGGCTCGGCGGCGCGTCGAAGCCCTCCTGCGCCAGGCGGGCGCGCAGCGCCGGCGCGGCCGGGTGACGTGCGCCGCGGCGCAGGGCCCCGAGCCCCTCGGGCACCGCCCCGAAGCCCCCCGCCGCCACCCGCGCCCGATAGCGCGCGTGGGCGGCGATCAGCCGCGCGTATTGATCGCCGCGCGGCCGCAGCGCGGCGATCACCTCGGCGGTGGGCCGCGTGCGCAGCCAGCGCAGCACCTGCTGCATCGCCCACACGGGCGCCTCATCGGCGCGCGCGGGTCGATCGACCGGCTGGCTGCGCGCCCGCGGCGTGCGTCCGGCGCGCCGCGCGCCGCGCGCCATCACCCGGTCCACATAGGCGTGGCGGGCGCTCTCGGCCTGGTGATGCGCCGTGGCGTAGCGCCCGCGCAGCGCCCAGCCGTAGGCGAGCCCCACGCGGAAGCCCCACAGCTCGAGATCGGCCAGCGCCGCGTCGTAGCCGTCCCGCACGGCGACCCAGCGCGCCACGGCGCCCGGCGTCGTCGCCCGCGCCCCGACGGCCGCCGCCACGACGCTGGGGCGCAGCAGCCCCCGCGCGTCGAGGGCGCCCTCGAGCGCGCGCGGGCCCAGCGCCGCGCCGAGGATGGCGCGGTCCGTCGCGTCGAGGGGCCGCGGCGTACCCGCCAGCGCGCGCCGCCGCGCCGCGACCGCCTGCAGCGCCGCCTCGAAGCCCGCGCAGGGCACCGCGTCGGGCGGCAGCGCCTCGTCGGCCAAGCCCGCGCACAGGCCACGCAGCGCCTCGGCGTCGGCCGTGGGCCCGGCGGCGTCCACGAAGCGCAGGGGCCCCGCCCCCCAGACCTGGGGCAGCAGCCGAGCGGAGGCCGGCTCGGCGGCGCGCAGCGCAGCCAGGCGGTCGGCCACGCGCTCGGCCAGGGGCGGCCGCGGCGGGGCCTCGGGCAAGCGCCCGACCACCTCACCGACGCCGGGCGCCCGGGGCGCAGCGGGCGTCACGGGCCCGGGCGGCGCCGCGCCACAGCCGCCGAGCGTCAGCGCCAGCGCGAGTGCGACGGGGGCGAGGGCGACGGGGGCGAGGGTGATGGGACCGAGGATGCGCACGGCCCCATTCTGCGGCCAGGGCGCCAAAGGGCAAGCCCAGGCCCGCGACGCGATAACGGGATCAGTCGGCCGGCGAGATGCGCACGACGCCCGGCACCACCCGCCCGGCGGCTGGCTCCGCGCGGAAGGTCATGAAGTGGCGACCGATGCCATCGAGGCGCTCTGGGATGGCCCCGCCGCCGCCGGTGATGTAGGCGTCGATGCCCACGTTCGTGTAGGCCTTGAAGGTGTGGACGTGCCCGTACACCGTGACGTCCACCCCCGCGCGCGCCAGCAGCCCGAGCAGCTTGTGGGCCTCGCCGCGGCTGGCGAAGGCGCCGTTGCGCAGGCCGAAGGCGTCCAGCGGCGGGATGTGCATCATCACCAGGTGCAACCCACCGCGGCCCGCCGCCAGCCACCCGCCGAGCTTGTCGTAGGTGCGCGGGGCGATGGTCGCGCTGGCCGAGTCGAGCAGCGTGAAGCGGACGCCCCGGTACGCGAAGCTGAAGCTGCCCCGACCGAACAGGCGGTGGAAGGGCGGCGCGTCGGTGTCCGCGCCCAGCTCGTGGTTGCCCAGGGTCGCGAAGAGCGGGAAGGGCAGCGTCTCCATGTTGCGCTGGAAGCGGCGCAGCGTCGACGCGTCGCCCTGCTCGGTCAGATCGCCGCTGATCAGGCCGAAGCGCACGCCGGGCTCGGTGGCCATGCGGCCGAAGAGATCCTGCACGCCGTCGAGGCGATCCTGCACGTCGGCGAAGGCCACGAAGGTCCACGGGCTGGGATCCTCGGCGTCGGGCGGCGCGATGCGCAGCGTCGTCTCGCCGGCGGGCAGCGTCACCCGCCACGACCGGTGGGTCGGCACGCGGCGGCCGACGGCGCGGGCCGGCGCGCCCTCGAGGACGGCGTCGGGCATGGCGTTGCGCAGGTCGAGCGTCCACTCGCCCGCCTCGGCCGCGTCGAGGCGCACGGTCAGGGTCGGCGCCTGGGCCCAGAGCTCGACGCGATCCGCCTCGAGCGCGCGCACCGCGGCGAGCCCCTCGTCCACCCGCACGGCCAGCCCGTGCGCGGCCCGCCGCCCGATGCGATCCTCGTTCTTCGCGCGCTCCTCGGCCACCTCGACGCAGCCCGCGCCCCACAGCAGCGCCGCGACGCAGACGACGATCCTCATCGCTCCCCTCCCGCCCGGTAGAGCAGCGAGACGCCGCCCAGCCAGGCCGATCCGATGGCCCCCTCGAGGCCCACGCCCCACGGCCCGAAGAGGCCCAGCCGCGCGTCGAGCGTGAAGTGCCCCGCCACGCCGCTGCCCAAGCCCACCGCCTTCAGCCCCGCGACGTAGCCGTCGTGGCGGTGGTCGTAGCCCAGCGCCACCTCGCCCCACCCGTCCCGCGCGTGGCCCAGATAGAGCCCGAACGCGAAGCCGCCCAGCAGCAGCTCCTCGGGCTCGGCGTCGAAGCCCTCGTGCTTCGAGGCGCCCGTGGCGATGCCCAGCTCGGCCTCCGCGAACGCCCCGCGCAGCGTGCGGCCGACGTGCTGCAGGTCGAGCCGGCCGCGGCCCGCCACCTCGAGCAGCGTCGTCGAGAAGCGCTCGGTGCCGTAGCGATGCCAGACCAGGGCGCTGCGCAGGTCGACGAAGCCGCCGTCCGCCGCGGGCCGGTCCGGTCGCGGGCCCAACAGGCGGAAGCGCGGGGCGACGCGCACGCGCTGGTTGTCGTCGTCGCCGGCCAGCAGGCCCTGCGCCTCGAGGGCGAAGAAGGCGTGGCGCCACTCGGCGCCGACGATGGCGAGGTGGCCGTAGTCGAAGATGGGGTCGTAGACGAAGCGGTGCCCCAGCTCGAGGGCCAGCCAGGGCGCACGCAGAAGGGGCCGGCCGCTGCCGTCGGGGCCGGCGACGCTGCCGTAGATGTCCGCCAGGTAGGACACGCCGAACAGCCCGACCCCGTGGATCATCATCCAGGCGAAGACCGGCATCGTGCGGGGCGAGGCGCCGGTCACCGCGAGGCCCGCGACGCCGCCGACGGCCGAGCCCAGCCCGACGCCCTCGGCGGCCAGCAGGCGCCAGCCGGTCTGCGTCTCGCCGCGCACGAAGTGACCGGCGCCGTGGACGACGAGGCCGGGCGCCACGGCGGTGGCCCCGGCCGCGGCGCGACGCCCCACCGAGTTGGCCGGCGGCTCGGCCGCGGCGTCCCCGCCGGCCGGGGGGGCGGCCGAAGCGGTGGCGGCCAGCAGCAGCAGGGTGATCGGCAGGCGCGGGCGCAGCATGGGGCCGAGGATGCCACGACTCGACCCCCGGTCGCGTCGGGCGGCGCCGAATCACCGTTCGGTAACGCCGGCGAGCGAAACACTCGAGCTCGTCACCGCTCGGTAGCGACACGGCGGCGTTGCGAAGCGACCGGGGGTGCGGTACGGCCTTTGCTGACGCCGCACCCCGTACGGCCCCTCCGGGCCATCGTCGGCCGCCGCGCGCCGATCGGAGCGAACCGCATGATCGTGACCGCCCCCGCCCTCCAAGACCGCGAGCGCATCGCCGCCCTGCTGCAGAAGCACGACAAGCCCGGGCCGCGCTACACCAGCTACCCCACCGCGGTCGAGTTCCACCAAGGCGTGGACGCCCAGGTCGCCGAGAAGCACCTCGCCGCCGCCGACGCCGCCGACGGGCCGCTGTCGATCTACGTGCACCTGCCCTTCTGCGAGAAGCGGTGCCACTTCTGCGGCTGCCACGTGATCATCTCGCCCGACAAGGAGCCCGCGTCGCCCTATCTGGAGCTGTTGAAGCGGGAGATCGAGCTCATCGCGTCGCGGCTGCCCAACCGGCGCCAGATCGCGCAGCTGCACCTCGGCGGCGGGACGCCGACCTACTTCTCACCGGCGCAGCTGACCGACCTGCTGGAGCACCTGTTCGCGCACTTCGAGGTCGTCGACGGCGCCGAGCTGGCCGTCGAGGTCGACCCGCGGGTCACCCGGCCGGAGCACGTCGATGCGCTGGCCGACTTGGGCTTCAACCGCATGTCGCTGGGCGTGCAGGACTTCACCCGCGACGTGCAGGAGGCCATTGGTCGGGTGCAGACCATCGAGCAGACCGCGCGCATCATGGAGCACGCGCGGGAGCGCGGCTACCGCGGGCTGAACGTCGACCTCATCTACGGACTGCCGCACCAGACCGCGCGCTCGTTCGAGGCCACCGTCGACCAGGCCATCGCGCTCGGCGCTGATCGCGCGGCCGTCTACAGCTTCGCGTACGTGCCCGACGGGCGCGGCCACCAGAACCGCATCGACCTCAGCGCGCTGCCCGATCCGCAGGACAAGCTGGGGCTGTTCGCCATCGCGCGCGAGCGGTTCATGGCCGCGGGGTACGTGCCCATCGGCATGGATCACTTCGCCAAGCCCGACGACGAGCTCGGCCGCGCGCGCATCGCCGGTACGCTGCGCCGCAACTTCCAGGGCTACACCGTCATCCCGGCCGACGACGTGCTGGGCCTGGGCATCTCGGCCATCGGCGACATGCGCGGAGCCTACCTGCAGAACCACAAGAAGCTGTCGCGGTACACCGAGGCCATCGAGGCGGGCGAGCTGCCCATCTACCGCGGCGTCCAGCGCACGCCCGAGGACGAGCTGCGCCGCGACGCCATCCACCGGCTGATGTGCAACTTCCGCGTCGACCTCGAGGCGGTGGCCCGCGCCCACGGGCACCCCGATCACCACGTCTTCGACGACGCCCTCGAGCACCTGCGCCCGATGCAGGACGAGGGGCTCGTCGAGGTCGACGGCGGCGTCGTCACCGCCACCCCCGAGGGCGAGCTGTTCGTGCGCAACCTGGCGATGTGCTTCGACACGTACTACTGGGCGAAGTACGCCGAGGCGAAGAAGTCGGTCTTCTCGCGCACCGTGTGACAGTGGCGCCCCGCGCGCTTTCCTGGCATCCATGCGTCGCACGGAAGACGGAGTGACGCATGAGCCGCTGGACCGCCGCCGACATCCCCGACCAGACCGGCCGCGTGATCGTGATCACCGGCGCCAACGCCGGCCTCGGCTTCGCGTCGGCCAAGGCGCTGGCCCACCGCGGGGCGCGGGTGATCATGGCCTGCCGGGATCCGCAGCGCGGGCAGACGGCGCGCGACGGCATCGCGGCCGACCAGCCCGCGGGCAGCGTCGAGCTCATGGCGCTGGACCTGGCCAGCCTGAAGTCGGTCGAGGCCTTCGCCGACGCCCTGCACGGCGCCGTCGGCCACGTCGACGTGCTGATGAACAACGCGGGCGTGATGATCCCGCCCTTCGGTCGCACCGAGGACGGCTTCGAGCTGCAGATCGGCGTGAACTACCTGGGCCACTTCGCGCTCACCGGCCGCGTGCTCGACCTGCTCGAGGCGGCGCCGGCCGCGCGGGTGGTGACGCTGAGCAGCCTGGCGCACGTGGGCGCGCGCATCGACTTCGAGAGCTTCACCGGCGAGAAGAAGTACCGCGCCTGGCGGGCCTATCAGCAGAGCAAGCTGGCCTGCCTGCTGTTCGCGCGCGAGCTGCAGCGACGGCTGAGCGCGGCCGATTCGTCGGTCACGTCGTACGCCGCGCACCCCGGCGGCACGCGCACCGACCTGCAGCGGCACAGCGGCTTCCTCGCCTTCGCGACGCGCTTCGCCATGGCGGCCGACCAGGGCGCGCTGCCGCAGATCTTCGCGGCGACGGCGCCGGAGGCCCAGCCCGGCGGCTACTACGGGCCGGGCGGCCTGGCCGAGCTGTGGGGTTATCCCAAGAAGGCGTTCGTGGCTGGCGCGGCGAAGGACGAAGACGTGGCGCAGCGGCTGTGGGCCGCGGCCGAGGACGCGACGGGCGTGCGGTACCTGGGGTGAGGGGCGTGCTCGATGGCAGCGACCCGCGTGCGGTGGCCGAGGCGGCCACGGCGCTGCGCGCGGGGCTGCTGGTGGCGCTGCCGACCGAGACGGTCTACGGGCTGGGCGCGAACGCGCTCGACGCGCGCGCGGTGGCCCGCATCTTCGAAGCCAAGGGCCGCCCGCACTTCGATCCGCTGATCGTGCACGTGCCCGACGCGGACGCGGTGGCGACGCTCGCGTTGGTCGACGAGGCGCGGGCGCACTTCGCGCGGCTGACCGCGGCCTTCTGGCCCGGCCCGCTGACCTTGGTGCTGCCCCGCCGCCCGGTCCTGCCCGATCTGGTGACCTCGGGCCTGCCCTCGGTGGCGGTGCGCGTGCCGCGGCACCCGGTGACGCGCGCCGTGCTGCGGGCCGCGGGCGTGCCGGTGGCCGCGCCCAGCGCCAACCCCTTCGGCTACGTCTCGCCCACCACGGCCGCGCACGTCGCCGACCAGCTCGGCGACGCGGTCGACCTGATCCTCGACGGCGGCCCCTGCGCCATCGGCCTCGAGTCGACCATCGTGTCGTTGCTCGACGACCGACCCACGCTGCTGCGGCCGGGCGGCATCCCCCGCGCCGACCTCGAGGCCGTCATCGGCCCGATGGCCGAGGGCGTCCGCGTCCTCGAGCGCCCGCTGGCCCCGGGCCAGTTGGCGCGCCACTACGCGACGAGGACGCCGCTACGGCTGGTCACGCCCGACGCGCTGACGCCCGCGCCCGAGCGCGCGTTGCTGGTGCTCGCTGGGCCGCCGCCGGCCGGCAGCGAGGGCTACGGTCGAATCCTCGCGCTGGCGCCCGGCGGCGATCTCACCGCCACCGCCGCGGCCCTCTTCGCGACGCTTCGGACGCTCGACGCCGCCGGCCACGCGGGCGTGGACGTCCTGCCCTGCCCCCTCGAGGGGCTGGGCGTCGCGATCATGGATCGGGTGCGCAGGGCAGCGATCGACGGCTGAGACGATGTCGGGAGGTGGCCCACCCGCTGCGACGCCGTCCGATTCCAGTCGGCGGTGCGCTGACCCAGGCCGATGCCGGTAGGCCGTGATGGCCCGACCCCCCCGAATGGCCGGATCCAGGCTACCCGAACAGCCCGCCGACCTCGGCGCAGGTGGCGGCGCGGCGCAGCCAGCGCGTCAGCGCGGACGGGTCACGCGTGGCTCGGATGCGCGCGGCGACATCGGCGGGGACGGTGAGGTCGCGGGCCTCCAGCACGGCGAGGATCGACTCGGCCAGCGCCTTGGCTTCGCCCTCGGCTTCGCCCTCGGCCTTGCCCTCGGCCTTGCCCTCGGCCCTGCCCTTCGCCCAGCCCTCGGCGGCGCCGGCGTCGTGGCTGTTGCGGAGCGCGCCGACGAGCACCGGGTTGCGCTTCGTCAGCAGGGCGCGCGCCACCGCGTCGTCGGCCTTGGCGGCGTCGACCAAGGCGGCGACCGGCAGCGGGGCCGCCAAGGCGCTGTCCGCGATCTGCTCGTCGGGCCCGAGGATCTGCCAGGCGTCGGTGGCGGTGGACCACTCGAGGCCGCGGCGGCGCTCGACGTCGATGGCGAAGACGCGGCGCACGCCGCGCCCGACGAGCTTGGCGGCCTTGACACCCGCGTCGCTCAGGCGCTCGGTGCTGCAGATCTCGAAGGCGAGCTGCTCGAGCTGGCGGCGGCCGGTCTCGGCGTCGCGCGCACGCGGGAAGACGCTGACGTCGGGCGCCATGTCGTCGAGCACGGACGTGCGGGTCAGCATGTCGACGGCGACGTCGAAGTCGTCGTGGGCGTGGGCCTCGACGAGGGCGGCGACCTTCGAGTGCCGCGTCCCGTGGGGCTCGTCGGCGGGCGCCACGTACACCACCTTCCCGTCCAGGATTTCGAAGCGCGTCTCCGGTGCGACCAGGCGCTCGTCGACCCCGAGCGGGTCGCGGGGCTGGGGGGATGAGCCGTCGGTGCCGGAGGTCGCCATGGGGCGAGGATAGCGCGGCGACCGCTCGGCGCCAACCGCGCGCGGGCCCAGTCACCCCGCCGCGGCGCGGCACCCGCGGGGGTGGCCCCCCGAGCCCATCCCCTCGGTCGGCACGTCCGTGGCGCCCGCGCGCCCGACGCGCCATACTCCCCGCCGCGCATACCGTTCGAGGAGGCATGGCCGTGCGCGCCGCCAGCATCGTCTTCTTGTCCATCCTGGCCTGCGCCCCCGCGGCCCACGCCGTGCCCTGGCCCGATCTGGCCGAGCCCCCCCGCTCGAAGACCCGCGAGGGCGCCCGCGACGCGGCGCTCATCGTCGCAGGGGCTGTGCGACATGGCGGGGAACGTGTGGGAGTGGGTGCAGGACTGGTACGGGCCGTATGGCGAGGCCCCCAATGACGGCAGCGCGCGCACCAGGCGCGCCCTTGACCCTTCGCGACTGGGGCTCGCGACTGGGGGTCGGACTGGGGGTCGTGCCATACTATCGAACCAACGATCTCACTTCTTTCACTTTCCCCGTGTCCAGGTCGGGCGCCAGGGGCCGGCGAGCGCGCACCGGAGGGGTGCCCGAGCGGTGGCCGTGGCGACCGGTGGGGTGCCGAGCTGGAACGGGTGCAGTCTCCACCGGACAGACTGCCTGTGCGGCCGGCCCGACGACCGCCTGTCGCCCCCGAAGACGCGACCGGTATACTGCGCGCGGAGGTGCAGAACGATGAGCCTCGAGACCGGCCACCAGACGCGGCGCTTCACGGTAGACGAGGTCATGACGATGGTCGCGTCCGGCGTCCTGGCCGAAGACGAGCCGCTGGAGCTACTGCGAGGCGAGTTGGTCGTCGTGAGTCCCCAAGGTCCGCCCCATGCGACCGCCACCAGCCGGATGGCACGGATGCTGTATCGCGCGTACGCGCCGCCGACGCTGGTCCGAGAGGCCAAGCCTCTGACGGTCAGCGACGACTCGTTGCCCGAGCCCGACTTCTCGATCGTGGAGGGAGACGAAGAGACCTTCTTCGAGCGCCATCCTCGAGGCGACGAGGCGGTGCTGGTCATCGAGGTCTCGTACACCTCCCAGCAGACCGATCACGAGAAGGCCGCGATCTACGCCAGCGCCATGGTGCCCGTCTACTGGCTGCTCGACTTGAAGGCGCGTCGCCTCGAGGTGCACACCGAGCCCGAGGCCGATGGCCGATACGGCGTCGTGCGGCTGCTGCACGAGAGTGACGAGATCGAGCTGCCGCGCACCCATGTCCGCCTGCGCGTGGGTGACCTCCTGCGCTGACGATCACGAGGTCGTGCGCGGCGTCGCAGCGCACAGAGCGGGCGTCAGCGCTCCACGCTGATCCGCACGTCCGTCGTCCCGCTGTTCCGCAGGAAGGCGTCGACCACCACGAACCACGTCCCGGCGCCCAGGCCGGGCAGGTCGACGCGGGCGCGGTTCGCGAAGCCCTCGTCGTCGCTGCAGGCGACGACGCTCTCGGGGTCGTCGCAGGCGCCGCGGACCTCGATGGCGGTGTCGAAGTCGGCGTGGATGGCCTCGATGACGACGTCGGCCGGAGCGTCCAGGGTGAGCGCGATGACGCGCTCGCCGCCGCCGCCGCCGCCGGCGCAGGTGATCTCGATGAGGTCTTCGCGGCCGTCGAGGTCGATGGTCAGCAGGGCCGAGCCGTCGACCTCGATCACGTCGGTCAGCCCGGCGCAGAAGCCCCCCTCGCTGGCGTCGCCGGCGGCCAGGCAGTCGAGGTCGTCGGGCCAATCGACGGCGCCGTCGCCGTCGTCGTCGGCGCCGTTGCTGCACGCGGGCGCCGCCGGCGGATCCGCCTCGTCGACGTCGTCGGCGTGCGCGCAGCCGGGATCGGCCGCGTCCACCGCGCCGTCGCCGTCGTCGTCCACGCCGTTGCCGCAGGCGCGCGTCGCCGCGTCGATGGTCACCTGGGCGGTGAAGGGCGCCGGTCGCGCGGGATCGACGAAGACGTAGTGCGTGCCGGCGGGCAGGTCGCGCAGGGGCAGCGTGTCGCCGCGCTCGCAGGCCGTCTCGCTCAGCGGCACGTCGCAGGCGGTGCGGTGGTACAGCGCCACGGCCTCGAGCGGATCGGGCACGTCGACGGTGACGTTCGAGGGCTCGGCCAGGTCGATGGCGAGGACGTGCTCGCGGCCCTCGCCGGTGAGGCGGCAGCTGCCGTCGGTCAGGCCGCCCTGGTTGGCGAGGGGCAGCTCGACGGCGCCGCCGGGCGCCGACACCGCGTGGAGGGGCACGTTCAGGATGCACAGGGGCCGCTCGTCCACGTCGCCCGCCGCGCGGCAGCCGGGATCGGCCGGCCAGTCGATGGCGCCGTCGCCGTCGTCGTCCACCTCGTTGGCGCACTGCGGGGGCGCCGGGCCGTCGGCCTCGTCGCGGTCGAAGGCCGTCGTGCAGCCGGGATCCGCGGCGTCGGCGAAGCCGTCCTGGTCGTTGTCGAAGCCGTCGCTGCAGGCGCGCACGAAGGGCTCGATCGTGAACGTCACCGTCGCGTCCGCGGGCTCGGCCAGGTCGGCGGCCACCTCGGCGATCACGTACCAGGTGCCCGCGGTCAGCTCGTCGACGAACAGCGTGCGCGGATTGCAGGCGCGCTCCTGCGGTGCCGCGTCGCACAGGGGGCGCAGCGACAGGCGGCCGTTCAGGAAGCCCTCGCTGGCCAGCTCGGCCCGCAGGCTGGCCGGCCGGTCGAGCGTCACCGCGAACACGGTCTCGGGGGCGCGCACGTCGCCGCAGCTCGCCACGGTGCGCGAGGGCGCGACGCGCGGGGGCAGCGTGAAGACCCCGCCGTCGGGGCCCACCTCGATCACCGGCACCGTCGGATCGTTGCAGCGCGGGGCCTCGCTGGGGTCGCCCGCCGCGAGGCATTGCGGGTCGTCCGGCCAGTCGGTCTGCCCGTCGAGGTCGTCGTCGGCGCCGTTGGCGCAGGCCGGGGCCGCCGCCGGATCGACCTCGTCGGCGTCCAGCGCGTCCGCGCAGCCGGGATCCTCGGCGTCCAGCAGCCCGTCGCCGTCGTCGTCGGCGCCGTTGTCGCAGGCCGGCGTGTCCAACGGGGTGACGGTCATCTCGAGGTCCACGGGCGCGCCACCGTCCGCGAAGTCGCTGTCGACGATCACGAACGTGGTGCCGACCGGCAGGCGGTCGACGCCGAAGTCGGCCGCCCCGAAGGTGCGCCCGCAGGCCCACTCGGTGCCGTCCAGCTCGCAGGCGCCGCGCACGTAGATCACCGGCGTGCGCCCCTCGGCGCGCAGCGCGACGTCCAGCCGCGCGGGCCGGTTGACGCTCACCGCGACGACGCCCTCGCCGGCCTCACCGCCGCAGCTGCCCTGCGCGCGGCTGGGCCCGCCGCCGATGGGCACGCGCAGGGCGTGCGCGCCCTCGCCCACCTCGGCCACCAGGCGCGCGGTGACGCACAGGCGGCCCTCGCTGAGATCGCCCGCCGCGGTGCAGTCGGGGTCGTCGGGCCAGTCGGTCGAGCCGTCGCCGTCGTCGTCCTCCCCGTCGGCGCAGGCGGGCGGGAAGGCGGGGTCGGTCTCGTCGTCGTCCTCGGCGGTGACGCAGCCGGGATCGGCCAGGTCGACCCGGCCGTCGCCGTCGTCGTCGAGGTCGTTGCCGCAGGCCGCGGGCGGCGGCGGCGCGGCGTCCGGGGTCGCGTCGGGCGCGGCGTCGGGGCCAAGGTCGGCCGGCGCGGCGTCGGCCGTCGCGTCAGGCTGCGCAGCGTCAGCACCGGCGTCGACCGCGGCGTCGATCGCCGCGTCCTCGTCCACCGTCGCGTCGGCCTCTGCATCGAGCCCCGGCGCAGC
>JAUHXL010000174.1 GCA_030426945.1 bacterium
CCCGCCGACGCGAACTGGCCGTCGCACGCCCGCGATGATATGTGGTCAGATGTACACCCCGCAACCACCCTGAGCGGACAGACCATGCAACACACCGACGAAGGCGAGCGGCTGTTCCTGGCCGGCGACGTCAAGGGGGCCGAGGCGTGCTTCCGGCGCGCGCTGGCCGAGAACCCGGGGGACGCGACGGCGCACAACGACCTGGGCGTGCTGGCGTACCGGGCGGGGCGGCTGGACGAGGCGGCGATGCACCTGCTGCTGGCGCTGCACGTCGAGCCGACGCACCTGGAGGCGCTGGGCAACCTGTGCGACGTGCTCGACGCGCGGGGGCAGCTCGCGTTCGCGCTGCCGGTGGTCGAGCGGGCGGCGCGCGCGGGGGCCGATCCGCAGCACCTGGGCGGCATCGTGCAGCAGCTCGAGGCGCTGCTGGGTGGGGCCGAGGCTGATCGCGCGCCGGCGACGGCGGACCCGGCCGAGGCGGTGCCGGGGCTGGCCTTCGTGGGGGGCGGGCGCGCGTTGGCGGTGGGCAGCGCGGCGGCGGCGTGGGCGGCGGCGCTGGCGGCGCACAACCGCGAGGCCGTCGCGGTGGGGGTCGCCGAGCCGGACGAGGCGTTGGGCGCGGCGACGCGCGTGGGCGGCGCCATCGAGGCCCTGCCGGTCGAGGATCGCGCGCTCGACTTCGCCGCGTGGGTGGGCGGCATGCCGCACGCCCGGCTGGAGCCGGCGCTGGGCGAGCTGGCGCGCGCGCTGAAGTCGGGCGGCCGCGTGTATCTGTTGGCCGAGGGGCCCGGCGTCCCCCTCGAGGCCTTCGTCCGCGCGCTCGCCGACGGGGACGACGAGCGCGCCCGCGCGGCCCTCGACGCGCTGCGGGCCGACGTGGCGCGCGCCTACGGTCTGGGTGGCCCCCGGCAGGGGCCTCGCTACCGCACCTACGACGCGCTGGCCGGCGCGCTCAACGCGATCGGCTTCGTCGTGGTCGAGCGTCCCGAGCACATCACCGGTCCGGCGGCCTTCGCCGGCGAGGACGCGGTCTACGATCTGGTGGCCCAGCGGGTCGAGCTCTTGCCCCAGGGCTCGGACGCCGACGCGCGCGCCGCCGGGCTGGCCGCCTTGGGCCTGCCTCGCCGCGCGGTCGCGACGCTGGACGGCCGCGACGACGCCCCGGCCCGCCACCTGCGCGCGGCCGCCTGGCTGCGCGCCGGTGAGATCGAGCGCGCCGAGGCCGAGCTGGCCGGGCTGGGCCCGGATGGACCCGATCAGCGCTACGTCGCGGGGCTGCTGGCGCACGCGCGCGGTCGCTTCGCGCTGGCCGCCGACCACTACGGTCACGCCGGCGCCGAGGATCCGATCGACTGGCTGTCCGCCCTGTGCCAGGCCCGCCTGGGCCACCACGCGCAGGCCCACGCCCACCTGGACGCCTTCGCCGCCCGCGCGCCCACCGCCCTGGCGCCCTGGGTGGCCCGCTGGGTCATCGCGGCCGACGATCCGACCGCCCTGCGGCGCGAGGTGCGCGGCTTCCTGCGCGCCCGCGATCCGAACGGCGCCGCGCTGGGCGCCCTGGCGGACGCGCTCGCGTGACCGGGCGCCGCCCGATCAGCACCGTCTTCTGCCTGCGCCCCATGCGCGGCCAGACGGACGACGACGCCGGCTTCCTGGTGCTGAAGCACGCCCTGCGCGAGGTCTTCGGTCCGCTGGTGAGCGTCACCAGCCTGCCGGCCGCCGGCGGCGCGCTGAACCGCGCCGGCCTCAACAGCCGCACCGTGTACGAGTTCGGTCTGTTCGGTCACGGCGTCGTCCTGCTGGGGGGCGCGCCCCTCGATCACCGCGAGTGGCTGCAGCTGGACGTCGACGCGCTGGCGGAGCTGGAGGTGCCGCTGCTGGTGTGCGGGCTGCCGCGCGGCTTCACGCCCGCCGAGCTGCAGGCCCTGGCCGCGCGCGGCGGCACGCTGCTCGCCCGCGACCACGACGCGCTGGGCGAGATGCAGGCCGCCGGCGCGCCCGCCGCGCTGGGTGGCCCCCCCGCCCTCTTCCTGGATCGCGCCGCGCGCCCGCCCCCGCCGGGGCACGCGCCCGCGCCGGCCGACGTGCTGATCGTCGTGCGCGCCCCCGCCGACACGCCCCTGCCGGGCGAGCGCCGTCGCCGCCTGCCCGGCGAGCTGCGCGATCTGGTGCGCGCCCTGGCCGCCTCGCACGGCGAGGTGCGGCTGCTGTGTCAGAGCGAGGCCGATCGCCACCTGGCCGCCGCCGTCTCGGACGTGGACTACGTCGCCTGCGAGGAGGTCGACGACTGGACCGATCAGCTCGGCGCCGCCTCGCTGGTGGTGACCTTCCGGGCCGAGGCCGCGCTGGTCTGCGCCGGCCGCGACACGCCCTTCGTCCACCTGGCCGCTGGGCCCCACGATCACGCGGCCCTCGAGGCGGTGGGCCTGGCCGGCTGGCCCATCGACATCGAGAGCACGCCCGACCTCGTGCCCGCCGTCACCGACCGCCTGGATCGGCTGCAGACCCTGAGCGATCGCCGCCTGACCGCGATGCCCGGCTGGGCCGCCCTCGATCGCGCGCTGATGCAGGCCGTGCGCGACTTCGCCGACCGCGTGGGCGCCGCCCGCGCCGGCGACGTGCACCGCCCCACTGTCGACGCCCAGGCCGTCCGATCTCTGCTCGCCGCCGAGGCCACCGCGGTCCACGCGCCCAGCGAAGACGACCCCGACTGATCGCGGGCCAACCGCGGCGCTTTCCGCTATCTTGGCCGGGCCATGCACCAGCACCTCGCCGAGAAGGCGCCCGCGCCCGCCGCGCCGCAGCGCGCCGAGGAGAAGACGCCCGAGGGTCCCGACGCCACCCAGGTGGCCGCCCAGCAGGGCTACCTGCAGGCGCTGCGCGGCCCGGATGATCGCGCGAAGACCGCCGCGTCGCCGCCCCCGCAAGAGGGGGGCAAGAAGAAGAAGGACGAGGGCGGCGGCTTCTGGGGCAAGGTGGGCGGCTGGTTCTCGAAGGCCGCCGACTGGGTGGGCGAGAAGGCGGTCGCGGCCAAGGACGGCGTCGTCGCCGGCTACGATTACGTCGCCGAGAAGGCCAGCAACGCCTGGGAGACGACCAAGCGGGTCGCCACCGACACCTACGACGTCCTCACCAGCACCGACCTCTCGTACCAGAACGGCACCCTGAGCGGCACGACCGACGCCGCCGAGGTCATGGATCTGATGCCCGCGCGGTATCGCGACGCCATGGCCTTCGACAAGCGGGCGCAGAACGACGTCACGGTCAGCTATGACACCAAGACCGGCATCGTCACCGCCTCGGCGTCGACGCTGGCGCTGTCGAAGCTGGCGCTGGGGCCGCTGACCGCGGGGCCCACGACGCTGACCGACGTGGTCATCACGCTGGCCAACCCCCAGGGCGGCGTGCCGGTGCTCGACAACACCGCCGACAACCTGCAGGCCACCATCCACGTGGGCGGCGTCACGGCCACCGAGGTCGTGTACCTGGGGCCGCAGGGGGAGCTGCGGGTGCAGTCCGTCGAGCTGTCGGGGCTGGACGCGCAGGCCTTCAACCCGGGCGGCGGCGTGCCGATGGCGGACGGCACCGCCGACCACCTCGCCGGCACTTTCGCTTTGGAGTCCGCGCGGTTGCGTGGGGTCAGCGGGGACGCCGTCGCGGCGGGCGAGGTGGCGGTCGACGGCCTGCGCGGTGGGGTCGATCAGGACGCCGAGTCCGCCTGGGCGGCGGTCGACCAGGCGCAGGCGCGGCAGGCGCGCGTGGGCGGCACGTCGGTCGACCACGCGCAGGTGCGCGGCGCGCGGCTGGGCGTCGACAACAAGGGCGGCGGGGCGCCGCTGCTGGACGCGGCGCCGGATCGGCCCAAGCTGGCGGCGCAGGTGGAGAGCGCGTCGGTGGACGGGCTGCGCACCGCGCAGGGCACGGTCGGCCACGCGGGCGTCGAGGGCGTCTCGGGCCATTACGACGTGGCCACCGGCGACGGCGCGGCGCGCGTGGATCGGCTGGGCGCGCGAGACGTCGACATGGCCGGCGTACAGGTGGGCGCGGCGCAGGCCGAGGCGCTGCACGCGGCCCGCGAGGGCACGGCCCACAGCGTGGGCGCGTCGTCGCTCGAGGTCACGGGCGCCGACTCCAGGTGGGGGGGCGCGGACGCCGCGCGGGTGCAGGGGCTCGAGGCGCAGTTCGACGTGGCCACCGGCGACGCGGCGTTGCAGGTGCAGGCGCTGGAGGCCGAGAAGGCCCGGGGCGCCGGCGCGACGGCCGACGCGGTGCGCGCCGAAGCGCTGTCGGCCCGACGCGACGCCGAGGCCACCCGCGCGCAGGTCGGATCCGCGCAGGTCACCGGCCTGGACGCCGGCGTGGTGGGCGGCGACCTGAGCGTCACCGACGCGCGCGCCGAGGCGGCGACCGGGGGCGCGCTGTCGGCCTCGGCCGCGCAGGTGAAGGGCGAGCACCTGAAGGTGGGCGACGCGCGGATCGGCTCGGCCCAGGTGGACGCCGCCCACGCGGCGCGCGACGCCGAGGGCGTCTGGACGGGCGGCGCGGACGCGGCGACCGCGCGCGACGTCCGCGCCGGCGACGTGCGGGTGGGCGCGGCGCGGGCGGAGGGTCTGAGCGGCGGCCTCACCGCCGACGGCGCCGCGACGGCCGCGGTCGATCGCGCCTCGGTCCAGAACCTCCGCGCGGGTGACGCCTCGGTCGGCGCGGCGCAGTTGACCGGCGTGCGGGGCGGCCGCGACGCCGAGGGCGGCCTGCACGGCGCGGTCGACCGCGCCTCGGCCGAGCGCGTGCGCGCCGGCGACAACGCGGTCGGCGCGGCGCAGCTGACCGGCGTGCGGGGCGGCCGCGACGCCGACGGCGGCCTGCACGGCGCGCTCGAGACGGCGGCCATCACGGACGCGCAGGTGGGCGGCGCCCGGATCGGCGAGGCCTCGGTGCGGCGCGCCGAGGCGGCGCGCGACGCCGCGGGGGTGACGACGGCGTCGGCCGCCGAGCTCCGGGCGCAGGACATCACCGGGCCCGCGGCGGCGCAGACCTTGGCGGTGGACGGCCTGGCGGCGCGGCTCGACGGCGCGCAGGGCAGCGCCAGCGCGGATCGCGTGGCCGCCACGTCGGTGCAGGCCGGCGACGTCTCGCTGGCCGAGGGGCAGCTCGAGCGGGTGCGGGTCAGCGGGGGTCTCGACGGCCAGGGCCGCGCGCAGATCGGCGGCGCGGCGGTGCGGGATCTGAAGGTCGGCGAGCAGGCGGCGGTGGGCGCGGCCCGGGCCGACGACCTCGAGGCCAGCCGCCGCGACGGCGCCGTGGCCGCGCGGGCGGGCGCGCTGCACGCCGAGGACGTCGACACCCAGTGGGCCGACGCCGGCGTGGTCGACGTGCGGGGCGCGCAGGTGGGGCACGGCGTCGACGGCACGCGGGCCCGGGTCGAGGCGCTGGACGTGCAGCGGCTGGCGGCGGGCCCGGTGACCGCAGACCGGCTGGGCGTGCGCGACGCCGGGGTGAGCGTGGACGCCGAGGGCGGCGTGCGGACGGACGCGCAGGCGGTCAGCGCGGCCGACCTGCGCGCGCCCGGCTTCCAGGGGCGCGCGCTGGACGCGCACGGCGTGCGCACGCGCCACGACGCCGCCGGCCACGAGGTGGCCGTGCAGGACGCCGCGGTGGAGGGCGCCGATCTGCGGGCCGGCCGCTACCACGGCAGCGCCGACCGGGCCTACGTCGATCAGACGCGGGTGTCCGTGGGCCGCGACGGCGACTTCTCGGCGGCCGCGGGCAAGGTCGGCGTGCAGGGGGTCGACTTCGACGTGGCCGGCCGCGATCTGGACGATCCCAGCACCACGGGCGGCGGCTACGTCTCGACGGGCCAGGTGGTGCGCGGCCTGGCGCCGCGGGTCCAGGAGCTGGACGCGAACTTCACCGCGCCCCTGAAGTCCGGTGAGATCAAGGGGTTGGGCATCGACGAGGGCACCCACCTCAGCGTCGAGGTGCAAGCGCGCGACAACATGCTGGTGCCCGGCCACGTGAGCGCCGAGGTCGACAAGCCCCTGGACGCGCCGGCCTGGATCGGCGTGCGCGGGGTGCACCTGCGGGAGCACCGCCCGCGGGTGCGCAACGATGATCGGCGGGCCTTCGGCAAGGAGCACACGCGCGGTCCCCGCACCGTCGCCGGCCCGGCGTCGGCCACCGAGGGCAAGCTGGACGCCGATGTCACCGGCTGGTTCGACCAGGACGTCACCGGCAAGGTCAACGGGGCACTGGGGCGGGAGGACGAGAAGACGCTGCCCCTGTCGCTGGGCGCGCTGGGTGGGCTGACCGCCGACCAGATCGACGCGGCGCGCGAGCGTGGTCGCGGACCGGACGCGGTGCCCGAGGAGAAGACCGAGACCCAGAACCCTCTCGATTTCGACCGATACGCGCTCGACGCGCGGATGCAGCTGAGCCCCGGGGATATCGACCTCGGCGGCAAGCAGCACGTCGAGGTGGCGCGGGGCGCGCCGGGCGCGAACGAGCTGAACGTGCGCGGGCGCGGCGGCGAGGATCTCGTCTTCGACATGGTGAACCTGGTGCTGGGCTCGATGAGCCTGCAGGTGGGCCAGAAGAAGTTCGAGGCGGACGGCGCCGAGGTGCAGAAGGCGCAGCTGAACGTGGGCGAGAACGCGGAGCGCGCGACCACCTTCGACGGCAGCATCGGCAGCTTCGAGGCGCAGGGGCTGACGGTCGACTGAGCGGGCGCTCGCGGGGCCGGGGCCGAGCCGGGTGCGCCCACCGGCGGCGGGATCGAGGCGGGAAACCGCAGGCATTTCAGAGACGTATCGAGCACCCATCCACGACGAGCGGGTCGTCGTGGGGCGCGCGCAGCGACGCGCCGAGGATCTCTGAACACGCTCCGACAGGGTCAGCACAGGCGGTCCGCCTGCTGCGCGCACCGCTGCATCCCACCCGGCGGCGTGGCGGGGCACACACCTTCTGGGGCAGCGCGGCGAGTGCGTCCGCCCGGTGCCGTGGGCCCGGCGCTGCGCGCGCGGGCTCGCAAATCGGCGCGAGGTCCGCAAAGTTTGCAGGGTGAGGGTGCGCCGGCGCCGCCCGGCCGGCGCGTGACCGCGGGTACGGGCGTTGCACACGGGCGGGGCCATGAGACGACTCATCGGAATCATCGGCGCGGGCCTCGCGCTCGGCGCGTGCGACGACGGCGGCGACGGCGCCACGCCGGCCCCCTGCGAGGTGCTGGGACGCGGCCTCGCCGTGGGGGAGCAGATCGAGGATCTCGAGGCCTGCGTCGTGTGTACGTGCCACGCGCCCGGCGAGTTCGGGTGTCAGGATCTCCCCTTCTGCGGGATCGATCAGGGCGTCACCGCCGACGCGGCGCCCCCCCGATCCGCGCGCGACGCGGCGCCCATCGTGGACGCCGCGCCGGACTGCGCCGAGGGCACCCTGCGCTGCGATCCCGCGGACGCCGCCCGCGTCGAGGGCTGCGTCGGCGGGCGCTGGATCGAGGCCGAGCGCTGCGCCGATGGGGTTACCTGCCGCGACGGGGCCTGCGCCGAGGGGGCCTGCGAGGTCGGCGAGCGCACCTGCCTGTCGGCCACCGAGGTGGGCCTGTGCACCGCGGACGGCGCCTTCCGGACCCTCGAGACCTGCCGCGACGACGCCCTGTGCGCCGCGGGTGGGTGCCGCACGCCCGCCTGCGCCCAAGCGCTGGGCACGCTGAGCTACCTGGGCTGTGACTACCTGGTGGCCGAGCTGCCGAACAGCGTGATGATCACCGGCGGACCCGCCGTCGACGCGCCCGCCGCCGTGGTGGTCACCAACCCGGATCCGACCCAGCCCGTGCGCCTGGATCTGCGCCGGGCGAGCGGCCGCGACGCGCCCCTGCGCGCCGCGACGACGGTGAGCGTGGACGCCGAGTTCGCCGACGTCTACGCGCCGGTCGAGGTGCGCAGCGAGGTGCGCGACGCGAACGGCCAGGTCGTGCTCGACGCCGTGGCCTCGGGCGGCGACGTGCGCGTGCCGGCGGGCGGCGTCGCCACGCTGCTGCTGCCCCGGGCCACGGGCCTGATCCAGCAAACGGGCGTCACCAACGACACCTGGCGCCTGCTGACGGATCGCCCGGTCGCCGCGTATCAGTTCAACCCGTACTGCTGCAACTACAGCTTCAGCAACGACGCCAGCCTGCTGACGCCGGTCAGCGCGCTCGGGCGCGAGTACCGCTTCCTCGGGGCGTCGCGGTGGCCGTCGCCGGCGGGCCCGCAGAACCCGACCCTGAGCGTGCTGGGCAGCGAGGACGGGACGACGGTGACGCTGACGCTGCCGCGGGCGGGGCTGATCGATCACCGACTGCACCCGCGGCTGTCGCCGGCGGGCCCCAACGCGGTGCAGCTGAGGCTGGACGCGCAGGAGATGTTGACGCTGATGCCGGACGCGACGGCGCCGGCGTCGGCGGATCTGAGCGGGACGGTGGTGCTGGCCGACCGCCCGGTGGCGGTCTTCAGCGGCCACACCTGCACCAACTACCCGCACGACCAGGTCGCCTGCGACCACCTCGAGGAGCAGCTGGTGCCCGTCGACACCTGGGACGGTCGCTTCGTGCTGGTGCCCCCGGTGCGCCGGGGCGCCGAGGACAGCGCCGAGGCGGTGTACTGGAAGATCATCGCGCGCGACGCGGGGACGCGCGTGCGGCTCAGCCGCCCGCTGGCCGACCTCGAACCGCGCGCCCCCGGCGCGCCCGGCGTGCCCGCCTGCGCGGATCTGATGGTGGACGACACCACGCTGGTGCTCGACCGCGCGATCCACTGTGAGTTCGGCACGTTACAGCCCGTTCAGCTGGACGCCGACGGGCCGCTGATGGTGCTCGGCGTCGTCAGCGGCCAGGCCACCACCGGCGCGGAGTCCGCCTTCGGCGCGCAGGCCGGCGATCCCAGCCTCTTCCTGGTGCCGCCCGACGCGCAGTACCGCCAGGACTACGTCTTCCTCGCCCCCGCCACCTACGCCCAGGACTTCCTCACCGTGGTGGCCCACCCCGACACCACGCTGGTGATGGACGGCGCCGCGGTGTCGCTGGCCGGCGCGCTGCCCGTGCCGGGCAGCGAGCGCGTCTTCGTCCACGTGCCGATCGACGACGGCCCCCACCGCATCACCGGCGACCGCCCCTTCGGCATCCTGGTGTTCGCCTACGATGACTTCGTCAGCTACGCGTTCACCGGCGGGCTGAACCTGGGGAAGCGCTGAGCGCGCCGCAGGGATCCTCGCCCGGCTGGGCCGCCCGCAGCTCGACGGTCAGGGCCTGCAGCGCGGCGTCGAAGGCCACCTGCGCCTGACGCTGGGCGTCGTCGAGCGGGGCGTGGACCCCGCGCGTCTGGACGATGTCGCGGGTGAGGCGCAGGACGCCCTCCGCGCACGCCGCGCGCACCGACGCGGTGATGCCCGGTCGGTCGATGGCGGGGGGGGCGATGGGCTCGGCCACGGTGAAGCCGGCCGGCAGCGACACCCGCACCCCGCGGGTGAAGCGCAGCCCCTCTTCGTACACCACGGGCAGCTTCCGGGGCTCGAAGGGCTCGACCCGCGTGAGCAGGTCGCCGAGGGGCAGCGACCAGCGCGCCCCCGCCGGACGCGAGAAGGCCGGCAGCGCGCGCCGGAAGCGCCAGCCGCAGCCATCGGCGCCCGGCGCGCAGGTCAGCGCCTCGATGTGGGTGAGATCCTCGCCCGAGGCCTCGCCCGCCCCCGCGCGCGCCAGGAAGCTGCGGACCTGCGCGGCCGTGTAGCGCGGCTGGAAGATCGCACGCACCCACTGCCCGTACGAGCCCTCGCCGATCAGCGTGTAAGCGGCGTCGGCGCCGCCGTCCGGATGCAGCGTCAGCCGCAGATCGACCACCTGCGCCGAGGGGCGCGCAGGGCGGCCGTCCATGCGGGCCAGCGTCGCGAACACCGCGGGATCCTCCCCCAGGCGCGGCTCCGTGCGCAGCACCACCGCGTCCGCCCCCCGCGCGCGGTCGGTCAGCTCGCCCGGCGCGCAGACGGCGCAGGTGGGCTCGAGCCAGAGCGGGGCGTCGAGGCCAGGCTGCACCGGGAGGAGCAGCACCAGCCGGTCGAAGCCCTCGGCCGTGGGCCACGCCGGCTGCACCCGCGGGCGCACCGGCGCGCGATGAAAGGCCCAGCGCACCTCGACCCCGGCGTCGATCAACAGGCGCCCGAGGATGGCCGCCAGCCGCACCCCGTCGGCGTCGCCTTCGGCCAGGGCGTCCGCCGCCGACCCGCCGGCGAACACGTCGCCCTCGCCGCGCGAGCCGTCCCACCGCACGGCCTCGCGCAGCGCGACCAGCGCGCGCCGAGCCGAGCAGCGGGGTCGCCCCGGGCAGGGCTCGATGCGCAGCGGGATGGGCCCGACCAGCGCGTCGCTGTGCTGCAGGCGGAGGGCGCGCTGACGGAACGCGGCGTCCCAGGTCTGGGTGAAGTCGTGTTGCCAGCTTCCATCGACGACGCGCGCCACGCGGAACTGGAGGCCCGGCCGCCGATCCTCGGGCGGGGGCGCGCCCGGCTCGTCCGGATCGGCCGGCAGCGGCCCGGCCCGCCAGGTGATGCGCCACGGATCGCCCTGCTCGATCACCATCTTGCGGTCCGTGTGGAGGGTGCGGGCGCGCCAGCGCAGCTGCCGCGATCCGGTGATCGTCACGTCCTCCGCCAGCGTCGGGGCCGCGCGCATGGGGTGATGGTCGATGGCTCGGCGGTAGCCGTCCTCGCGCCAGGTGGCGACCCACTCGACGACGCTGCCGACACGCACGTTCGGGAAGGGCAGCACCTGGGCCTTGCCGTCCGGCGCCCGCTGCAGATCGTCGAAGCCGAAGACCTCGACGCGCCCGTCCGGCCCCCGCACCTGACCCGCGAAGTCGACGATCTCGAGCTCGCCGTTGCCCTCGAAGCGCAGGTTGCCCTGATCGAGCCCACGCTCGGCGCGGACCTCGAAGACGCGGTGTCGGCGGACCTCGGTGAACGAGCCGCGGCGCTCGTACTGCAGCCGCCAGACGTCGCTGCGCTTCAGGTACACCACCGGGGCCTCGGGGAAGAGGTCCGGGGGGACGGGCTTCAGCGCCGAGGGCGGCCCCAGCTCGGCGCGCAGCGCGGGGCCGCACGCGGGCAGCAGCAGCAGGACGAGGCCGAGCCCGAGCGCCCTCATCGGCCGGGCGACCCGGGCGTGATGCGCACGGGCGCGCGCTCGGCGGCGTGGATGGCCTCCAGGATCGCGCGGAGCGCGTCGTGCTCGTCCGCCGGGACGCGCCCTCGCTGCACGCGCAGCGTGCGCTGGACGTGAACGGTCGATCCCGCCTGGCGCCAGTCGAGCGTGAACCGGACGCGCGCGTCGTCGATGTCCACCGGCGGCGGTGGCGACGCCGTCCAGCCGGGCGGCAGCGTCAGCGCGATCCGCAGCGACTCCGTGCGCGGCGCGCCGAGGGCGATGGGCGTGCGCCGGGCGCTGACCGCCGGCAGCCGGAAGATGGACGGCTCGAGCAGGTCGGTCAGGCGGAGCGTCCGCAGCCGCGCGGCGAGGACGCCCCCGTTCGGCAACCGACCCGACACCGTCACGGGCTCGCCCGGGCGCGTGGCCTCGACGCCCTCCGCCACGACGGCCTCGAGCGTGGGCCGACCGCGCAGGGGGACGAAGGACGCCACCACCTCGGCGTGGCGCGCGGTCGGCTGCGCCAGCAGCGTCGACCGCAGCGCGGCGGCCTGCGTGCCGGTGCGGCGCAGGACGAAGGCGCCGGTGAGGGCCCCGCCGTCGGCGGGCAGGGTGAGCCGCAGGGCGTCGTCGGCCGTGTTGGCCTCGGGCCCGGCGAGCGGGGTGCGGACCAGCCCGGCCCCCTCGGGGGCGTAGGGCAACAGATCGGCGTCCTGGGCGGATCCGGGCAGCGCGCCGAAGGGCACGACGCGGCTCGTGGGATCGGCCGCCACGGGCCCGTCGGGCAGATCGACGATGAGGATCTGGTGGTTGCTGTTGCCGGCCACCGTGGGCAAACCGAAGGGCAGCGGGAAGCCGTCGTGGGCGTAGACCGAGGCCTGGCGGCTGGGGATGCCGTCCGCGGCCAGCAGCACGCCGAGCAGGTTCGCTTTGTCCTTGCAGTCGCCGTAGCCCACGTCCTTCACCTGCTCGGCCGCGTGGGGCACCCAGCCGCCGAGGCCCACGCTGATGGCGCAGTAGCGGATGTTGCGCTGCACCCAGTCGTAGAGGCGGCGCGCGCGCTCGCGGGGCGTGGGCGGCGCGTCGGCGAGGATGTCGGCGGCCAGCGCGGCCAGCCGCGGCGTCACCTGGGCGCGCGGCGCGTGCAGGGCGTGCATGTGCGCCGAGAGCTGCTCGGGCGTCTCGAACCCCCGCTGCGGACCGTCCCGGTCGGTCCAGCCGGCGAGCTGCAGGCGCACCGTCTCGGCGGCGCGCCAGACCGACGGCCCGTGGGGCTCGGGGACGAGCGCCGGCAGGTCGAGCCGGCGCCACTCGAGGACGCGGCGGTCGGCCTCCACGCGCTCGGACGGCGGACGCTCGACCACCGCGTCGAGCTGCGTCACGCGCCACCGCACCGACCAGTCGACGGGCAGCGAGACGCGCACCGCCGCGTGACGGACGGGCAGCACGTCCCCCGCGGTGAACCACACGCCGAACAGGCGCAGGTCGTTCACGCGGGTGACGACCACCGTCTCGACGACGGCGTCGTCCGGCACGACGGGCGGCTTCAAGACGGCGCTGCGCCGATCGGAGAAGAGGACGAACGAGGGGCGCAGCGGCGCATCCTCGGCCTGGTCGCGCCCGTAGGTGCGCTCGTAGCCGGCGGCGTCCACCACCCGCACGCGCAGGTCGAG
>JAUHXL010000175.1 GCA_030426945.1 bacterium
CACCTCGATCAGCACACCGACGACCGTGGCGAGGGCGGCGCCCGAGGCCAGGCCGAACAGGCTGATGGCGACGGCGACGGCGAGCTCGAAGAAGTTGGACGTGCCGATCATCGCGGCCGGGGCGGCGACGTCGAAGGGCAGGCGCAGAACGCGGGCGAGGCCGTAGGCGAGGGCGAAGATGCCGTAGCTCTGGATGGCCAGGGGCACCGCGATCAGCAGCACGCGGCCGGGCTGCGCCACGAGGGTCTCGGCTTGGAAGCCGAACAGCAGCACGACGGTCAGCAGCAGGCCGACGATCGCGGCGGGCTTGAGGGTGGCGGCGAGGCGCTCGACGGCCGCGGCGCCGCCGCCGCGGGTGAGGCGGCGATGGGTCAGCACGCCGGCGGCCAAGGGGACGACGACGAAGATCACGACCGACGCGAACAGCGTCTCCCAGGGCACGTGCAGGTCGGTGACACCCAGCAGCAGGCCCGCCAAAGGCGCGAACGCGAACACGAGGATGAGGTCGTTCAGCGACACCTGCACCAGCGTGTAGTTGGCGTCGCCGTCGGTCAGGTGGCTCCAGACGAACACCATGGCGGTGCAGGGCGCGACGCCCAGCAGGATCATGCCCGCGATGTACTGCTGGGCGTCCTCGGGTGACACCCACGTGGCGAAGAGGTGCTCGAAGAACAGGACGCCCAGCGCGGCCATGGTGAAGGGCTTGATCAGCCAGTTGACCACCAGCGTGAGCGCCAGGCCCTTGGGGCGTCGGCCCACGTCGCGCAGGCACGAGGGATCCACCTTGAGCATCATCGGGAACACCATCAACCAGATCAGCACGGCGACGACCAGGTTCACGCGCGCCCACTCGAGCCCGGCGACGGCGCGGAAGGCGTCCGGCGCGACCAGGCCCAGGCCGACGCCGGCCGCGATGGCCAGCGCGACCCAGACCGACAAGTAGCGTTCGAAGGTGCCCACGACGGCCTCCTATCGTACAGCGTAGAAATACGATGATTTGGGCGAGCGGCCACCTGGAGCCCGGACGAGCGTGTCCATCACAACGCCTCGACCAGCGCCTTGAGCAAGGCGACGGTGCCCGGCTGCACGCAGTAGCAGATGCGGGGGCCGTCGACCTCGCCGCGGATCAACCCGGCGTCCTTCAGCTGCTTCAGGTGCTGCGACACCGTCGACTGGGCAAGCGGCAGCCGATCGACGATGTCGCCGACGATGCAGCCCTCGTGGCGCACCAGCAGACGCAGGATGGCGACCCGCGCCGGGTGGCCGAGCGCCTTGGCCAGCCGCGCGAGCTGGGCGTTCGCTTCGGCCTCGTCGGTGGGCACCGGCGGGGTGGGGGCGGCGGGTGGGCAGCAGGCTGAGGCGGGCAGCGTGGCGTCCATGAGGACCTCGTCAGCGTTCATCGTCGATATACGCTCGAAGGTCGGCGGGGTCAAGCGGGCGAAAAAAGTGGAAAAGTGTGCGCGTTCGTTCGTTTGTGTGGCACGACCCCGGTGCCCGAGCACGGCGGCGCGCGGGTGCGTGCGTTCGTTCGTGTGGACCGACCGCCTGGACGGACCCCCTGAGCGCCTGCCCCGGGGGTGGTGGGTCGGGGCCATCAGGGGATCCCCGAGGCGCGTCCGTCCTCAGCGGAAGCGTCGGCGCGTCAGAGCACCTTCACGGTGGCGACCTCGGTCCCGGCCGCGTCGTAGGTGTGGCAGGCGCAGGCCATGCACGGGTCGAACGCGTGGATGGTGCGCAGCACCTCGAGGGGCCGCTCGGCGTTGGCCACGGGCACACCCACCAAGCTGGCCTCGTAGGGTCCCGGCACGCCCTGAGCGTCGCGCGGGCTCGCGTTCCAGGTGGTCGGTACGACGGCCTGGTAGTTGGCGAGCTGACCGTCCTCGACGACCACCCAGTGGGACAGCAGACCGCGCGGCGCGGCGTGGAAGCCGACGCCTTCGATTCGGCCCTTGGGGAAGTTGACCGGCGTGTGCACCCGGCCGTCGCCGCCCAGGACGTTGTCGGTCAGTCGCTCCCAGTGGGACAGCGCCAGCTCGGCCAGCATCGCCGCCCGCACGCCGCGCGCGACGTAGCGACCCATCGTCGACCACATCGCGTGGACCGGGATCGGCTTGCCGGCGATGGACGACACCGTCTGCAGCGCCCGGTCGAGCCAGGTCTTCGTCAGCGGGTGTCCCTGCGCGTAGCCCACCAGCACGTCGGCGAGGGGCCCCACCTCGGCCGGTCGCCCCTCGTAGCGCGGCGCCTTGACCCAGGTGTACTTGCCCTTGGGGTCGAAGGGCGCGTGCGCGGGCTCGGTCTCGCCCTTGTAGGGGTGCAGCGGCGCGTCGCCCTGGTACCAGGCGTGACTGACGTCCTCGGTGATCTCGGCGCGCAGCGTCGCGTCCTTCCAGTCGGCGATGACGCGGGGCGTGCCGAGGCCGCCCTCCTGCCGCCGCAGCACGCCGCCGGGCAGGTCGAAGGCGTCGGCCTGGGCGCCGCGGGGCAGGTCGGGCACGGCGAGCAGCGTGTCGACGCCCTGCCCGTGCTCGAACCAATCGCTGTACAGCGCAGCGATGGCGCAGACGTCGGGCAGATACACCTGATGGACGAAGGCGGCGACCTCGTCGAGCAGGCTCTTCATCCGGTAGAGCCGGTCGACGTTCATCGCTGCCTGGCTGTCGGGGTTGATCGCGTTGGCCACGCCGCCCACCACCAGGTTCTGCACGTGTGGTGTCTTGCCCCCCAGCATCGCCACCACCTGGTTGGCCTTGCGCTGATACTCCAGCGCCTGCAGGTAGTGCGACACCGCCAGCAGGTTCACGTGGGGCGGCAGCTTCATCTCCTGATGGCCCCAGTAGCCGTGGGCGAAGAGCCCGGGCTGGGGGCTGTTCAGCATGCCGGTCACCTTCCGCTTGACCGCGGCCATCTCCTCGGGAGCGTTCCGGTGCCAGGGCGACAGCTGGCTGGCCAGCTTCGCCGCCTCGGCCGGATCGGCGTCCGGGATGGTGGTGACGTCGACCCAGTCGAGGGCCGACAGGTGGTAGAAGTGGACGATGTGATCGTGCAGCGCGTGCGCGATCAGCGTCAGGTTGCGGATGTACTGCGCGTTGGGTGGCACCCAGATGCCGAGCGCGTCCTCGACGGCGCGCACGGACGCCATCGCGTGCACCGTCGTGCAGACGCCGCAGAAACGCTGCGCGAAGGCCCACGCGTCGCGGGGATCCCGCCCGCGCAGGATCTTCTCGATGCCCCGCCACATGGTGCACGAGGCCCACGCCTCGGCCACGCGACCCTCGGCCACCTCCACGTCGACGCGCAGGTGACCCTCGATCCGCGTGAGCGGGTCAATGACGACTCGGTTGCCCATGTTCATCCACTCGAATGGTCCGGAAGCGACGACGCGCGTAAGCCACGGCGCCGTACCATTGGTCGAGGCTGCCGGGGACGATGGCGAGCATCTTCACCGCGACGCTGTACAGCACCACGGTCAGCGCCACGTAGCCCGCCGACATCAGCAGCTCGAGGAAGGTGGGGAAGTAGAACTTCAGCTCCCCCGGTACGAAGGCGATGGTGGTCGGCACGAAGCGATAGAGCATGGCGCCGATGCCCGCGAAGATGGCGCTGACGAACAGCACCCGCGGGCGCTCGCGCCAGTCGCGGCGGAACATGACGAGCGCCGGCAGGCCGACGAGCAGGTTCTCGGCGTGGAACACCAGGGCCAGCCCGTCGAGGGCGAGGGCCCGACCCAGCACGCCGCGCCAGGCGAGATCGGCGAAGCGGATGATCAGGAACGCCATCGCGCACTGCGACATCAGCCGGCCGAGCGAGCCCAGCACGCGCGTGTCGATCGGGCGCTGCCAGTAGAGGCTCGCGATCATCAGCGTGAACATCACGCAGGCCACGCCCGCGACGCCGGCCTGAATGACGTAGAGCAGGGGCAGCATCTGGCTCTGCCACAGCGGATCGAGCTTCTCGCCGGCGAGCAGCAGGAGCGCGCCGAGCGATGACTGGTGCATCGCGGGCAGCACGTAGGCCCCGGCCAGCATGTAGGGGAAGATCGCCTTGATGATCGGCATCGTCCGCACCATCACCGCGCGCAGATTGTCGCTGGCGTGGACGAAGATGCGCTCGAAGACCGGCGGCAGGTTCTCGAAGGCGAGGAAGATCACCGCGTACAGGGGCATGCAGACGGCCACCTCGAGCAAGGACGAGTCGGTGTTCCAGTGGCTGGGGAAGGCGAGGTGCCACATGTTCCACGGCCGGCCCACGTCGACGGTCAGCGCCAACAGACCGGCCAGGTAGAACACCAGGCTGGTCATGAGGGCGGTGCGCATCACGGCGTGCAGCTCGTGGCGGCCGAACACCCACGCGGCGATGCCGATCGCGAAGCCGCCCGAGCCGAGGGCGGTGAGCGTCATGACGTTGAAGGTCTTCCAGATGCCCCACGCGTAGGCGTCGTTCATGCCGGTGAAGTCGAGCCCACCGAAGGCGCGGACGACCGACAGGCCGACGCCGATGATCGACAGCGCGAGGAAGAAGACGAACGCGCGGGTGAAGATGGGCACGTGCCAGACGTGCACGCCCCGCTGCCAGGGGCAGGGCGTCATCTCGTCCCGGGGGTGGAGGCTCGGTGCGCCCGCGGTGGTGGTGTCGTCGCTGGACATCCGCCCCTCCTCAGAGCTGCGGCGGGAGGCCGGTGCTGGCCTCCTCGACGCGCGCCTTCTTCTCGTGGTGCTTGAAGCGGCTGCGGATGATGCCGGCCATCAACGCCCACAGCGCGAGGGGGATGGCCAGATAGCGGTAGAGCACGTGGTGCACCTTGGTGCCGTAGTGCGCGAGGGACTCGTCGCTGAGCGTCGGCAGCCCCAGCGCGGCGAACGAGACGTGCGACAGGTAGAGCACCTGCGTGCCGCCCGCCTCGTGCTCACCGTAGACGCGATCCTCGAAGTACTGGCCCGGGTGGGCCGCGATCCGCCGCTTGGCGTCGGCCAGCAGATCGGCGCGGTTGCCGGCGATGACGGCTCCGGTAGGGCAGACCTCGGTGCAGGCGGGGCCGCCGCCTTCGGCGAAGCGGTGGCGGCAGAGCTCGCACTTGACCACCTGCGGGTTGAAGTTCGCCCAGTCGAACTTCGGCACCTCGAAGGGGCAGGCGATCTCGCAGTAGCGGCAGCCGATGCAGAGGCTGGCGTGCCAGGCGACGACGCCGTCCTCGGGGCGCTTGGTCAAGGCTCCGAAGGGGCAGCCGGTGACGCAGGCGGGCTCGACACAGTGCATGCACTGGCGCTTGACGAAGCTGTGCGTCGGCGAGTCGGGGGCCTCGTACAGCTTGATGATGTTCTTGGTCTGGGCGTTGAGATCGGTGGGCATCTGCCACCGACCGTTCGAGAGCACGGTGTCCGGCACCAGATCGTTCGCGGCGGTGCAGGCCGTCACGCAGGCCTTGCAGCCGGTGCAGCGGGTGGCGTCGTAGAGCATGCCGAGCGCGTCGCGGTCGTCGATGGGCGACGCCGCCGCCTCCGCCGGCGTGAGCAGCGCGACGCCGCCCGCCGTCCCGCCCAGCATGGCCTGCAGGGCTTGTCGCCGGTCGACGTTCATCCCTCGCGCTCCTCGGTCGGCGCCGCCGCGGGATCCTCGTCGGCGGCCTCGGCCACGGCGGGGATGCGATCATCGCGGGGTGTGTTCGAGAAGCGGCGGCTGGCGACGTACCCGGCGCCGAGCAGCGCTCCGAGGCCCAGGCCCACCGCGCCCGTCGCGAGCGGATCGAGGCGCCCGGCGGGCGCGTGGACCGGGGGGTAGGTGTCCGGCGGCGTCGCGCGGTGGATCGGGATGACCTCGTGGAGCGGCACCGTGAAGGCGAGGTGCTGCTCGGTGCAGCCGAAGCAGGGGGCGCCGATCCCGATGGGCCACGCGCCCTCGATCTCGTTGAAGTGGCGCGTCGAGCACGGCGCGTGGGTGTCCGGCCCCTTGCAGCCCAGCTCGTAGAGGCACCAACCCTGGCGGTGCCCGTCGTCGCCGAAGGCCTTGGCGAACTCACCGGCGTCGAAGTGCGAGCGGCGGGGGCAGTGATCGTGGATGGTGCGATCGTAGGCGAACTTCGGGCGGCGCTGCCCGTCGAGCTCGGGCAGCTGGCCCGTGCGGGCGTACTCCAGGACGGTGGCGAGGAACACATAGGGGTTGGGCGGGCAGCCAGGGATGTTCACCAGCGGCTTGGTGCGCAGGTAACGCTCGACGCCCGCGGCGCCGGTCGGGTTGGGGGCCGCCGAGGGCACCCCGCCCCAGGACGCGCAGGATCCGATGGCGATGATCGCCGCGGCGCGCTGGCCGACCTCCTGGAGGATCTCGAGGGCCGGCTTGCCCGCGAGCTCCATGTAGATGCCGTGCTCCTTCTCGGGGATGGAGCCTTCGACCACCAGCACGAACTGGCCGTCGTTCTGATCCATGGCGTCGCGCAGCGCGGCTTCGGCCTGGTGGCCCGACGCCGCCATCAGCGTCTCGTGATAGTCGAGCGAGACGAGGTCGAAGACCAGCGTGCCGAGGTCCGGGGCCGAGGTGCGGAGGAGCGTCTCGCTGCAGCCGGTGCAGTCCTGGAAGTGCAGCCAGATGACCGATGGCCGGCGCACCGCGGCGACGGTCTTCGCCACCGCCTCCGGCGACGCCGCGGCGGTCAGCCCGAGGCCGAAGGGGGCGGCCACCATCAGCCGCGAGACGAAGCCGATGAACTCGCGGCGGTCCACGCCGCAACGCTCCAGCCGGTCGTCGATGGTCTCGGTGCGGCGGCGACCGAAGCGAGGGCGTCTCATCGCATCATCCTTTCCACCGTGGGGCCCGCGACGCCGACCCGCGCCCGGGCGGTGGCGATCAGGCGCTCGATCTCGGCGAAGAGCGCCGGCAGGGCGGCCTCGACCGTCGGGCTGAGGCCGATGCCCACCTCGCTCTCGGCCGGCACGAGGCCGGTGAGCCAGACGTACACGGGGGCCTCGCGCACCAGCATGGCCAGCTGGATGGCTTCGTGGACCGCGGGATCGTGCGGGCTGACCCGCGGGGCGCGCGGGGCGCGGTGCATCGACTCCGGGACGTGGGTAATCAGCGCGCCCGGCACGTCGCGGTGGCCCGTGGGTGCGACCGCGTCGACGAGGATGGTGGCGTCGGCCTCGAGCAGCCAGTTGGCCAGATCGAGGCCCGGGGTGCCCAGGTCGAGGAAGCGGACGCCGGGCGGCGGATCGCCCCGCGCCTCGAGCCGGCGCACGACCGCGGGGCCGAGGCCGTCGTCGCCCAGCAGCAGGTTGCCGATGCCGATCACGTCGACGGTGGCTCGTCCGCCGAGCGTTGGCCGGCCGCCGACCGTGGCGCGGCCGTCGGCGGACACTGGGCCGTCGGCGGTCACTGGGGACGGGTCTCGTGGCTTGGTCTGGGGAGCGTTCGATCGGTGGGCGGGTGGGGCTTCGGTCACCGACTGCATCGCTCACTCCTCGTCCTCGTCGTGGACTCACGGGGCCAGCCGACTGCGCTGGCCCGACCCGGCCGACCGAGCGGCCGTGCGGGGGTGGTCGTGAGCGACGGCGAACGACGGTGAGCAAGCGAGGTGCCACGACCCGGCCGACCGGACCACGGGGGAAGCCGGGGGGGAGCGTTACACTTCCGCCCGCGCGCGGAGCGTTCGTGTTACGGGGTGGTTTCTCTTGGAGCGGTTTGTGTGTGTGCTTCGAGTGACGCGCGTGGCGACTGTGTAACTGCTTTGTTCAGGGTGGTGTGACGAAACGGTACGGTTGGCCGGAGCGACCGAGAGACGAAGTCCAGTGAGGCGAGCGATGAGGCCCGGTCAGGCGATGACGTCCAGGCGGGCCAGCGCCGCTCGGACGGTCGTCGCGTCGAGGTGCGCGCTCGGCACGCGGGCCACCCTCAGGGGGGGCGCGGCGAGCGATGCGTCGGCCAGCACGATCGGCAGACCGGGTCGGACGCGCCGGGCAGCGTCGATCCAAGCGAGCCCCTCCGTCGCGCTCGGGACGCGGTGGAGGACCAACGCGGCGGCGCGGGGGTCGTCCGCGCCCAGGGCCAGGAGCATGCTCTCCGGTTCGCCCACGACGACGGCCTGAAAGCCGAGGGCGTCGGCGACGCTGGGCCACCCCGCGCGGAGGGCGCGGTCGGTGGCCAGCAGGACCAGCGCCCGCGCGGCCCGACCGCCGGTGTCCAGCGGCGGCAGGGCGTGCGCGCCAGGGAGCACGACGCGGAAGCGGTTGCCTCGCTGGCGCGCAGGCGCGTGCTCGATGCTGCCCCCCAGGTGGCGCACGGCCCGGTGGGCGGCGCTCAGGGCCAGGGTGCCCTGCGCCAGGCTGCCGGGGGCCAGCTCGCCGAAGGCCGAGCGGGGCCCGGTGACGACGTACGGCTGGAGGAGTTGGGGGATCACGCTGGGCGGGATCTCGGGCCCGTCGTCCTCCACGTCGAGCGCCACCAGGCTGTCCTCGTCGCCGACGGCCGGGCGGAGCCGCGCGGTGCGCACGCGGACGTTGCGGCCGCCCCGCGTGGCGGACTGACCCGCGTGAGTCAGCAGGTTCAGCAGCAGGTGATGCAGGTCGATGGGGTGGGCGCTCACCGGGAGCGGGTGGGGCGCGACGTCGATCGACAGCCGCACGCCCTCGAAGGACCGCCCGACGAGCCCGGCCAGCTCGGCGAGCGAGGCGTTCAGATCGATGGCCGCGGGGCGTCGCTCCGGGGGCTCCTCGGTCGGTCCCAGGCGGCGCACCGTCTCGCTCGCCCGGCGCGCGGCGACGCTGATGTCGCGGGCGATCTCGTGGGCCTCGCTGTCCGGCTCGAGCAGATCCTCCAGCAGCCCGCTGCAGGCCAGGATGGGCGCGATCAGGTTGTTGAAGTCGTGCGCGATGCCGGTGGTCAGGGCGCCGAGCGCGGCCAGGCGTTCGGACTCGGCGAGCATCGACTGCAGCGCCTTGACCGGCCGCAGGTCGCGCGCGGTCACCACCAGCAGGCGATCCGCCGGCGGCGTCGTCCAGTCGGCGGTCAGCTCGACGGGCACCGGGCCCTCGTCGCCGAGCAGGGTGGCGCGCTGCACCCGGGCCTCGCCGGTGACGGCAGCCGGCTGGGTGGGTTCGACCTCGACGAGGCTCTCGAGGGTCACGGGCGTCGCGCCGACAGTGACCGGGCCGATGAGGTCGCGGGCGCTGGCGTTCAGGTCGACGAGGCGGTGGTCGACGTCGAACACGAGGACGGCGTCGCGGGCCGTGTCGAGCACCGCGCGCAGGCGCTCGCCGCGGGTGGCGAGCCTGTGCTCGAGGGCGCGCCGCTCGTCGACGAGGTCGAGGGCCTCGAGCAGGCCCTGGAGCGCGCTCAGGCGGCGCCGGGCGCGGGGTGCGCGCCGGCCGTCGGTGAACACCGTCCACCGGCCCCGCGGGCTGCGCAACGCGATCAGGCCGGCGCCCGCGCCGTCGGGCAGCACCCGCTGATCGCCCGGCGCGAGCTCGGCCTGCATCGTCAGCAGGGGGGCGATCATGTGCGCCGGCGCGTCGGGGGGGCCGTACACCTCGCCGCGGGCGTCGTCGGCGAGCCAGATCGGTCCGCCGAGCGCCAGACCGAGGCCCTGCAGCGCCTCGCCGACGGCGTCGTCGAACCCCGCGCGGTCGGCCGCGAGGATGCGGGCCCGCGCCACGTGCTCGGCGAGGTCGACCGCGTCCTGGGCGCGCTCGGCGCGCAGGACGTGGTCGTAGAGCATGCCGACCAGCCCCGAGGATCGCATCAGACGGCGCCCGTCGCCGTCGGCGAACGCGCCGCGCTCGGTGCTCAACAGCATCAGCAGCAAGGGCGCCCCGTGGGCCTCGCCGGCGCGCGTGAGGACCGCGCTGCGCGCGCCGGGGACCAGCTGGCCGAGTCCCTGCCGCCAGGCCTCGGTGCGCGTGTCGGTGATCACGATCCAGGGCTGCTCGAGGGCCCGCTCGATCAGGGCCCCCCGACGGATCCGATCGAGCAGGGGGATCGGTCCGGTGACCGCGCGCTCGCTGGACGTGACCAGCTGCGCGGTGTCGGCGTAGACGCGCAGCAAGCAGGCGCGATCGTGCGGGACGCGGATCTGCAGGGCGCGCAGCGCCGCGGGGAGCCCGGCGCGGAGGCTGCGGGCCGCCAGCAGCTGCTCCAGCGCGCGCTGCAACATGGCGGCGTCGGCGACCTCGGGGTCTGCTCGCTCGATGACGCTGCCCAAGCCGCTCTCCCTGCTGGGGGCGGGGCGCGCCGAGGACCGTCCCCGTGCAGCCACGCCCCCCTCCGCCCCGTCGAGCAAGGATGGTGCCCAGGGCGCGGGGCCGCGCCGGCTGGTGGCGCGGTGCGAGTCCGGCGTCCCGATTCGGGAAGCGCGTCCCGATTCGGGCGGCGCGTCAGGTCGGCGGGGGCAGGCGCCGGGCGATCCGCCCGACCAGGGTGCTCATGCGCTCGAAGAGCTGGTCTGCCTCCTCGTACGCGTCGGCCCGCAGCCGGGCGGTCGTCTCGCGCGCGAGGGCGGTGAGGCCGGGGAGGCCGAAGCTGGTGCCCGTGCCCGCGATGCGGTGCGCGATCCGCCGCGCGGAGGGCGCGTCCGCGGCGGCCAGCGCGGCCCGACCGGTCTGCAGATCGGTCTGGGTGCGCTTCAGGTAGGTCGGCAGCAGGTCGAGCAGGTCGGGGTCCGGGTCGAAGGTCACCGTGGCGGGGGGCGCCGGGCTGGGCAGGGGGGCGCCGAGGCGCCCCTGGGTGGCGGCCAGCGCCCGCGCCAGGGTGGCCCGCGTGACCGGCTTGCTGACGTGCGCGTCGCAGCCGGCGGCGAGGCATCGCTCGATGTCCGAGGGCAGCGCGGACGCCGTCAGCGCGGTGATGTGGCTCGGCGGGCCCGGCCGCTCGGCCTCGATCGCGCGGATGGCGCGGGCGGCGGCGTAGCCGTCCATGACCGGCATCTGCATGTCCATCAGCACGACGTCGAACCGCCGCGCCCGACAGGCCGCCACCGCCTGCCGGCCGTCGTGCGCGAAGCTCACGCGGTGGGCCGTGTCGCGCAGGAAGGCCTGCATCACCAGCCGGTTGTCGGGGTTGTCCTCGACGATGAGCACCTCGAGGGGCGGCACGGGGGTCGGCGCCGGGGCTGCGTCGGGCGTCGGGCGCAGGAGCGCGGCCAGGCGCGACGGCAGGACGGGCTGGCGCAGGGTGCCGTGGATCGCCGGTCGATCCCGCGCGAGGGGCGGCGCGCTGTCGTCCCCAGGGGCGGCGAGCAGCACGAGGCGTCCGCGCGGCCCGGCCCAGTCCCGGACCGCGCTGAGGACGCTCCACGCGTCGAGCCCGGTCAGCCGCCGGTCGACCAGCGCGAGGCCGAAGCGGTCCGGATCCTGGGCGCCGAGCGCGCCGAGCGCGGCCACGCCGTCGGGGGCGTGGTGGACGCGCCAGCCCCACGCCGTCAGGGCGCGCGCCAGGGTGGTGGCGCTGGCTGACGGCGGGGTGGCCAGCAGCGCCCAGTCGCGGCCCGCGGTGGGCGGCACGCCCGGATCGGCCTGGTGCGCGTCGAGGGGCAGGACGAAGGTGAAGGTCGAGCCGACGCCGACGGACGAGCGCGCGGTGAGATCTCCGCCCAGGCGGCGGGCGAGGGTGCGCGCGATGGTCAGGCCGAGGCCCGCGCCGCCGTAGGCCCGCGTGCTGGACGTGTCGCCCTGCGAGAAGCGCTCGAAGATCCGGGGCAGCTCGGCGGAGGGGATGCCGATGCCCGTGTCGGTCACGTCGAAGCACAGGCGCGGGGCGGGCGCGCGCTCGACGCGGGCGCTCAGGGTGATCGCGCCCTCCGAAGTGAACTTCGTGGCGTTGCCGAGCAGGTTGGTCAGCACCTGCCGCAGGCGACCGCCGTCGCCGTGGACGATCGAGGGCAGATCGGGCGCGAGATCGACGTGCAGCGCGAGGCCTCGCCGGACGGCGGTGAGCGAGACCGTCTCGACGACGTCGGCGAGGGCGTCGCCGAGATCGAAGGGCGCGGCGCGCACCTCCATCTCGCCGGCCTCGATGCGGGACAGGTCGAGCAGGTCGTCGACGAGCGCGAGCAGGTTGGCGCCGGCCCGGCGCACCACGTCGACGTAGCGCCGATCGTCCTCCGTGTGCACGGCGTCCTGCAGCACCTCGACCATGCCCAGGATGGCGTTCATCGGCGTGCGGATCTCGTGGCTCACGTTGGCGAGGAAGTCGCTCTTCGCCCGGCTGGCGGCCTCGGCGGCGAGCTTGGCCTCGCGCAGCTGCTCCTGGGCCTGGCGGCGGGCGTGCACGTCGACCACCGAGCCGGCCATCCGCTGGGCTCGGCCCGATGCGTCCCACCGGGCCTGCCCGTGCGCGTGCATCCAGCGGTAGCTGCCGTCCGCCACCCGCATGCGGTACTCGATGTCGAAGGGCCGCCGGTCGTCGAGGTGCTGATCGACCGCGGCGCGCGCCCGGTCGAGGTCGGCGGGGTGCAGCAGCGCGAGCCAGTCGTCGTAGATGAGGGGCCGATCCCGCGGGATGCCGAGCATGTCGCGCATGCGATCGGACCAGTAGAGCGTCCCCGACGCCACGTCGTAATCCCACAGGCCGCTGGCCGAGCCCTCGAGGGCCAGGGCGTAGCGCTCGCGCTGCTCGCGCAGGGCCTCCTCGGCGTGCCGGCGCCCGGCTTCGACCCGGTGGGCGGCGAGCAGGCTGGTGGTCGTCTTCAGGAGGGGGTCGAGGCGCTCGAGGAGGGCGTCGGGGTAGCCCCCCGCCCGGCCGACCAGGGTGACGATGCCGGGCACTGCGCCCTGGCGGTGCAGGCGCAGGGCCACCAGCTCGGCGCCGTCGGATGCCTG
>JAUHXL010000176.1 GCA_030426945.1 bacterium
CGCTGTACGAGCGGCTGCCCTGGGGCACGGCCGAGGATGGCAACTGGCCCGGCAGCGGCGCCGAGGATCCCGAGCCGCTGAAGGGCGTCTCCGACGAGGAGATGCTGAAGCGCGCGTCGTCCCCGGGACAGACGCAGGCGCGCGATGATGCGCTGATCAGCATCGCGCGACGCAAGCTGCCCGAAGCCCTCGACGTGCTCGAGAAGGCGCAGAGCCACTCCGAGCCGATGGGCATCCGCGCCGGGGCGCTGGTGGCGCTCATCGAGCACGGGGGGCCGCGCGCGCTGGAGCTGATGTGGCGGGGACTCGAGGATCCGGATCCCTTCGTCCGGGGCAAGGCGGTCACCGCCATCGCCCTCTACGGCACGGAGGAGGCCAAGCGCGCCATCCAGCGGGGCCTCGACGACGAGGCGCCGAGCGTCGTCGGCTTGGCCGTCATCGCCGTGCCGGCGGTCCGTGACGAGGCCTTCGGTCGCGACGTGCTGACCAAGACGCTTCAGCACCCCGAGCAGGTCGTCTGGCAGGAGGCCGCCACCATCCTGACGTACATCGACACGCCCTGGGCGCGCCGCCTGCTGGTCGACGCGTACGAGGCAGCCGACGGCTCTCGTCGCCTGCAGCTTCGGTGGGCCCTGCAGCGCGCGTTGCAGAACCGCGCCGGCCGCCTCGATTGATCGGCGGGCCCTCCCGGGCCCCGTCGCGACCCCGGCGTGATCGCCCGGCGGACCTGCGACAGACCTTCGACCACCCACCCACGGCCCAAGAGGAGGACACCATGCGGTGGACCATCCTGATGGTGGGGTGCGCTTGCGCCGCGAGTGCGTGCACGCCGACCCGCGACGACGTGCCACCACCCACCCACCCACCGACCGCCGCCGCGCCGCCCCCAGCGGCCTTCGAGATCCGCGTGCCGCCGGACTTCGAGCGCGACGCGGCCGAGAGCGAGCGCGTCGCGCTGCAGGCCGTCTACGGCAAGACCAACAAGGGGCTGTGCAAGGCGCTGGTGGCGCGGGACGGGGAGAAGGCGAAGGCCGCCTTCGTGCCGGACTTCCGGGGCCGGGCCGCGGCCGCGCAGCCGGGTGAGGCTGCGCAGGTGGGGCGGCTGTCGGTGGCCGGCTACGCGGTCGAGCCGGCGCCGGTCGACGTCGACGCCTTTGTCGCCCGTGCGCTCGGTTGGGTGCAGGACCTGGCGCGGGTCGATGCCTGCAAGATCAAGCCGTACCGCTTCAAGCTGGCCGCCGATCATGGCTGGGCCTGGGCGGAGCTGTCCGTGCACGTCGATGGCGTGACCACGGACGGTCGGCGCATCACCCGACGGACGAAGTGGCTGGCCGAGTACGCGCGGCAGGGTGAGGGCGACGACGCCCGCTACCTGCTGCGGAGGGCCGAGTCGAGGCCGGTGCAGCAGGTGGCGGCGCCGCAAGGCGCCTTCACCGACGTCTCGCGTTGGGTGGGCGTGACCGAGCCGCACGACGAGGCGACGCGCGCCACGCTGGTGCGCGAACGCGACGGTGGTGACATCGAGACCATCGGCGGCCTCGCGGTGGTCGATTGGAACGACGACGGCTTCGACGACCTGCTGGCTTGGAACCGCCTTCGCTTCTTCAGCCTGTTCCAGAACGACGGGCACGGCGGCTTCGAGGCGCGCCACGATCTGCTGCCCCTCGAGGCGGTGGGCACGGTGCAGGCGGTCGTGGATCTCGACGGCGACGGCAAGGCGGAGATCGTCTCGGGACGGGTCAGCGCCTGCACCGACGGCGACAAGGGGTCGTTCCCGATCTTCGGCCGCCGCGGCGACGCGCTGGTCGAGGTTTCGTCCCTGCCGGTGTCGATCCCGTGCGGGGGGCACGGCGGGGTGCTCTACCAGACGATCGTGCCGCACGACGTCGACGGGGATGGCGACCTGGACCTGTTCGTCGGGGGCTTCGGCGTCGAGACACCGTGGGGTGACTTCAACAAGTTCGACTCGAGCGATGGCGAGGCGAACCTGCTGTTCATCAACCAGGGCGGCCTGCGCTTCACCGAGGAGGCTGCGGCGCGGGGCCTGGACGGCACCCGCTTCACCTACGCCGCCGCCTTCGCCGACCTCGACGGCGACGGGCGGGACGACCTGCTGGTGGTCAACGACTATGGGCCCAACGAGGTGTTCGTGGGTCGCCCCCGGGGGCGCTTCCAGCGGGCGTCGCTGCCGCCCCTGACCGGCTACGGTCAGTCGATGGGCGTCACGGTGGCCGACCTGGACGACGACGGCGCCCTCGACATCTATGTCTCGAACATGCAGTCGAGCGCCGGCAACCGCATCGTGCCGCTCTTCGAGGGTCAGCTTCGGCCCGAGACCTACGAGGGGCTGATGCGCATGGCGGCGGGCAACACGCTGTTCCGGCGGCGCGCCGACGGCACCTTCGAGGAGGCCGCCGAACCCCTGGGGCTGGCGGGCGCGAACTGGGCGTGGGGCCAGGCGATCACCGACCTGGACAACGACGGGTTCCGCGAGGTGTACGTGCTGAACGGCGAGACCAGCCACAGCACCGAGAAGGAGAACGACTTCTGAACGTTCCTGTGGCGGCAGTTCGTCGCCCACGCGAAGGCCCGCGAAGCAGGTGGCTCCGTCGGCGCTTTCGAACGCGAAAAGGACAAGGACGAGGCGGCCAACTTCCGGGGCAGCCTCAGCGGGTACGAGCACAACAAGCTCTTCGTGCCGGCCGGCAAGGGGCAGCCTTACGTCGAGGCGGGCTACGTGATGGGCCTCGACTTCGATCACGACGGGCGCGCCGTGGCGCCGCTCGACATCGACGGGGACGGTGATCTCGACCTGGCGTTGCTGAGCCTGCAGGGGCTGCAGCTTCTGCGCAACGAGGCCGAGGCGGGGGCCCGCTGGACGCGCGTACGGCTGCGCGCGACGAAGACGCACCCGCTGGCGCTCGGCGCCGTCGTGACGATCACGGCGGGCGGTCGCTCGCAGGTGGACCGCCTGCGGCTGGTCGAGGGCTTCCACACTCAGCACGCGCCCGAGCTGCACTTCGGGCTGGGCGGGGCGGAGGCCGTCGAGCAGGTCGAGGTGCGCTGGCCCTCGGGGGCGGTGGAGCGCTTCACCGGGGTGGAGCCGGGACGCCGCAACCTGCTGGTCGAGGGCACGGGATCGGCCCAGGGGCAGCCGGTCCCGACGTGGCCGGCCGACGCGCAGCCGGCGGTGGTGGGTAGCCCTTCGCTGAGCGTGACGGCGGTGTGGGGCGATGGCGCAGAGCGGCCCCTCGGTCGGCTGGGGCAGGTCACGCTGGTCAACGTGTTCGCGCCGTGGTGCGAGCCCTGCAAGACCGAGATGCCCCACCTTGCGGCGCTGGCGAAGCGACGGAAGGACATCGCGGTGGTGGCGGTCTCGGTCGGGCGGGACGACCTGCAGGCCAGCCTCGACTTCGCGGCCGCGCACGGCCCGGGCCTGCCGGTGGCCTTCGCCAACGATCGCGTGGTCGGCGCCTTCTTCGGCGGCCACGCGCGCATCCCCCTGCCGTCGACCTTCGTGTTCGATCACACCGGCCGCCTGCGCCGGGCGTTCCAGCGCCCGGTCGACGCCGAGACGCTGGCCGACGCGGTCGCGGCGACGGCGACCCCGGCCGTGGTCACCGACTACCGGTACCTGCTGCGCCAGCTGCTGCGCGAGAAGCGCCAGGAAGAGGCGCAGGCCCTGCTCGACGAGGCGGTGCGCCGGGTGCCGGACGACGCCTTCGCGCGGGTGTGGCTGGCCGAGATGTACCTGAGCATGGGCCAGCCGGACGGCGCGCGCGCCCAGCTCGAGGCGGCGCTCGAGCAGGCGCCGGACGACGCGCCGGCGTTGGCGATGCTGGCCGAGGTGTTGGGGGTGGGGGGCGATCTGGTGCGGGCCGAGGCGCTGCTGCTGCGCGCGCTCGAGGGCGCGCCGCGGGAAGTCCGGGCCCTCAACAACCTGGGCATGGTGTACCTGAAGTCGAAGCGATACGCCGAGGCCGCCGACATGTTCAGGCGGGCCCTGGACGTCGGGCCACGCAACCCCCGCATCGAGGACAACCTGCGGCAGGCTCTCGAGGCGCAGGGGCTGGCGCCGCCCTGAGCCGAGCCGTGGACCGGTCAAGGCGCCTTGGCGACGTGGTACCGCCCCGGCGCGGGCCGCTCGAGGCGCGTGGTCTTGCCGCCGGGCCAGCTGATCTCGATCGCGTCGGGCGGCGGGCCCTCGCCCAGGCCGAAGTGGATCTGCGCTGGGTGTTGGGCGATGTACGAGTCGCCGGTCACGACCGTGGCGACGCGCCGCTCGGCGCCGCGGATCAGGCGCACCCGTGCGCCCTCCGCGGGGCGCCCGGGGCCCCCCACCAGCTTCACCCCCACGAAGGGGGCCGGCGGCGCCTCGTTGCGCCACACCTGCAGCGCGAGCTGCTTGCCGACGGTCTCGGCGACGAAGAGGTCGACCCGGCCGTCTTCGTCGTAGTCGAAGGCCAGCACGTTGCGGCTGTCGGCCTCGCTGCCCAGCCCCCACAGGTGGCCCTCCTCGCGGAAGCGATTCCCGTGGCGGACGTACAGGCGGTTGTGCTCGAAGCCGTTCCACGAGACGCCGCTCTCGATCCTCGCCTGCAGCCCGATGATGGCGATGTCCGACGCCGCGTCGCCCAGGGCGTCCTCGTCGTAGTAGATGTCCTGGCGCCAATACTGCGTGCAGTAGTCGCGGGCCGTGTCGCCGCTGCGGAAGCCGTTGGCGACGAACAGGTCGAGATCGCCGTCGTTCTCGCGGTCGAAGGCCACGGTGCCCCAGGACCAGCCCGAGGCCGACGCGCCCTCCTGAAAGTCGGCCTGCCGCAGGCGCCCGTCCGGCTGACCGAGGTACAGCCGGTTGCCGTAGGTGATCTGCGTGCGCCAGTGGGTGAACTGATCGAAGCCCGAGCGCTGCAGCTGCATGCTGTTCAGGCGCCGAACCGTCGACGAGCTCATGCCGGTGGCGAACAGGTCCAGTCGACCATCGGCGTCGAAGTCGGCCAGCGCGTGGGCCATCCCGAAGACCGAGCGGTTGTCGACCCGCGCCGCGGTGACGTCGGTGAAGTGGCCCTTGCCGTCGTTGGCGAACAGGTCGACGCCCGAGAAGTCGTTGACGGTGACCAGGTCGAGGTCGCCGTCGGCGTCGAGGTCGACGAACGAGCCGCTCTGGCCGTGCCGGTGGCGCTTCGTGGTGAGCCCGGCCTCGGCCGTGGCGTCCCCGAAGTTGCCCTCGCCGTCGTTGCGCAGCAGGTAGCTGGGGAAGCCGTCGTCGGCGTCGTAGAAGGGCGTCGGCATGCTGCCGCCGTGGTAGGCGCCCTTGTACTGGCCGAGGAACACATCGAGGTCGCCGTCGCCGTCGATGTCGCCCGCGGTCAGGATGCGGACGCGCTCGAGCGGCCGCTTGGGCGCGAAGGCGACGCGCGGCGGATCGGGGAACAGCCCGCCCGCGTCGCCGCGGTACATGGCCAGCCGATAGACGCCCTCGGCATCGCGGCCGGCCACCAGGAGATCGAGGTGGCCGTCGCCGTCGAAGTCCGCCAGCAGCCCGGCGGTGATCCCGGACAGGGGGTGGTTGGTCAGCGTGAGGCGCAGCCATTCGCCCTCGGGGGTCGGACGGTAGACGGCGTTGGCGTGCGGGACGACGATCTCCACCCGACCGTCGCCGCCGAGATCGGCGGCCAGGACGGGCGTCGCGCCGGCCGTGCCGATGGGGAGCTGCTGCTTCGCCACGAAGGTCGGCGGGCCCTGCCGGTGGGTCAGCACCGCGTCCGTCGCGTCGACGCGGGCGGGGCGGGGCGTCGCGGGCGCGGTGGAGGGCTGCCAGTCGATGACCAGGCGCAGCCGCAGGATCAGGCGGTCGTTGGACTTCGGGCGCTCGAGGTGCAGCTCGGCCTTCACGGTCGAGCGCGGCGGGCTGGGCCGGAAGGCGACGTGGTGCCACTCGCTCTGGCGCAGGCGGTAGCCGTCCTCGGCCAGGCCCAGCACCAGCGCCTTCCAGGCTGCCTGGTCGAGCGTGCGCGGCGAGGCCGAGAGGCGAACCTCGGTGACGCCGTCGGCCGACGCGTGGGGCTCGGCGGGGTCGCCGACGGTGAGCGCGCCCACCGGGAAGTCGGCCAGCACCGCGGCGGGATCCTCGGCGCCGCGCAGCGCGTCCCACAGCTCGACGAACGCGGTCTCGTGGCGCTGGGCCTCGACCTCGTCCTTCCACACCTGCTCGTCGAGCTGGTCGCGCTCGGCGAAGTAGGCCTTCACGCGGTCGTAGGCGCTGGCCTGCTCGCCGCCCGCGTCCGGGCGCGCCCCGGCGGCGGCGTCGGTCGGGGCGGCGGCGTCGGCCGGGGCGGGGGCGGGCTGCGCCGCGTCGGCGCTGGCCGCCGGGGGCGCCTTCGGGCTGCACCCGCCCAGCAGCAGCGCCAGCGCCGCCGCTGCGCGACCGCGCCGGCGCCACCCGAGCAGCAGGAGGCCCAGCCCCAGCCACGCGGCGCCCGAGGCGGGGCGCGCCGGCGCCGCGCTGCACCCGCCGTCGTCGCCACCTCCAGCCGCGGGCGGCGCGGCGTCCGGCGCGGGCGCGGCGTCGGGCGCGCCCGCGTCGCGGGGCCGCAGCACCGGGGGCCCGCCGTCGCCCGCGAGGTCGATGATCGCCGCGTCGGCCAGGGGGCGCGGCGCCCCGGGCGGCGGCACGCCGGGCGCGAAGTCGGTGCAGCCCTCGTCGGCGCAGGTGGTGCCGGTGGGGCAGGTGAGGTGGACGCAGGGCGCGTCGCCGCGGCAGGCGCCGTCGACGCAGGCCTGGCCGGGTGGGCAGGCCACGCCGCCGCACCCGTCCGCGACGCAGGCGCCGTCGGCGGCGTCGCAGCGCTGGCCGCGCAGGCAGCGGCCGCCGCAGGCGTCGGCCACGCACGCGCCGTCCACGCAGGCCTGCCCCTCGCCGCACACGGTGCGGAAGCAGGCGCGTACGCAGGCGCCCTCGCGGCAGTAGTGGTCGCGGTCGCACTCGACGCCGACGCACGGATCGGCCTCACAGACATCCTCGACGCACCGCTCGCCCGCGGGGCAGCCGGTGTGGCGGCAGGTGGCCGGCACGCAGTCGCCGAGATCGCAGGCCTCGCCCGCCGCGCACTCGACGCCCGCGCACGGGTCGACGCAGCCGCCGGCCTCGGCGTCGCAGCGCGTGCCGGCCGGGCAGCGCACGCCCGCGCAGGGATCCGGGTGGCAGAAGCGCCCGCCGGGGTAGACGTTCACGCAGGTGAAGCCCGCCGCGCACTCGCCGGTGCTGTCACAGGCCGCCGCGCACTCGCCCGCGAAGCAGACGAAGCCGTTGGGGCAGGCGGCGTCCTCGTCGACGCGCCCGTCGCAGTTGTCGTCGAGCCCGTTGCAGGCCTCGGGCGGGGGCGGGCCGCAGAAGCCGCAGCCGTTGATCAGCCCCTCGTCCAGCGCGCCGTCGCAGTCGTTGTCGCGCCCGTCGCATACCTCGTCGGCGGGTCCGATCGCCCCCTCGCACGCGACCAGCCAGCCGTCCTCGGCGCAGGCGTCCGCCGCGGCGCAGGCCTCGGGCTCGCAGCGCCGCGCGCCCACCCGGCACTCGCCGACGTCGCCGATGTCCACCGCCGGGCCGCAGGGCCGCGTGTCCTCGTCGGCCCGCCCGTCGCAGTCGTCGTCCACGCCGTTGCAGGCCTCGGCGACCGCCCCCACGCCGTCACACGCCGCCCACGCGCCCTCGACGCAGCGCTCGAAGCCGGGCGTGCAGGCGCCCACCTCGCCGCCGCAGGGCCGCGCGAGCGGCGCGTCCTCGCCGGGCGCGTTGTCGACGCGGCCGTCGCAGTCGTCGTCCTCGCCGTTGCAGATCTCGTCCCGCACGTTTCCACATCCTCCACAGGCATCGGCCACCGTCTCGTCGACGCGGCCATCGCAGTCGTCGTCCGCGGCGTTGCACACCTCGTCGGGCACCGCACCGCACCCCCCGCACGCGTTCAGCGCCCCCTCGTCCACGCGCCCGTCGCAGTCGTCGTCCCGCCGGTTGCAGTCCTCCACCGGTGCCGGCCCGCAGCCCCCGCAAGCGTTGCGCGCCCCCTCGTCGACCACGCCGTCGCAGTCGTCGTCCTCGCCGTTGCAGCGCTCGACCGGGATGGCCTCGCGCAGCACCTGCCCGAAGGCCCGGCGCAGGCCGGCGAGGTCGTCGGCCTGATAGGGCAGCCCGCGCACGGCGGTGCCCCCCGCCTCGGCCAGCACGCCCAGGCGCTGGGCCGCGGTGATGCTGACCCCGAAGGCGACGACGAAGGTGCGCACGTCGCGCTCGATCACCTCACCGTCGACCACCACGGGCAGCGCGCGCAGGGCCTGCGCGCGCGCCACCAGCGCCGCGTCGCGGTCGGCCGCGGGCACGCAGGACTCGCCCCCGTCGGTCAGCAGCACCACATAGGTCTGCCGGCAGCGCACGCCGGGATCGGTCGCCATCACCTCGGTCAGGTACTCGGCCGCCAGGCGCAGGCTCTCGTCGATGGGCGTCGGGCCGGTGGCGCGCAGCTCGGGATCGGCCGGCCACGCCTCGTGGTGGTCCAGCCAGCCGAGGATGGCCGGCGGCGCGTCGCGCCCGAAGGGCACCAGCAACGCGTGCGCGGCGTCGGCGGCCGGGCGCAGGGTGCCCGCGCAGGTGCCCGCGTAGTTCAGCGGCCGCTCGTCGAGGTCCGCGTAGGTCTGCTGGTTGAACCCGTCGGTCGCGCCGCGGTTGATGCCCGCGCCCTCGAGCTGCGGGTAGCGCATCAACGCGAAGTCCACCTCGCTGGTGGTCTCGACCAGCGTGGCGATGGCGTTCTTGGCCACGAAGAGCCGCGAGGTGCCGCCGGTGCCGGGGTGCTCGGCCGAGTTGTCGCCGCCCGTCGGCTCCCCGGTGACGAGGTCGACGCCCATGCTGCCCGAGGTGTCGAACACCAGCAGGATGCGGGGCGGAAAGCGCTGGGCGCGCGCCACCCCTGGGGCGATGAGGCAGGCCACCGCCAGCCCTGCCACGAACACGTGCACGATGGCCCTCCTCGACCGACGTTGAGCCGGCCCCCCATCACGACTACCTTGTACAACACACCGGGGGGGTGCTGATGCGCAAGGCGTGGACGCGGGCAGGCCTGAGCCTGCTGATGGTGATGGTGGGCGCGGCCTGCGACGACGACGGCGGCGGCGATGCGCCGGCGCCGACGCTGGATCTCGAGCCCTTCCTCGATCTGGGGACGCCGGACGGCGGCGCCGAAGACGCCGGGCGATCGACCTGCGTCGACGACACCGAGTGTGCCGACACCCAGTACTGCGCCATCCCGGACGGTGATCTGCTGGGGCAGTGCCGCACGGGGTGCCGGCCCGACGTGCCCGACAGCTGCCCCGAGCGCTTCCTCTGCGGTGAGGATCGCCGCTGCGCGCGGGATCCCCGGTGCGCCGCCGACGACGAGTGCGAGCCCGGCGAGTATTGCGGCGCCGACGGTGCCTGCCTCGAGGGCTGCCGCGTGCTCGAGATCGATCTGTGTCCCTTCACGGCGGATGATCGGGAGCAGCGGTGCAACCCCGCCACCCGCCAGTGCGAGCCGCTGGTCGCCTGCTGCGGGGCCAACGACGCCTGCACGCTCGAGCCGCCCTCGGCCTGCCGGGACGTGGCCCTCGGCGCCGACCGCTGCGTCAACCCCAACCCCTGCGAGGGCCGCTGTGCCGGCGACGCCGACTGCCCCGAGGATCGTTACTGCGACGCCGACACCGGGCGCTGCGCGCGGGGCTGCCGCGAAACGCCGGGCCGCTGCGTCGACAGCTTCTGCGATCTCGACACCCGCGAGCTGGCGCCTTGCCCGTGTGGGCAGGACGACGACTGCGACGACGCCTCCTTCTGTGACGTGCGGGTAGGGGCCTGCGTGATCGGCTGCCGGCGCGAGCCCGACAACTGCCCCGAGGGCACGCTGTGTACCGACGCCCGGCAGTGCGGCGAGGGCTGCGTCGACGACGACCAGTGCGTCAACCGCAACGGCGCCGGCTGGTACTGCCAGGACGCCGCGTGCCGCGCGCCGTGCAGCCGCGACGACGAGTGCGGCGTCGACGAGGTGTGCAGCCGGGCCGGGCGCTGCGTGGCCGGCTGCCGCGACGACGATCTCGAGGAGAACGACGGGCAGGGCACCGCCGCCGCGCTCGACTTCGCGCGCCGCAACACCTTCGAGTCGGGCGCGCTGCGCGTCTGCCCCGAGGACGCCGACTGGTGGCGCTTCGCCACCGCGGGGCCGGGCTGGACCATCCGCGCCACCGTCGAGTTCCAGCATGACCGCGGCGATCTCGACGCGCGGCTGCACGGGCCCGAGGGCGCGTTGGCCGCGGGGCAGACCGCCGACGACGACGAGTTCATCGAGGTGCGCGACGCGGCGGGCGGCGACTGGTTCCTCGAGGTGTTCGGGCGCGGCGTCGACCGCAACGACTACACCTTCGCGATCGAGCTGATCCCGCCCGGCGGCTGCACGCCCGACGCCGAGGATCCGGGGGACGAGGCGCCGGACGCCGCGACGCCCCTCAGCGTGGCCGGAGCCCGCGGCATCGCCGCCGTGCGCGACCGCGCGGCCTGCGAGGGCGACGTCGACTGGTACCGCTTCGACCTCGGCGACCGCGACGGCCTGCGCGTGCGGCTCACGATGCTGGGCAACGGCGCCGACGCCGACAGCGAGCTCGACTTCGCGCTCTACGGGCCGGGCGCGCCGGGCGACGACGCGGCGCCGGTGTTCGTGCCCAACGCGCAGGGGGGCGGGGTGAACGGGCCGCGCTGGATCGAGTTCGCCATCGACCGCGCCAACGTGCAGATCGCGGCGGGCGCCTGGTATCTGCGGGTGGCGCCGGTGGCGCCCGGCCAGCGCGGCGCGTACGAGCTCGACGTCGAGTTCGATCGCTTCCGCGCGCTGTGCGGAGCCGATCCCGAGGAGCCCAACGACGCCGAGGGCCAGGCCCTGGATCTGATGGCCCGCGACGACTTCGTGCGCGGCGCCTTCGACGGCGGCATCGAGCTGCGGCCCGAGGTCGATCTCGAGCTGACCGACCGCTGGCTCTGTCCGGGCGACGAGGACTGGTTCCGCCTCGAGCTGGCGCCCGGCGACGATCTCATCGCGAGCGTCGCGCGCGCCGAGGCCGATCCGGCCGGCGACGTGATCGTCGAGGTGCGCGACGCCGGGGGCGCCGTGGTCGCGAGCGGCCGAAACGCGCGCCCCTTGAACGCGGCGGTGCTCGAGGGCGCCGCCGGCGGCGCCTACTTCGTCCGGGTGAGCGCCGCGGGCGCCGACACGCAGACCAACTACACGCTGCGCCTGAACCGCGGCGCGGCGCCGCCCGCCTGCCTGGCCGACGCGCTCGAGCCCAACGCCGGGCGCGGCGCGGCCCGGCCGGTCGAGCCGGGCAACACCGCCGATCTGACGCTGTGCGGCAACGAGGGCGACGTGGACTGGTACGCGGTGACGCTGGACGCGGTGAGCGATCTGCGGGTGCGGATCCGCTTCGAGCACGCGCAGGCCAACCTCGACCTCGACGTCTTCCGCGGCGACGAGGTCGAGGCCATCAACGCCAACGACCCGGCGGGCCACTCGCTGACCGACGACGAGACCGTCGACCTGCCCGACCGCCTGCCCGACACCTACTTCGTGCGGGTGGGCGCGCTGAACGCGGGCGCGGCGCGCTACAGCCTCGAGGTGATCGTCACGCCGCGGATCTTCGCCTGTGAGGATCCGGCGCGCGGCAACGATCTGCAGAACCAGGCCATCGACCTCGGCGACGCCCCGACCGTGCAGGCCGAGGGGCAGCACTGGCTGTGCGACCGGGTGCCGCCCCAGTCGGACTGGTACAGCATCGAGGTGGCCGCCGGGACGACGCGCACCTTCGGCGCCACCTTCCTGTTCGGCGACGACGGCGACCTGGTGGTCGAGGCCTACAACGCCGCGGGGGACCTGCTGGCCACCACCGCCGAGGTGGCCCGGGCGAACTCGAAGCAGTGCCTGATCGTCGAGCCCCACATCGGCGACCGCGAGGTCTTCTTCCGCCTCGTGCCGCTGAACATCAACCGCATCCTCGAGGACGACGAGCGCCTCGACTACGCGATCCACGTCGTCGACGGGGACGCCTGCGACAGCTTCCCGCCCCAGGCCGCCGGCGTGACCTGGCCGCGGGTGCCGCCCCCGTTCTGATCCGCGCGCCCGCGGCGCGCCCGCGCTGGTATGCTGCGCCGCCCGACTCGGAGGAGGCGCCCGTGAACCCCATCGTCGATCGTCTGCGTCCCGCGCTGCCCGGCCTCGTGCTGGCCATCCTCACCATCCTCTACGGCCAGGGCATGGGCCTCGCGTTCGGCGCCGCCGAGGACAGCATCAAGGATCGCCTGAAGGGCGACGCGGCGGCCGTGGTGAGCACCGTGTACGGCGGGGATCAGGCCAAGGCCGACGCGGTCACCTCGAAGTCGTGGAGCTACATGAAGCGGGCGCACCTGCACGCCGGCGGCATGGGCACGACGGCGCTGGCGCTGGCGACGCTGGTGGCCCTGCTGGGCGTCGGCGCGATGGCGACGAAGGTGGTGGGCGTCGGGCTGGGCCTGGGCGGCCTGGGCTACAGCCTGTTCTGGATGCTGGCGGGGTTTCGCGCGCCGGGGCTGGGCTCGACGGGCGCCGCGAAGGAGACCTTGGAGTGGTTGGCCATCCCGTCGGCGGGCGTCTTCGTGCTGTGCACGGTGGCGGCGCTGGTGCTGGTCATCCGCGCGCTCACCGG
>JAUHXL010000751.1 GCA_030426945.1 bacterium
CTTGGCGGCCTGGCGCAGGTTGCTCAGCATCTGGCGACGGATGGCAGTGCGGTTCAGGGTCTTCATGGTGCTTCCTGTCTCTTGTCTCTGTTCTGTTTCTTGTATTGCTTCGGGTCTGGGAGGTGTCTCCGCGTCGGCTCAGCCGTACAGCGTGACGCTCTTGGGCCGCTTGTCCGCGACGGTCCGCTTGCCCTGAGTCGTCGCGGTCTTGCCGTGGGCGGCGCGCAGGTTGCGAACGATGGCGTGACGGACGGTGCTGCCGTTCATGAGGCTCTCTCCGGTTGGGATGGTCGACGGGTTGTCGGTGAACTCTCGGTCCAACGAGGAGGCCCCAGACGAGGCCTCCCGTGATGTCGCGGGCCCTTCTTGCGGCAACCGTGCCAAGCCTCTCGGGGCAAGGGAGGGGAGCGTTCGCGACTTATGTGAGGATGTGTGCGATGGGTGAGCCAAATCGGCGCGATTTCGCACGGTTAGGGTGTTCCCATGTTGGCACGAAGACGCACGGATCGGTCTCGCAAGGCCCTCGACGAGCCTTACTCGAGCCTTTAACGGCGTTCACGTCCGGCGGGACACCTGGACGCCTTTCCCACGGAGCCACTCAATCAGGTGACCAGAGTGGTCACCCTGGATGATCAACTGACCATCCCGGGCAGTGACGCCGCAGGCGAGGGCCTTGCGCAAGTCGCGGGCCAGCCCCTCGACGGCGTCGCCGAGGGGGTCGACGCCGTCGAGCAGCGTGACCACCTTGCCGCGGCGGCCCTTCCGATCCACCCGCACGCTCAGCGTCGGGCAGTCGGCGAGCGTGGGCTCGGCGGCGGGCGGAGCGGGGGCGGCCTCGGGCGGCCGCGGGTCGGCCTCCTGGGGGGCCAGTCCACGGGCCGCCAGCAGGTCGCCCAGCGTGCCGCCGAAGCCTGCGCTGTCGTCGAGGGGGCGGCGCTCGGCCTTCTTCTTCGGGTCTCGCTTCGGGTCGCGTCGGCTCATGCGGCGCAGGGTGCGTCAGCCGTCGCCGCCGGCGCAACCGAGGCGCGCCCGCAGACCCCACCGCGTGCTCATGCCCACGTCGCGCGCCCGCAGGTCGCCGTCCGGGCCCACGAAGTAGTTGGTGGGGAACTTCGAGACCTTGTAGGCCGCGAGCGTGGCCCGATCCGCCAGCAGCACGGGGTAGGTGAGCCCCTCCTCGGCGACGTACCGACGCACGACCTCCGGATCGTCGTCCGCCGCGATGGTCAGCAGCACCTCGTCGGGGCCGCGCTCGGCGTCGAGCGCCGCGAGCGCACCGTGTTCTTGGCGGCAGACACCGCACCAGGTGGCCCAGAAGTGCAGCAGCACGGTCTTGCCGCGCAGGTCGGCGAGGTCGACCACCTGCCCGTCGAGCGCCGCGAGGCGCAGGGGGGGTGCGGGTTCGCCGGCGCCCAGGAGGCCGCGCCGCTGCCACAGGGTGACGGCGATCAGGACGGCGCCCAGGACGGCGACGTCGCGGGCGAGGCGGCGCAGACGGGGGTGGGCCATGGGATCCTCCGCGTTCGCCTCCGGGGACGCCGGCCAGCGCCTCGGGGATTCGGCGCGGGTGGAACCCCCGCGCCAAATCTGCGAGAAAGGCGCTCGTGAGCACGCCCCCACCCGAAGACCTGACCGCCGCCCAGCAGACCGAGCTGCGCGCGGATCTGCGCGCCCTCGAGGTCGAGCTCGAGGCGCAGCTCGAGGCCGGCCGGGACGGCGCGCGCCCGGTGACGCTCGACCAGCAGGCCATCGGCCGGGTGTCCCGGATCGACGCCATCCAGCAGCAGCAGATGTTGAGCGAGGGTCTGCGCCGCACGCGGCGTCGCCTCGACCAGGTGCGCCGCGCCTTGCGCCGGGCCGAGGTCGGCGACGACTACGGGCAGTGCAGCCGCTGCGAGGAGCCCATCGGCTACCCGCGCCTCAAGGCCCGACCCGAGACGCCGACCTGTCTGAGCTGCCAGAGCGCGCTCGAGCGTCGCGCGTGAGCTCGATGAATCGGGCTCTCGTGGTCCTGCTCGCCCTGCTCGCCGCGGGGCCCGCGCTCGCCCGCTTCTCGCCGGGGCTGCACCCGCACGACGACCACGCCGTCGCCCCCGCCCCCGCCGACTTCGCCTCGCTGCGGGCCCGCCTCGACGCCCTCGGCCGCGGCGAGCGCCGCATCGTGCGGGTGGTGCACCTCGGCGACAGCGAGGTGGCCGACGATCTGGTCGTGCGGACCCTGCGCCGCCGCTTCGCCGAGCGCTATGGGGACGCCGGACCCGGCTTCGTCGCCGCCATGCGTCCCTGGACCTGGTACCACCGCGAACACTGGCGGGCCGAGGCCCCTGTCGGCTTCGAGCCCCACGTCTACAGCCGGCACGCGCTGGCCGGCGGCGCGTACGGGCCGGGGGGCGTCGCGTTCCTCGCCACGCGGGCGGGCGCCCAAGCCGAGGTGCACCTGCAGGAGCCGGTCGTGGGGGCCTGCGACGTGGCGTTCCATTACCAGCGCCAGGTGGCCGGGGCGCGCCTCACGCTGCGCGCCGACGGCG
>JAUHXL010000752.1 GCA_030426945.1 bacterium
CTGCGGCCCCACGCGGCCGGCTACGCGCCGCGCGATGCCCGCTTCGAGCACCTGTTCAACAGCTACTACCAGGGCGTGGGCGCGCCCTTCGAGCGGGCGCGGCGCGGCACGCAGTCGCGGCCGACGGTGGCGCAGGTGATGGACTGGCGGGCCGAGGTGGACGCTGCGATGGCCCGGCTGCTGGGCGATCCGAGCGCCGAGGTGGCGCGCGTGACCACCATCGGGCTGCACCACGAGCAGCAGCACCAGGAGCTGCTGTTGACCGATCTGAAGCACGCCTTCTGTACCAGCCCCATGCGGCCGGTGTACCGCGCGGACGCGGCGCAGGGCGAGGCGGCGCCGCCGGACCTGGGCTTCGAGGTCTTCGAGGGCGGCGTGGTCGAGGTGGGCTTCGACGGCGACGGCTTCTGCTTCGACAACGAGCGGCCGCGCCACCGGGTGTTCGTCGAGCCCTTCCGGCTGGCGCGCGATCTGGTCACGCAGGGGCAGTTCTCGGCCTTCGTCGAGGACGACGGCTACGGGCGCTGCGACCTGTGGCTGGACGACGGATGGAGCGCGCGCTGCGCGCAGGGGTGGCAGCACCCGCTGTACTGGCGGCGCGTCGACCGCCACTTCGTCGTCGACACGCTGGGCGGCGAGCGCCCCCTCGACCCCCACGCGCCGGTGACGCACCTGAGCTTCTACGAGGCCGACGCGTACGCGCGCTGGGCCGGGCTGCGCCTGCCCACCGAGCTCGAGTGGGAGCACGCTCAGGCGAGCGCGCCGGACGCGCCGCGCGGCGCCTTCCAGGAGGACGACGTGTTCCACCCGGTCGGCCGCCCGGTGCGCCGGAGCCGCGGCCTGCGCCGCCTGCTGGGCGAGGTGTGGGAGTGGACCCAGAGCGCGTACCTGCCCTACCCCAATTACCGCCCGCTGGCCGGCACGCTGGGTGAGTACAACGGCAAGTTCATGAACGACCAGCGGGTGCTGCGCGGGGGCAGCTGCGCCACGCCGCGGGACCACGTGCGGCCGACCTACCGCAACTTCTTTCAGGGCGACAAGCGCTGGCAGTTCACCGGGCTGCGCCTGGCCGGCCCCGCCCGATGACCGATCCCGAGGAGGCAAGGATGCGCGGCTACCAGCGGCTCGATCTGCCGACCGACAGTGAGCCCGAGAGCATGCGCCGGCAGTTCGCCGAGGACGTGCTGGTGGGGCTGAGCGAGCGCCCGCGGCGCCTGTCGAGCAAGTGGTTCTACGATGATCGCGGCAGCCACCTGTTCGCCCGCATCACCGACCTCGACGCGTACTACCCCACCGCGTGCGAGCGCGAGGTGTTCGAGCGCCACGCCGGCGACATCCTCGACCGCTTCCGCGGGCAGTCGATCAACCTCGTCGATCTCGGCGCGGGCGACGGACGCAAGACCGCCGTGCTGCTGCGGCACCTGGTCGAGCGGGACATCGACGTGCGCTACGTGCCCATCGACATCAGCGAGGGCGCGATGGCCGGCCTCGTCGAGAGCATGGGCGCGCGCCTGCCCACGCTGCCCATCGCCGGCCTCGTGAGCGAGTACTTCCAAGGCATCCGGTGGCTGGCCGATCAGACCGACCGGATCAACGTGGTCCTCTTCCTCGGATCGAACATCGGCAACTTCGACAAGCCGCGCGCCCGCGCCTTCCTGCGGCGCCTGCGCAACGCGATGAACCCCGAGGACCACGCGCTGATCGGCTTCGACCTGAAGAAGGACATCGAGGTGCTGCTGACCGCCTACAACGATCCGCAGGGCGTGACGGCGGACTTCAACCTCAACCTGCTCAACCGCATCAACCGCGAGCTCGGCGGGGACTTCGTCGTCGACCGCTTCCGCCACTTCGGCACCTACAACGTGTTCAGCGGCGCGATGGAGAGCTACCTGGTGAGCAAGCAGGCCCAGACGGTGCACATCGAGGCGCTGCGGGACGCGTTCACCTTCAAGCCCTGGGAGCCCATCCACACCGAGTACAGTTACAAGTATCTGCCCGAAGACATTGACGATTTGGGGCAGCACGCCGGTTTCGGGGCCGAGGGCGTCTTCACCGACTCGCGCGGCTGGTTCTGCGACGCGCTGTGGCGGGCGCGGGGCTGATCGGATCCGCCGCGCCGAGGGGGGTCAGCCGTGGGGACCGCTGCGGCTGGGGCCCTGCCGGCGCTTGCCGCGGTAAGGGCGGTCGCCGCCGTGGGTGCTGGCGCGGGGTGCGCTCTCACGGCTGCGGTGGGTGGGCGCGGGGCGCCGCGCGTCGGGTGACTCGTCCGACGGGTAGAGGGGCACCGGCCGGCCGCGGATCATGATCTTGCGGGTGGTGAGCAGGCCCTCGGCGGCCTCGCCCGCGATGTAGAACGTGGTCGACGAGACGTTCACGCGGATGGCGCCGATGTGATCACGGTGCAGGTCGTGCTCGTTGCACAGGACGCCGACGATGTCCCCCGGCCGCACGTTGTGGCGGCGGCCGGCGCGCAGGACGAAGGCGACCTCGGCCTGGGGCTCGCGGGGGGCGCGGACCTCGTCCT
>JAUHXL010000177.1 GCA_030426945.1 bacterium
AGGCGGGCCGCGCGGCGCTCGAGGACGCCGGTCTGGCGGCGGCCGACCTGGGCCTGATCCTGGCGGCGACCTCGACGCCCCACCGCATGACCTCGACGCTCGCCGTGCCGTTGGGCGCGGCGCTGGGCGCGCAGGCGGCGTGCATGGACACGCGCACCGGCTGCTCGGCGGGCCTCTTCGCCCTCGGCACGGCGGCGCTGTTCGTCGCCGCGGGCAGCGGGCCGGCCCTCATCGTCGGCACCGAGACGTTCTCGAAGGTGGTGCCGCCCGACCATCCCATGGGCCTGCTGTCGCTCGGCGACGGCGCCGGCGCGCTGGTGCTGGGCCGCAAGCCGGGCTCGGCCCTCGAGGGACTGTTCCTGCGCAGCGATGGCAACCTGGGCGCGCTCATCGGCACCAGCGGACCGCTGCCGCCCACCCCCGCGGCCATCGAGGCGGGCGGCTATCAGCTCAGCGGCCAGCCCGAGGCGCTGGCCGCCGCGCTGCCCGAACGCTACCTCGAGGCCCTGGGCGCCGCGCTCGAGACGGCCGGGCGCGCGCCCAGCGATCTCACCGCCTACGTGCCCCATCAGACCAGCGTGCCGCTCATCCGCGAGGTGGCCTCGGCCGCGGGCATACCGGCCGACCGCGTGTGGACCGACGGCGTCGCGCGCCACGCGAACATCGGCGCCGCGGGCTGGCTGGTGGCGTTCGCCGAGGCGCGCGCCGCCGGTCGCTTCGGCGACGGCGATCGCGTCGCGACGGCCTCGGTGGGCGGCGGCATGTCGTGGGCCGCCGCGGTGCTGCGGTGCTGAGCGGCCTCGTCGCAGACGGCCCTCGGCGGCCGAACGCGCCGGCGCTGCTGGCCTCGGACGGCGCGGCCCTGACCTACGACGCCCTCCGCGCCGAGGTGGCCCGCCGCGCCGCGGGCCTCCCCACTGGCCGCGCGGTGGGCGTCTGCGGCGGGACGCCGACCGAGACGCTCCTCGACGCGCTGGCCGTGCTCGCCGCGGGCGCCGTGCTGCTTCCCCTGGACGCCCGCGCCACCCCCGAGGCGCGGCGCGCCGTGGCCGACCGGGTGGGCGCCGCGGGCATCCTCGGCGAGACGCTCCGGGGCGACGCCGCCCCGCTCGATCCCCGCGCGGCCTTGGTCCTGTCGACCTCGGGCTCGTCGGGCCGGCCCAAGGACGTCCTGCTCGCGCGCGACGGTCTGCGGGCCAACATCGCGGCCATCCTCGACTACCTGCCCGTCGCCGACCACCCGCGGACCGCCGTCGTGCTGCCGCTGAACTACAGCTACGCGCTGGTGGGGCAGGCCCTGACGACGCTCGCCGCGGGCGGCACGGTCGCGCTGCTGGGCGACCTGACCTATCCGGCGCAGCAGGCCGAGCGGATGGCCGCGTTGAGTGTCGAGGGGCTCTCTTCGGTGCCGGCGTCGCTGCGGCTGCTCGCCGCCGCGAACGCTCCGCCGCTGGCCTACGTCGCCTCGGCCGGCGGTCCGTTGAGCGACACCACCCGCGACGCCATGGCGGCCGCGTGGCCGGACGCCCGCCGCTTCAACCAGTACGGCCTGACCGAAGCGTCGCCGCGCGTCACCGCGTGCAGCGATGCCGAGGCAGCGTTCCATCGGGGTTCGGTGGGGCGCCCCCTGCGCGGCGTCGAGGTCGAGGCCGTCGATGGCGAGCTGGTGGTCCGCAGCCCCGCGGTGATGCTCGGTTACCTGAACGATCCCGAGGGCACGGCGGCCGCGCTCACCCCGCGCGGCCTGCGCACCGGCGACCGCGGCCACGTCGACGCCGACGGCTACGTCTTCGTCGAGGGCCGCGTCGACGACCTGGTGAAGATCGCCGGCGAGCGCGTCAGCCTCGACGCCGTCGCGGCGAGCGTTCGAACGCTCCCCGGCGTGCGCGACGCCGCCGTCGTGGCGCTGCCCGACGAGCGGACCGACCTTCGGCTGGGCGCGCTGGTGGTGCTCGACGCCGGCGCCGACCTACGCACCGTCCGGCGCGCCGCCCGCGCCCTGCACCCGGCCCGCCGCCCCACCGTCTGGGCCGCCGCCGACGCCCTGCCCACCAACGCGCGCGCCAAGCTCGATCGCGCCGCCGTTCGCCGCCTGCTGGAGGCATCCCGATGACGCAGGACACCGTGCTCGACAGCGTGCGCGACGTGGTCGCCGACTACGCCGACGTGGCCGACGACACCGCCCCGCTCGACCTCGACTCGCTGTCGCTCATCCAGCTGACCGAAGACCTCGAGGATCGCTTCGGCTTCGTCGTCGCCGCCGAGGATCTCGTGCCCGCGCACTTCGAGAGCGTCGCGGCCATCGCAGCGTTCGTGCAGCGGAGGGCGCAGCCATGAGGGTGCTGCGCCCGGCGGCGCTCGGCCGCCCGGTCCGCCTCGCCGGCGTCGGCGCGTACCTGCCCGAGCGCGTCGTCACGAACGCCGACCTGGTCGCCGCCGGCGCGCCGCTCGACGCCGACGAGATGGTGCGGCTGAGCGGCATCCGGGAGCGTCGCTTCGTCTCCCCGGACCAGGCGACGAGCGATCTGGCCGCCGAGGCCGGCCGCCGCGCGCTGGCCGCGGCGGGCATCTCACCGGCCGCCGTCGACCGCCTGCTGGTGGGCACCGTCTCGCCCGACCACCCCAGCCCCGGCGCCGCGTGCCGCGTGCAGACGCTGTTGGGGCTGCGCACCGTGCCGTCGATGGATCTCACCGCCGCGTGCAGCAGCTTCCTGTACGCGCTCGACGCCGCCGCCCGCGCGGTGATGACCGGCGACGAGGCGGTGCTGGCCGTCGCCGCCGACGTGCGCAGCCGCTTCGTCGACCCCACCGATCGCGCCACCTGCGCGCTGTTCGGCGACGGCGCCGGCGCGGCCGTGGTGACGCCCCACGACGACGCCGAGACGGGCCTGCTGGCCATCGGTCTGCTGGCCGACGGCAAGGGCTACGACGCGGTCAAGATGCCCGCCGGCGGCTCCCGCCGACCCATCGACGCGGCGGCGCTGAGCGAGGGCGCGCAGTACGTCGAGATGCACAGCGGCCCGCAGGTCTACCTGGCCGCGGTCGAGGGCATGCTGGGCACCGCGAAGGCGCTGCTCGACGCGGTCGAGCTGACCTTCGACGACATCGCGTTCGTCGTGCCGCACCAGCCCAACCGACGCATCCTCGACCGCATGGGTCGGCTGGCGGGCATCCCGGACGAGAAGGTGGTGAAGGTGATCGAGACGGTGGGCAACATCTCGGGCGCGACGGTGCCGGTGGCGCTGGACCATCTGCTGCGCTCGGGGTCGGTGCGGGCCGGCGACCGGCTGCTGCTGCTCGCGGCGGGCGCGGGCTACACCGCGGGCGCCGCGCTGCTGCGGGTGGACGAGGCGCTGCTGGCGACGGTGGCGCGATGAAGGGGCGGGGAGCCATGCGACGCTGGGTGATGGTGGCCGCGCTGGCGGCCGTGGGCTGCGACGATGGCGGCAGCGCGGAGCGTTCCGACGCCACGCCCGCCGACGCCGCGCTGCTGGACGCGGCGCCGGTCGACCGGGGCACCGTCGATGCTGCCCCGCGCGACGCCGGCGCCGACGCGACCGCGGCGCTCGATGAGGGCATGGCGCCCGACGCAGCCCCGGACGCAGCACCCGACGCCGCGCCCCCGGCCGCCGAGGCCGCGCGGCTCGAGGCGGGCGACGTGGCGCTGGTCGCGTTCGAGGACGGCGCCTTCGACCTGCGCTGGGCCGGCGAGTCGCGCCTGCGCTTCGGCCCCGACGCCCTGCGGCTGGGCGTCGTCGAGGCCGTGAGCGCCGACTTCAACTACGATCCCTGGAACCTGTTCACCGGCCCGGTCACCTCGCACCCGCGCGGGCTGGCCTGGCAGGCGCCCAGCGCCGCGACGGTCCAACGCGCCGGTGACACCCTGACCCTGACGCTCACCTATGCCGCGGGCGACGCGACGCTGACGCTCCGCCTCGACGGCGAGCGCGTCGTCGCTTCGCTGCAGCCGCCCGCCGGCGAGGTCGCCTACTTCCGGCTGGCGCCCACCGTCGACGCCGACGAGGACTTCTACGGCCTCGGCTCGGCCCTCGACCGCCCCAACCACCGCGGCAAGCGCCTGGCGCTGCAGCTCGAGGTCGACCTCTTCGTCGAGAGCGCCAACAACGAGGCCAACGTGCCGGTGCCGCTGCTGATCGGCACGCGCGGCTGGGGACTGTTCGTCGAGAGCGATCACCCGATGGCGGTCGACGTCGCGGCCACCGATCCCACCCGCGTGGACTTCCAGGTCGGCACCGGCCCGGCGTCGAGCGATGGCCTTCGCTTCCACCTGTTCGCCGCCGCACACCCCCTGGACGTGCTGAAGCCCTACTTCGAGGTGACCGGCTTCCCCAAGCTGCCCGCCACCTGGGCGCTGGGGCCGTGGCTGTGGCGCGACGAGAACCGCGACCAGGCCGAGGTCGAGTCGGACGTGCAGACCATGCGCGACCTCGACCTGGCGGCCACCGGCGTCTGGGTCGACCGCCCCTACGCGAGCGGCGTGAGCAGCTTCGACTTCCACCCCACGCAGTTCCCCGATCCCGCCGCGATGATCCAGCGCGCCCACGACCTCGGCTTCCGCTTCGGGCTGTGGCACACGGCCTACGTCGGCGAGGATCAGGCCGCGACCGCCGAGCTGCACGCCCAGGCCGAGGCCGGCGGCTACTACCCGCCGCAGGTGGGACCCATCGTCAACAACTGGGGCCGCCCGGTCGACTACACGAACCCCGACGCCTACGCGTGGTGGCAGGATCTCGTGCGTCGCTACACCGACCTGGGCGTCGAGGGCTTCAAGCTCGACTACGTCCAGGACGTCGTCGCCGGCCTGGGCCCGCGCCGCAACGTGTGGGTCTTCGCCGACGGCAGCACCGAGCGCACGATGCACAAGCGTTACCAGGCGCTGTACCACCAGGTGTTCGCCGAGACGCTCCCACAGGAGGGACCCAGCGCCGGCGGGTTCCTGCTGACGCGCACCGGCGTCTACGGCGATCAGACCAACGGCGTCATCATCTGGCCCGGCGACCTGGACGCCACGATGGCGCGCCACAAGGACCGCGTGCAGGACCGCGACGGCAGCTTCTACAACGCGACCGGCGGCCTGCCCGCGTCGATGGTGGACGGGCTGAGCCTGTCCGCGTCCGGCTTCGCGTTCTACGGCAGCGACACCGGGGGCTACCGCCACTGCCCGCCCGACAAGGAGACCTTCACGCGCTGGTTCCAACAGACGGCGCTGTCGTCGGTGATGCAGATCGGCACGAGCTGCAACGACGTCGCCTGGGAGTTCGAGGAGGCCAACGGCTTCGACGCCGAGATGCTCGACTGGTACCGCACCTACACGCGGTTGCACCTGCGGCTGTGGCCCTACGCGTGGACGCTCGCCAACGCGATGCTGTCCGACGGCCGGCCGCTGCAGCGACCCTACGGCCTGCAGCACCCGGAGCTGGGGAAGCATCCGTGGGACACCTACTTCTTCGGCGACGACCTGCTGGTGGCGCCGGTGGTGGAGCGTGACGCGCGCACCCGCACGGTGCCGTTCCCGCACGGTGACTGGTTCGACTGGTGGACCGGCGCCCGCATCGAGGGCGGCGCGGACCTCGAGGTGGACGCGCCCCTCGGAACGCTCCCCCTGTACCTGCGCGCCGGCGGCATCGTGCCCATGCTGAGGCCCACCATCGACACGCTGGCGCCGGTGGCCGATCCCGACGCGGTCGACAGCTTCGCCACCGAGGCCGGCCGCCTGTACGTGCGCCTGGCCGCGGGCCCCGCGAACGCTCTGACGCTGTACGACGGCACGCGCGTCGCCCACGACGACGGCGCGGTGAGCGTCACGCCCGGCGCCGTCTTCACCGCCGGCGCCCAGCTCGAGATCGTCGGCCTCGACGCCCCCACGGTCGAGGGCGTGCCCGCCCTGCCCGACCGCGCCGCCCTCGAGGCGGCCGACCGCGGCTGGTGGTGGGATCCCGCCGGCCCCCTGTACGTGCGCCTCGGCCCCGCCGACCGCGCCATCGACATCCGCTGAGTCGTCGAGAGGCATCCTCCATGGAGCATCCGCCGCCCGCCGAGCTGACCGATCCCGACCTGATCGCCCTGCGCGACTTCGCGCTCGGCCTGCCCGACGCCGTCGAGACGCTGCCCTGGGGCGAGCGCGCGTGGGGCGTGCGCAAGAAGAACTTCGCGTTCTTCTGGGTCGGTGAGCAAGGCACCAAGCTGACCTGCAAGCTGCCCGAGAGCCGCTACGCGGTCGAGCACCTGCCCTACGTGAAGCCCGCCGGCTACAACCTGGGCAAGTCGGGCTGGATGACGGCGACCATCCCGCCCGGCGAGAAGGTGCCGGTCGACGAGCTGCTCGACTGGCTCGACGAGAGCTACCGCGCGGTCGCGCCGAAGACGCTGGTGAAGGCGCTGGACGCGCGGGAAGCGTAGGCGCCTACGCCCGAATGACCACGACGGCGCGCCCGCCCGGCGTCTGCGCCCCTTCGACGACCGTGCGATCGGCCAACGGCGGCGCCTCGGGCCGGCGGTCGAAGATGATCAGCCAGCCGCGGTCGGCGCCGAGGCCCGCGAGGTAGCGGTCGAGCTGGCGCAGCCCGTCGTCACGCGGATCCGGGCGCCCCGGCTTCCACACCTTCAGTTCGATGGGCAGCACGGCGCCACGGTGGCGCAGGCACAGGTCGAGTCGACCCGAGCCGATCGCGTACTCGCGCTCGATCGATCCACCGCCATTCGCGACGCGATGCAGGAAGGCCATCGTGACCAGGTGCGGCGCGATCTCGTGGTACGGCGCGGTCCCCATCAGTGGCTCGCCGTGGCGGCGCCAGAAGTCGACGAAGGCGTCGAGCAGCGCGGCCTCGTCCAGCGCGCCCTGTGGCGTGAGCCACACGGGCTCGAAGCTGGGCATCGACAGCGTCGCGGCGTCGGCCAGGGCGCGGGGGATGACCTCGGCATACAGCGGGTTCGCGATGGCCAACGCGCCGTGCGCGTCGCGCCGAGCCAATCCCAACTCCACGACGTAGCGGACGTCGTCGTCCGTGGCCTCGTCGATGACCCCGCCGGCCATGATGGGCTCGATCACCTTGCGGACGCGAGGCTCGCGCAGGCGCTCGACCAGACTATCGAGGTGAGTGTCGCGGCGCTGGATGAGTCGCTCGCGCGCCGCGTCGATCACCGATGCGTCGACGGGCGCCCCGTCGGCCACCAGTACCTCGACCGCCTCCCGCGCCAACGCGTTGACCAGCCAGGGCTGGCCTCGCGTCAGCGTCCAGGCGCGTTCGATGGCAGCCTCGGTGAAGCACTGCCCCGTGTCGTCGGTGTGCTGCTGGTAGAGTTCGCCGATCTCGTCCCGATCGAAGTCCCGCAACAAGAGGGATCCCGACGTCACGTTGAACGGCGAGCCAGCGCCCCGCCGACCCTGACCGCCCGACGCGACCAGATACTCCCGCACGTCCCGCATGCCGACCAGGCCGAGCGAAGCCGGAAAGGCGCCCGGGCGCCGGGAGAAGCCATCGCGTAGCTGGCTCAGCAGCGAGCCCAGCACCGGGGGCGCCAGCGCGTCGATCTCGTCGATGAACAGCACCAGGGGACGGTCAGCCGACCGCGCCCAGGTCAGCAGTCCGCGGCCCACCCGGTTGCCCGGCGACGCGGCCGGCCACGGCGGCGGCTGCAGCGCGTCGGGCAGCGACGCGAGCGCAGCGTCGGCCCAGGCCTCGAGCACCACCGGCTCGGCCTCTTCGATGCTCTCGAACACACGGGCGCGCTCGACCGAGACGCGCAACGCACACACCGCGCCCTCGTCGGTGAGCTGCCGCGCGAGCGCCTCGATGGCCGTGGTCTTGCCGGTCTGCCGGGGCGCGTGCAGGACGAAGTATTGCTGACCCTCGATCAGAGAACGAACCGTGGGCAGGCGCCGCAGAGGGGGCAGCATGTAGTGCAGGTCGGGTCGGCAGGGGCCCCCGACGTTGAAGCGTCGCGCCATGCCGGCAAGCTACCCGCGGCCCCACGGGCGGTCAATGTGCGGACCGCGGCATCGCGTCCCGCTACCGCGCGAAGCACCCCGCGGGCAGCGCGGCGCAGCGGCCGCCTTCGCAGACGCCCGCCAGGCAGTCGCGGCCCTCGGCGCAGGCCTCGCCGGGCTTGCCGGGCGCGGCGCAGACGCCGGCGGCGCAGCGGTTGGCGGCGCAGGGGTTCTCGGCGTCGCAGGCGTCGCCGACGGGGTGGGCCTCGACGCACACGCCGCCCACGCAGGCGGCTGCGTAGGGGCAGCTGGCGCCGGCGCCGCAGGCGTCGCCCAGGCCGGGGCGCGTGCGCGGAGCGCAGGTGCCTTCCACGCAGGCGATGCCGACGACGCAGCCGGCCTGGCCGCAGGGCTCGCCGGGCACGGCGCGCGCGACGCAGGTGCCGTCGACGCAGGTGGCCTCAGGGCCGCAGCGCAGGTCGTCGTCGCACGCGTCGCCGACGGCGGCGGCGGGCTCGCAGGTGCCGCAGAAGTCGAGGCCCAGGCGGCACGCGCTGCCCGGCTGGCAGACGAAGCTGTCGATGCCGGGGCCGCACACCGCGCCGACCGGCGAGTCGCCTACCCAGACGCGGCCGCAGGGACCGTCGAGATCGAACACCTGCGCCTCGCAGCGCACGACGTCGAGGTGCGCGGCGCACTCGGCGAGCGCCTCGGGCACGTAGCGCAGGCGGCCGACGTCGACCAGCGACGCGTAGAGCGGCTCGTACAGCGCCTCGCAGTTGTCGGCGAAGCGGGCGCGGCAGTCGTCCATGTCCTGGGCCGCCATGCGGCCGCAGCGCAGGTAGAAGGGGCAGAAGACCTCGACCGCGGACTCACAGTAGGTGCGCGGATCGGCGGCGGGCGGCGCGGCGTCGGCGGGCGGCGCGGCGTCGATGCTGGGCGTCGCATCGGCGGGCGGGGCGGCGTCGGCGGGCAAGCGGGCGTCGAACGTCACGTCGGCGTCCACCGCGGGGCTCGGCGCGGCGTCCCCGTCACCGGCATCGACCACGTCCAGGTCGGGGTCGGCCGAACCGTCGGCCAGCGTCATCGGCGCGGCGTCGGTCCTCGGGGCCGCGTCGACGGTGCGCCCGACGCGGGCGTCCCCCGCCTGCGCGCCGCCCTCGGCCCCGTCGTCACACCCCACGAAGGCGCACAGCGCCACGATGATCAGGCTTCGCATGGCGCGGCAGCATGGTGGCTGGCGCGGGCCGGATCAAGCGGCGGCGCCCCCGCCATTGATCCCGGGGCGGTGCCGCGTCCATGCTGCCCGCACCGAACTGCTCTGGGGAGACGCACGATGACCCTTCTGAAGACGGCCGGGCTGAGCCTGGCGTTGGCGCTGGCGGTGGGCTGCACGAGCGACGGCGACGGGAGCGGCGGCGGCGACGCCGGTCCTTCGGGCGCCGGCGGCATCAACGGCGCGGGCGGCACGCCGGGCGCCGGCGGCACGCCGGGCGCGGGCGGTACGCCGGGCGCGGGCGGTGTCCCCGGCGCGGGCGGCACGCCGGGCGCAGGCGGTGTCCCCGGCGCGGGCGGCGAGCCCGGCGCGGGCGGCACGCCCGGCGCGGGCGGCACGCCCGGCGCGGGCGGCACCCCGGGCGCGGGCGGCACCCCGGGCGCGGGCGGCGACCCCGGCGCGGGCGGCGATCCCGGCGCGGGCGGCGATCCCGGCGCGGGCGGCGCGCCCGCCGGCAGCTCGGGCGTCGATCCCACCGCCCAGATTGGCGGCCTGAGCGAGGCCGACGCCACCACGTTCTGCACCTGGGAGAACGCGCTGCCCGGCTTCTCCGCGCCGGTGGACTGCGACGGCGAGGAGTTCGAGCTCGGCAGCGGCAGCGTCGAGTTCTGCGTCGAGGACCTGGCCGACTTCGCCGAGTGCCCGGCCACCGTCGCGCAGGCCGAGGCCTGCAGCCTCGCGCTGTCGGGCGACCCCTGCTCGTTCGATTGGCCCGAGTGCGAGCCGCTGTTCGCGTGCTTCCCCGACGAGGTGGAGTTCATGTGCGCCAACGGCGAGACCATCCCCGACTTCTGGCGCTGCGACGGCGAGGACGACTGCGGCGACGGCAGCGACGAGCCCGATGACTGCCCCGCGCCCTTCATGTGCCCCGGCGGCGACGAGATCCCCGGCGGCTGGGTGTGCGACGGCGAAGAAGACTGCGAGGGCGGCGAGGACGAGGCCGACTGCGGTCAGTGACTCACAGCCCCTCGAGCCACCCCACCAACGCGCGGCGCTCGACGGCCGGCAGGTCCAACCCGAAAGGGTGACCCGCCGCCGCCCGGTCCGGGTCGAGCAGCTCCTCGACCCCGCCGCGCACCCCACCCGAAGCGAACAGCAGCCGCCGGTCGGCCACCCCGCGCAGCGAGGGCACGCGCCACCGGCCCGTCCCGCGATCCGGGCTGCGCGCCACCGCGTCGGCCGTGCCCACGTCATCGATCGGGACCGGCGCGCCGGCGAGGCCCTCGCCGGCGTGGCAGCGCGCGCAGGTGGCGTCGAACACCGCGCGCCCTGCGCCATCGGCCGGCGGCGGCAGCGCGTCGCCCATCGACCACAGGTACGCGGCCAGCGCGAACGCGACCGAACGCGGCGGCCGCCAGGCCTCGCCGGTGCTGGTGATCATCAGCGTCTCGATGCGCACGGCCAGCGGCAGCAGGCCGTTGCGCACGGTCGCGGCCCGGTGCAGGTGCGTCTGGAAGCGAATGGGCCGCAGGTCGGGGAAGGCCGTCGGGTTGTCGACGCCGTCGCCGGTGACGTCCACGCGGCCCGGGCCCCAGCGGCCGCGCGCGGTGCGGGACTGCGCCGCGAGGTCGTAGACGGCGCCGAGGTCGAAGGCCATGTTGGGGCGGCCGGCGACGCCGTCGCTGTGGCACGTGGCGCAGGTCAGCGCCGGCTCGACGCCACCGGGCACCTCGACCCAAACCAGGCCGCTCAGTCGGCCGTCCGCGTCGGGGATCAGGCCCACCGTCGTTGCCGCCTCGGCGTCGCCGAGGACCGAGCGCAACGCCGGCACAACCTGCGCGGGGAAGTGGGTGAAGGCGCGCGCGCCCAGCGCCTCGATGCCGGCGCGGTCTGCGGGCAGCGCGTCGTCTGCCCGGGCACCCCACCAGTCCTCGAAGCCCTCGGTCGGCGGGGAACCGCCGCGCTCGTGCACCATGATGGCCCGCACCCGCGGCCGCCACGCCGGCAGCGCGCCCCAGCGCTCCGGCGTGTAGCGCGCCAACCGCAGCGCCGAGTAGCCGTTCGTCGGATCGACCAGCGAGGCCTCGAGCGCCGCGCGCCCCACCGCCGGCTCGGCGACGAACGCGTGGCCGTCCACGGCGAGCGGATCCGGCGCGTCCGGCGCCGCAGCCTCTTCGCAGGCCAGCGCCGCCAGCACGAGCAGCAGCAGGGGGGCGCGCCGCACGACGCTCACCCGGCGCAGTGCGAGTCGCTGCACATCCACTTGCCGGCGGCCGGATTGTAGGCGCAGTACGGCGCCCCGAAGTTGCCGTCGCCGTCGCAGTCGCTGTCGTCGATGCACTCGTCATCGGGCGTGTGGCAGTAGTACGCGACGACGCCGGTGTACTCACCGCAGTCGCCGAAGCTGGGCGAGCAGTAGCCGCCCGGCCCGCAGTCGGCGTCGGTGCGGCAGTCGCCGCCGACGCACACGTTGAAGTCGCCGCGGAAGCCGCCCTCGCACTCGCAGACGTTGTCGCAGTCGTCGTCGGCGAAGCAGCGATCGTAGCTGCACGACCAGCCGTCGTGGCCGTTGCCGATGCAGCGCCCGTTGTCGCCCTCGGTGCACTCCTCGTGGGCGGTGCAGCTGACGTAGTCGCCCTGCTCGAGCGCCCAGTCGTCGATGAAGGGGCCGCTCGAGTCACGCGCGTCGTCGCACATCTCGGCCACCGGGCGATGCTTCTCGGGCGCGCGGCCGGGCACGACGCCCTTGTCGGCGTCCGTGATGCAAGCGGTCAGGGTGAAGGCTGCGGCCAGGCCCGCGGTGAGGAGACGCAACGTGTTCATGCTCGCTCCGGTGGAAGAACGCCCACCCGACGGGGGCGCCGAGGGGATCTTGCACAGCGGAGGGGTAGAGGGGCAAGTCAGCGCGCCAGCTTGCGGGCCAGCAGGCCGTGCAGCGCGAGCGTCACGGCACCAGCAGCGTGGGCAACCAGACGAAGGGCCAGTACCCAGTTGGGCGGGGTCGTGTCGAACACCCTAGGCGGCGTCGGCATCGCCATCACGCCGTGCGCGGCGACGTTCATCACGAGCGCGACGCCCAGCACGTCGAAGGCGTGCAGCGCCGACCGCCAAACCCGACCGCGGGCATCTTCGGACTTGCGTGGCACCTGACTCCGAGGCCGACGAGATATCGCAGACTCAGCGGGAACGGGCCGCCCTCGCGAGCGGGCCGCGGCGCCGGCTCGGCGACGAACGCGTGGCCGTCCACGGCGAGCGGATCCGGCGCGTCCGGCGCCGCAGCCTCTTCGCAGGCCAGCGGCGCCAGCGCGAGCAGCAGCAGGAGGGCGCGCCGCACGACGCTCACCCGGCGCAGTGCGAGTCGCTGCACATCCACTTGCCGGCGGCCGGGTTGTAGGCGCAGTACGGCGCCCCGAAGTTGCCGTCGCCGTCGCAGTCGCTGTCGTCGATGCACTCGTCGTCGGGCGTGTGGCAGTAGTACGCGACGACGCCGGTGTACTCACCGCAGTC
>JAUHXL010000178.1 GCA_030426945.1 bacterium
ACCTGCTTGCCGACGCTTCCCTCGTCCGAGGTCGCTTGGGCCACCTCAGTGCCTCCGTCGCGCGCTGCCCCGCCGCCCCCCGAGGTCGGCGGATCGCGCGTGCCCGCCGTGCGGTGCGATCCGCGGGCAGCCTAACACAGCCGGTCCGCGGACGAGAACGCCCCTCAATTCCGGGCGGCGTTCTCGCGGACGACATCGCGGACGTGGTCCGCCGCGACGTCGAGCGCGTCGTCGTCGACGTAGGGGGCCGGGCCCAGCCGCAGCACGTCGCCGCGCGCGTCGACGAAGATGCCGCGGCGGCGCAGCGCCTCGACGACGCGGTGGGCGTTCGGCACCTCGAAGGCCACGAAGCCGCCGCGCTCGGCGGCGGCGGCGGGGGACAGCAGGCGCAGCGCGGGCAGGGCCTCGATCAGCCTCGCCGTCTGCCGCGCGGACTGCTGGCGCAGGCGATGAACGGTCAGGCCCTGGTGCTCGAAGAACGCAGCGACGGCGGCGGCGCGGTAGTGGCTGGTGGGATCGTAGGTGCTGCCGGCGAAGCGCTCGGCGCCCGCGCGGCCGTAGGGCACCTGGCCGGGCGGCGCGTCGGCGAGGGTGGCGAACTCGGCGAACCAGCCGGTGTACGCGGGCCGCAGCGTGCAGTCCGGCGGCACCCGCATCCAGCAGCAGCCCTCGCCCCACTGGGCGTATTTGTAGCCGCCGGCGACGACGAAGACCGGATCCGGGCCCAGGTCGGCCAGGTGGAAGGGGACCGCCATGAAGGCGTGGTAGGCGTCCAGCAGCACCTCGGCGCCCACGCGGTGGGCGGCCTCGATGGCGGCCCGCAGGTGGGGGACGATGGCCGCGGTGCGGAAGAGGACGGTCGAGGCCAGCAGCGCCGCGGTGTCCGGGCGGACGGCGGCGGCGAGGCGCTCGGCCAGGGTCGAGACGGGCGCGGCAGGCACCCAGGTCACGTCGACGCCGGCCTCTTCGAGGCGGGCCAGCTGGCGCCGCAGCGAATGGAACTCGCCGTCGGTGGTGACGACGTGGCGGCGCCGCGTCCAGTCGAGGGCCGAGAGGAAGCGCGTGACCAGCTCGTGGGTGTTGGACGCCAGCGCCAGATCGGCGGGGCGCGCGCCGGTGACCCGGCCGATGGCCGCGCGCACGGCGTCCGCCTTGGCGGCGGCGCGCGTCCACTTGTCGTCGACGTGGGCGGCGGCGTCGTCGAAGGCCTCGAGCACCGCGCCGCGGGCCACGTCGGGCCAGGCCTGGTGCGAGTGGCCGGTCAGCAACACCCGCCCAGGCTGGACGAAGGCCCGGTAGTGGCGCGCGAGGGCGACGGGATCGATGGGCGGGTCGGTGATCATGGTCGCTCCGGGGCCGGGGTCGCACGGGCAGTCTGGCGCGCGCGGGCGCCGCTGGGTAGGTTGATGCGCAGCACCGGGAGGGGGGCGCGATGGATCCCAATCAGACCCACGCCAGCGACTGGCGGTCAGCGCACGAGAAGGAGAAGAGCCTCCTGCGCAAGGCCGCGGCCAGCCTGTTCAAGACGTGGATCCCCGATCACCCGGAGGCCTCGACCGAGCGCGGCGAGGTGCACCGCAACCTGCGCGACGCCTTCTCGATGTTCGGCGATCCGACCGGGCGCCGCGTCACCTTCGTCAGCCTGCTGTCCTCGGGCACCGAAGACATCATGGCGCACGAGTACCACGAGGCGCCGCTGTCGGCCCAGGAGCTGCTGGTGCAGCGGGAGGGCACCGAGGCCTTCCTCGATCCCAAGACGGCCCTGCGGGTGGTGCGGCGCAAGTTCGGCATGATGACCCTCATCGGGCGCATGGCCAGCACCTTCGAGCAGCGCAACCTGGTCGCGGTGACGATCGAGTCGGCCGTCGAGCAGTCGGCGCTGATCGAGTTCGGCCGCCTGCTGAGCACGCGCATCGAAGGGACCGCCGTCGAAGAGGAACAGGCGCTCCGCAAGGGCTTCCGGCGCGGCGGCTTCGCGCACATCGATCTGGTCTTTCACAGCGACCTCATCGGTCGGCGCCTGCCGGTGCCCTGGCCGCTGAAGCACTACTACACCCTGCTGGCGCGGGATCTGAAAGCGCAGGGCGGCGGGGCGGGGCGCAGCGCCGATCACGCCGCGGCGGGCGTCGCGAAGCTGAACCCGAAGGCCCTGCGGCAGCTGGCGCTGTACGCCGCCGAGCTGAAGGGCGACATCGAGACCGACTTCGACCCCGCCGACGATCTCCTGCGCGAGGCCGACGAGCGGACGCTGCTGACGGTCACGCGCAACATCTTCGACGAGTTCCAGCTGCTGCGGCGCGAGCGCGATCACTCGCGCGCGATGACGGGCACGCCCGCGCCGAGCGACGTGGAGCTCGACCAGGCCGAGGTGGCGCAGGCCATCGGCGACGACTTCCTCGATCTGGCCGAAGAGGGCGGCACCCCCGAGGACGACGAGTTCCTGCGCCTCGCGCAGGGCCTCGAGAAGGTGCGCGTCGTCCGCGGGCGCGACTTCTTCACCCGCATCTCGATGGTCAGCGGCGACATGAGCTTCGTCGACGCGGCCCGCGGTGCCGGGGCCGAGGGCGTCGAGGCGGCCGTCGCCCAGCAGGATCCGGTGCAGGGGCTGGCCGACGCGCGTCGGGTGACCGAGCCCTTCTACCGCGCGCGGGCGCTGGCGTCGGTGGTGCCCCTGCTGAAAGCGGCGGGGCACGATGACGACGCGCGGCAGGGCGCCGCCGAGGCGCTCGAGGCGGCCCGCCGGTGCCAGACGGCCGACGTCGACCAGGCCTACAACGCGGCGCTGACCGCGCTGATCCACGTCGGCGACGACGAGAGGGCGGCGATCGCGGTCAAGGAGGGGCTGGAGCACGCGCACGCGCTCAAGGAGCAGGACGAGCGCGCGGCCAGCCTGATGCGCGTGGTGTCCACCTTGATGGAGGCGGGGCCGCTTCCGGCGCGGGTGAAGGCCTCGCTGTCGCGCGAGATTCTGGGCCGTGACGTCCATTTCTGGGGCAAGAAGGCGGTCGGCTCGGCGCTGGTCGAGGTCACGCTGTCGCTGCTGTCGCCGGACAACGACGACACGCTGATCTTCTTGCAGAAGGTGGTGGCGCACCCGGATCTCGAGGTCCGCAAGAGCGTCGTGCGGACGATGCCGTTCACCGGCGACGCCCTGCGCAACATGCTGCTGAGCCACCTGCGCGATCCCGAGGTGGCGGTGCGGGTCGAGGTCATCGAGCGCATCGGGTGGAGCGGCGAGAAGGCGCTGGCCCTGTACCTGGTGAACCACGTGCGGCAGGGGCACGCGACCTCGGATCGCGAGAAGCGCGCGGTGGCGCTGAACCTCGCCCGGCTGGATCCGACGCGCTACGTGCCCTTCCTCAACGCCATGCTAGGCGGCTTGGGCCACAAGTCGATGCTGGGGCCCTACAAGGCGATCAAGGACGACGAGGGCCTGCAGATGGCGGCGCTCGAGGTGCTGTACCACCTCAACTCGCGCGACGCGCGGCGCCTGCTGTTCCATACCTCGGAGCAGGGCAAGGGGGCGCAGAACGAGCTCTGCAAGCGCATCTGGCACGCGGTCAAGAGCGCGCCCTACGGCGATCCTGCGCTGCCCCGCTCGCCCCACGACCCGGCCTGGACCGAGGAGGACGAGTTCGATCTGCTGCAGGTCCTGGATCGGGACGCGCCCCTCGAGGCGCTCGAGGCCCCCGAGCCCGAGCCGGAGCCGGAGAAGCGCCCGACCTCGACCTTCAAGCCGAAGAAGAAGGGCCTGTTCGGGCGCCTGAAGGCGAAGATCTTCGGGGACGATGACGACGAGATCGGGGTGCGGACCCAGCTCGGGGGGGACGAGGACGAGGGCGAGGCGGAGGCGGCCGACGTCGAGGACGTGGGTGAGGCCGCGCCGGTCGAGCTCGGGCGCCCGGCCGCGGCGCTGCGCTTCGAGGCGGTGCTGCTCGAGGGGCAGGAGGCCTTCTCGGGCAAGGTGCCCGTGCAGTTCGCGCTCTACACCGAGGAGGCCGCCGCCGAGGCGGTCTGGCGCGAGCGCCACGATCTGTCGCTGGGCGAGACGGGCCACTTCGAGGTCATGCTGGGCCTGCGCGAGCGCCTGCCGCCGGCGCTGCCGAACATCGTGTGGCTGGGCATGGACTTCGACAACAGCGGCGAGATGCAGCCGCGCACGCGCCTCAGCCGCGCGCGCTCGGTCGTGCAGGGCTGAACGAGCGCGAGGGTCCGCGATCACGCGGAGGGCCGATCCGAGGAAATCGTGGTCGTAGTCGTGGTCGTGGTCGGTTGCCGATCAGCGGGCACTTCGACGACGACGCGGGACGTGGCAGCCAGGTCAGCGCACCGCGGTGCGCGAGCGTCTTCGACCACGACGACGACCACGACCACGACCACGCAGGGCGTCGGCGCGCCGCGCCTCGCTCAACGCGCCGCGGCCGCCGGCGCGCCCATCTTGCTCGGATCGCTGGCGCCGCGGGCGACGCCGTCGGCGTCCACCGCGATGGCCTGCACCGCGTTGTAGCGCCCCTGCGCCTGCACGTCGTGGCCGCGCCGCTGCAGGTTCTCGCGCACGTCGAGCGCGATCTCCGGCTCCACCGCCAGCACTTCGGGCACCCACTGGTGGTGGATGCGCGGGGCCTCGACCGCCGCGCGCGGATCCATGTCGAAGGCCAGCACGTTCAGCAGCACCTGCAGGGTGCCCGTGATGATGCGCGGCCCGCCCGAGGCGCCGACGACCAGCGCCACGCGGCCGTCCTTCAGCACGATGGTGGGCGTCATGCTCGACAGGGGGCGCTTGCCGGGCGCGATGGTGTTGGCCTCGCGGCCCACCAGCCCGAAGGCGTTGGGCACGCCGGGCTTGGCGACGAAGTCGTCCATCTCGTTGTTGAGCAGCACGCCGGTGTCCCCGGCGAGGTACATGCTGCCGAAGGCCAGGTTCACGGTGGTGGTGATGGCGACGGCGTTGCCCCGGGCGTCCACCACGCTGAAGTGCGACGTGCCGCCGTCCTCGGGCAGGGCGTAGTCGCCCCCGTAGGCCGCGCGCTCGTGGGTGCGGGCGGCGTCGAAGGACGACCGGACGCGGTCCCGGGCGGCGTCACCCACCATCTGCTCGAGCGGCACGGGCGCGAAGTCGGGATCACCCATCAGGCGCGCGCGATCGGCGAAGGCGTGCTTCAGCGCCTCGGCCAGCCGGTGCAGGTAGGCGCTGCTGTTGTGGCCCAGGGCCTTCAGATCGAGGTGCTCGAGGGCGCGCAGCACCTGCACCAGCACCGCGCCGCCGCTGCTCGGCGGCGACATGGACAGGACGCGATAGCCGCGCCAGGGGGCGTCGACCGGCGGGCGCTCCTTGGGCGCGTAGGCGGCGAGATCGGCCTCGGTGATCAGGCCGCCGTCCTTGGCCATCGCCGCCGCCAGCCGCTTGGCCACGTCGCCGCGGTAGAAGCCGTCGGCCCCGTGCTTCGAGATGGCCGCCAGCGTCTTCGCCAGGCGCGGACGCCGGAGGATCGTCCCTGGGGCGACGGGCGCGCCGTCGACGAGGAAGACCTCGGCGAGGGCCGGGCGGGCCGCGATCTCGTCCTTCTTGGCGGTCACGCGCCCGTGCAACAGGACGCCGACCGGGAAGCCGTCGCGCGCGGCCTCCAGGGCGGGCGCCACGACCTGCTTCCAGGGCAGCTTGCCGTACCGCTGGTGCAGCCTCCACAGGCCGGCGATCTCACCGGGCACGGCGGCCGCGCGGGGTCCGCGGGTGCTGGCCTGCGGATCCACGTTGCCCTCGGCGTCGAGGTACATGTCGCGGGTGGCCGCCGCGGGCGCGACCTCGCGCGCGTCGAGGGCGAGGGCCTCCTCGCCGTCCGCGCGCCACACCACCGCGAAGAGGCCGCCGCCGAGGCCCGAGGCGAAGGGCTGCACGACGCCCAGGACGAGCGCGGTGGCGACGGCCGCGTCGACGGCGTCGCCGCCGGCGGCGAGCATCTCGGCGCCGACGCGCGAGGCGTGCTCGCTGTCGGCCGCGACCATGCCGCTCTTCGCGGCCAGGGCCGGTGGATCGGCCGCGGTGGCCGGGCCGGGCACGAGGAGGGCGAAGGCGAGCAGGGCGGTGATTCGCTTCATCGGGGCTCCTGGGCTGGCACGCGCACGCGCGCCGCGGCCGACGGCGCGCTGGCGGCGTCGGGCGTCAGGGCGACGAGCGCGTAGGCATGCTCGCCCGCCGGGGCGGCGTCCGTAAAGGCCGCCGCGTCCGCGGGGGCCTCGGCGACGCGCACGCCGTCGCGCAGGACGCGCACCGCGTCGACGGGCGGGGGGGGCGGCAGCCAGCTCAGCTGCACGGCGCCCGCGGCGTCGACGAAGGCCAGCGGGGGCTCCGGCGGCGGGGGCGGCGGCCCCCAGCGCGCGTGCGTCCGCGCGACCGGGCCGGCCTGGCGCCCGCGCAGGGCGACCACGCGGACATCGACCGGGCGGTCGCGCGCCGCGGTGAGGCGCAGGGGGGGCGCGCCCACCGCGTCGGGCACGCCCCGGCAGTCGGCGCGATCGACGAAGACGGCCAGGCGCACGGCGGGATCGGCGCCGAGGGGCTCGCCGTCGAGGTCGCGGGTGGGCAGGCGCGCGGTGACCTCGAAGCCGTCGGCGGTGGCGCGCACGCGCAGCTCGGTCGGGCGGTCGGGAGCGGCGGGGCCGGGCGGCAGTGGGCGGCCCGCGACGCCGCAGCCGACCAGCAGGGCGCCGACCAGCAGGGGAGCGATGCGGCGGCGTGGGATCTGCGGGGGGGCCGTGGCGCGGCCCGCCGGCGCGCCGCCGAATCGCAGGCCGACGCCCGGCGGCCGGCGCGCGGCCCTCATGCCTCGCGGCGGGCCTGCCGGCGGGCGCGGGCGGCGCGCAGGGCGTCCGTGACGCGGGCGGGGGCGGTGCCGCCCTCGCTGCGCCGGGCGGCGACGCTGGCCTCGACGGTGACGGCGGCGCAGATGTCGTCGGCGAAGGCGTCGTGGAAGGTGCGGAACTCGTCGGCCGACAGCGAAGGCAGCGTGCGGCCCTCGACGATGCACCAGGCGACCAGGCGCCCGACGACGTGGTGGGCCTCGCGGAAGGGCACGCCCTTCGCGGCCAGGTAGTCGGCGACGTCGGTGGCGGTGACGAAGCCCGCGTCGCAGGCGGCGCGCATGCGATCCGCGCGCACGGTCAGGCCGGGCAGCAGGCGCGCGGTGGCCTCGAGGCAGTCGCGCAGGGTGTCGGCGGCGTCGAACAGCGCCTCCTTGTCCTCCTGCAGATCCTTGTTGTAGGCCAGCGGCAGGCCCTTGAGCACGGTCAGCAGCGCCACCAGATCGCCGAAGACCCGGCCGGTCTTGCCGCGCACCAGCTCCGGGATGTCCGGGTTCTTCTTCTGGGGCATGATGCTCGAGCCGGTGGCGAAGGCGTCGCCCAGCTCGACGAAGCCGAACTCCTGGCTCGACCACACCACCAGCTCCTCGGCCAGCCGCGACAGGTGCACCATGCACAGGGCGGCGGCGCTGGTGAACTCGACCGCGAAGTCGCGATCGGCCACGGCGTCCAGGCTGTTCGCCATCGGCCGGGCGAAGCCCAGCGCGCGGGCGGTGTGGCGGCGGTCGATGGGGAAGGGGGTGCCGGCCAGCGCGGCGGCGCCCAGGGGGCTCTCGTCGGCACGCGCGCGGCAGTCCGCCAGCCGCCCGCGATCACGCTCCAGCATCTCGAAGTAGGCCAGCAGGTGGTGCGCCAGCAGGATGGGCTGGGCGCGCTGCAGGTGGGTGTAGCCGGGCAGGACGGCGTGCCCGTCGCGCTCGGCGAGGTCGAGCAGGGCGTCCTGCAGGCGGTCGACCACCTGCAGCGTCTCGTCGATGCGCCGGCGCAGCCACAGCCGCAGATCCGTGGCCACCTGGTCGTTGCGGCTGCGCGCGGTGTGCAGGCGCTTGCCGGCCTCGCCGACGATCGCCGTCAGCCGCGCCTCGATGTTCATGTGCACGTCTTCGAGGGCGGGATCCCAGGTGAAGTCGCCGGCCTCGATCTCGGCCAGCACCTGATCCAGCCCGCGCTCGATGGCGGCGTGATCCTCGTCGCTCAAGATACCCTGGCCGGCCAGCATGGCGGCGTGCGCGCGGCTGCCGGCGATGTCCTCGCGGTAGAGGCGCTGGTCGAAGCCGACCGAGGCGTTCAGGCGGGCGACGAAGGCGTCGGTGGGCTCGGCGAAGCGCCCGCCCCAGGTCTTCTGCGTGTCGCTCAAGTGCGGTCCTGGCGGGAGGCTGGGATCGGCAGGGCTCGGCTCAGAACATCATGCCGATCATCATCTGGATGGTCTGGGCGATGCCCGGCTCGGCGATGATCCGGGTCTCCTCGGTGTCGAGCAGGTCGAAGGCGCCCATCGGGAACAGGATGCCGTAGGCCAGCGACCACTTGAAGACGTCGTACTCGTGCACGTAGAGCTCGAGGTCGAACTCCAGGCCGAGGGGCGCCTCGTTGCCGGGCGTCGCCTTGGCCTCCATGGCGTGCGCGAACAGCACGTCGAGCTTGAAGCCCCACGCCTCGGTGTCCTGCATGATCAGGTCGTAGGCGATGTAGGGCTTGTAGTAGGCCGCGTTGGTGACGCCGCCGATGATCTCGCGGAACAGGATCAGGTCGACGATGTAGTCGCGGTCGAACTTGAAGTTCGTGACCTCCTGATCGCGCGGATCGGTCGAGTCGAGGGGGGTCTTGTCGAGGATGCCGAAGCCGTCGGTGTCGTCGCCCGAGGCGATGCCGTGGTGGAAGCCCCAGCGCAGCTTGTCGAGGCGCGCGTCGAACTCCAACGCATAGCCCCACTGGGTCAGGTCGCGGCGGCGGGGCCGCACGCGGTCACCGCTCTCGCAGTCGTCGATGTTGGCGACGGTGGGATCGAGGCACTCCACCTTGGCGCTGCCGGCGCGCTGGGGCAGCTCCTCGATGACGCCGAAGATGCCGACGCCCTCGAACTGGAGCTTGTACTCCTTGTTCTTGCGCGGCCGGATCTCGTAGCTCAGCCAGACGTCGGGGATGTACGCGAAGGCCTTGGTGTCGCGCAGCGAGTAGTCGGCGCGATCATCGGGCGGCGACAGGTTGCCCGAGGTGTAGTTGGCCTCGAACGGGTGGGTGCGGATGACGTTGTAGACACCCCAGTCGAAGACCGGCTTGCGCAGCTCGTTGAGCTCCCGCTGGCGGGTCTCCTTCTCGAGCTGGGTCAGGGGCCGCTGGAACAGGGCGATGACGAACTGGTTCACGTCGTCGCGCTGGTCGAAGTCGTAGCCCTGGCCGAAGGGCTGGTTGTAGGGGGTCTGCTGGCCCGAGAACCCGGTGGCGCCCTCGGCGGGGAAGTCCCAGCCCAGCGCCAGGTAGGTGCCGAACAGCTTGGTGACGCCCATGATGCGGTCGACGGCGTCGCCGAAGTCGCAGTCGAGGCAGCCGCCGTTGTTGGCCAGCAGGCCCAGGCCCCAGTGGCTCTTGGTGCGGCCGAACATCAGCAGGCCGACCGGGGTCTTCCACTCGCCCCACAGGTACTTGACCCGCACCGAGTCGCGCCAGCCGTTGACGCCGGCCTCGGGCGGGCGGGCGCTGCCGCTGAAGGTGCTGATCGGCACGTCCGGGCGGGCGAACTGGCTGCGCGGGGCGCCGTCGGGCGTGCTGCCCAGCACGAGGTTGTCGAGGATGTCGAAGGTGCCGCGCACCCGCAGGTTCTCGGTGATGTGGAAGGTGGGCTCGTAGCGGAAACGGATGTTCGCGCCGGCCTGGGTGTCGGCGCCCCGGCCGTAGCGGTGCTCGAGATCCTCGGGGTGCAGGGAGCCCTGCTGATCGGTCTCGGTCAGCGGGGGCAGCACGGGCGAGCTGCCGCGCCGCTGCTCGACGTCGTAGGTGTCGAGGTCGAAGTTGTGGAACAGATCGGTGCGCAGGCGGAAGTAGCCGTGGCTCTCGATCCAGGGGAAGGCGACCTCGGCCTCGGGGGCGGTGGCGACGTCCCAGTTGGCGGTCAGCTCGTGCCCGGGCGTCTTGTTGGCGTCGGGCGCCGCGGTGGGCTCGGCGTCCCAGGCGGGCAGCTCGTCCACGGTCGGCGCGCCCTGCACCGCGGCGCCGGGCTTGGTGGTGCGCTCGAGGCTGGCCTCCTCGGCGGCGGCCTTCTCGGCGGCGGCCTTCTCGGCGGCGGCCTTCTCGGCGGCGGCCTGCTCGGCGGCGGCCTGCTCGGCGGCGGCCTTCGCCGCGGCGGCCTCCTCGAGCTGGCCGTCGTCGGCCGGCGCGGGCGTCTCGTCGCCTTCGGCGGCAGGGGGGGCTTCCGGGTCGGTCTTGGCCTCGGCCGGCTCGGCGGCCTTCGAATCGGCCTCGTCAGCCCCAGCAGGCTGGGCCCAGGCCGGCGCCTGGGCCGCGAGGACCAGCGCCAGGATGCTCGCAGCGCGCTTCAACTTCGCCGCCTCCGTCCATGAGAGAGGGGATCGCGGCGCACTCCGGCCACGATCATAACGGCAGGCAAGTAACACCGGGGCCGGCTCAGAACAACCCCTTCAGCTGCTTCTTCGCCTCCTTGGACGCCTTGTCCTTGGCCCGCTTCTTGGCCTTCTCGGCCTCGGCGCGCGCCTTGGCCTCGGCCGCCTTCTTGGCCTTCTCGGCCTCGGCCTTCGCCCGCCCCGCCGCCATGCGCGCCTCGCGCTCGGCCCGCGCCGCCGCCGCGCGCGCCTGCGCCTCGGCCTTCTTCGCCTCGGCCAGCGCCCGCGCCTTGGCCGCCTCAGCGGCCTTCTTGGCGTCCTCGATCTGCTCGCCGGCCAGCATGCCGATGGCCCCGGCCGCCAGCACCAGCGCCAGCTTCTCGCCGTCGACGCCGCTGACCTTCGGGTCGGTCAGCGTGCCGCCGATGCGCACCGACACGGGCACGGGGGCGTCCACCTTGGCGCGCCCGCCGCTGAGCCGCTTCACCGTGTCCGGCGACAGCGTCAGCGTGCCGGTCAGGTGCAGGCTGCTGTCGAGGCCGATGGCCCCGTCCAGCTCCAGCGGGCCCGAGCCGGTCTGCGTCGTGATCGGCTGCTTCAGGGTCAGCTTGCCGTCCCGCACCGAGAAGCGCGCCGCGAGGTCGCGCAGGGCGGTGCCGCCCTGGGTGCCGGCCTTCAGCCCCGGCACCTTGTCGGCGATGGCGCCCAGGATGTCGCCCTCCAGATCCAGGCTGGCCAGCTTCCCGTTCTCCAGCGCCAGCCCCAGCGCGCCGGTCAGCGTCGGCGCCAGCTTCTCCCAGACGTCGCCGCGCCCCTTGAGCTGGAAGTCCGTGTTCATGCGCCCGGTCAGCGTGTTGGGCATGTCGGCCTGGTCGCTCAGCAGCGCGTTGGCGTCCACCTTCTCCATCTTCACGTTCAGGTCGAAGGCGGGCTCCGGGCCGCTCAGGTTCACCTCGGTGGGCGCCGCCGAGAACAGGCCGTCGTAGGCGCGGAACTGCAGCTTCGAGAAGCGCACCACGCCGTTCTTCATCGTCAGCGTGCCGACGAACTCGGTGAAGGGGATGTCGACGGCCTTGCCCTTGGCGATGCGCAGGCCGCCCGCGGCGTCGATGCGCTGCACGATGGGGGGCAGGGGACCGCCGCCGCCCTCCTCCTGGGCCGCGGGCGCGTCCGAGGGCGGCACGACCTCCTCGAGCTCGAAGTGGGGCGAGGTGAACTCGAAGCGCACGTTGGGCGCGTCCAGGTTCTTCACCGTCAGCTGGCCCGCGAGCGAGCTCTGACCGACGGCGAAGTAGAAGTCGTCCATCTTCGCCTCGACGCTGGCCGGGCGGCCCGGGTCGCCCTTGAACGCGAGCTTCATACCCAGGGTGGCGCGGGCCAGCGGGCCGTCCTTCAGGGCCGGCACGATCGAGGTGAGTCCGGCCACCGCGAAGCGCGGGATGTCGACGTTGATGTTCAGCACGCCGCCGTTGGCGCTGCCGCTGCCCTTCACCGCCAGCGGACCGATCTGCACGTTCAGGGTGCGCACGGTCGTGTTCGCGCCGGCGGTGGTGGCGTCCAGGTTCACCGAGAAGGGCGTGCCGGCCGGCTTGTGGAAGTCGGGGCCGGCCTTCACCTCGAGGCCGTCGAGGCCCATGTCCACCTTGGTGGTCAGGTTCGCCGCGGGATCGCCCTGGGCGCTCGCCGCGATACGCCCGCTGCCCCGCACGGTGACGCCCGGCACGGCCAGATCGGCGCCGCTGATGCCGATCTGCACCTGGGCGTCGAGGTTCTTGGCGCTGCCCTTCAGGTGCAGGCCCACCTGCAGGTCGCCGGCGATCTGCACGTCGGCGGGCACGCCCGCGCGCACGGCGGGCAGCAGGCGCATCAGGCCGCCGAGCGGGAACTGCCCGGTGTCGCCCTTCAGGTCGAAGGTGGGGGTCGCGTCCAGCCCGGCGACGCTGCCGGCCAGCGTCAGGTTCAGCCCGCCGACCGCCAGCGACAGGCCCTTCAGGTCGACGCGCTTCGGCGTCGTCGTGGCGTCGAGGCTCAGGTGCAGCGCCGTGCCGGCCGGCTTGTCGAGGGCGCCGGGCAGGAAGATGCGCGCGCCGTCGAGGTCGAAGCGGGCCTGCACCACCTGCTTCTCGGCGTCGCCCGTCGCGTCCACGGTGAACACCAGGGGGCCGTTGAGCTTCGTGCCCTTGGGCAGCGCGGCGGCGAAGGGGGGCAGCA
>JAUHXL010000179.1 GCA_030426945.1 bacterium
CCGGGTGGCCGGTGCAGCGCACCTCGAGCGGGATGCGGTGGCGGCGGACGGGGGCCAGGCAGCGGGGGTGCAGCACCTTGGCGCCCGCGGTGGCCAGCTCTTGCGCCTCGTCGTAGTCGAGGCGGCGTAGCAGGCGCGCCTGGGGCACGTCGCGCGGGTTGGTGGTGTAGACGCCGGGGACGTCGGTCCAGATCTCGCAGCGCGCGGCGCCCACGCGGGCGGCGAAGAGGGCCGCGGACGTGTCCGAGCCGCCGCGGCCGAGCAGCGCCGTGCGGCCCTGCGGATCCCGCGCGACGAAGCCCTGGGTGAGGATCGCGTCGTGGGCCGCGAGGCGGGCGGCCAGGGCGGGATCCGCGTGGTCGTCGCAGCGGGCGGCGAGCGCGTGCGCCGGGGTGTCGCCGGCCTCGACGGTGGTGAGGCAGTCGCGCGCGTCGATCCAGGTGATCGGCAGCCCGAGGGCCCGCAGGTGCGCCGCGCCCAGCCGGGTGGCGGCCAGCTCGCCGGTGGCCATGGCTCGCGCGCGCATGCGGGGCGTGAACTCGGCGGTCAGCGAGACGCCCAGGGCCAGGCGCTCGAGCGGCTCGAAGACCTCGGACAGATCGACCTCGACGCCCAGGGCGGCGGCCAGATCGGCGTGGCGCCGCTTGAGGTCGGCGAGGATGGGTTCGTGGCGGCCGCCGACGGCCGCGGGCAGCAGGCCGTCGAGCGCGTCGGACACGCCCGCGAGCGCCGAGCACACCACCAGCGGGCGCCGGCCCGCGTCGAGGTGGGCGCGGGTGGCGGCGGCGATGGTGCGCCAGCCGTCCGGGGCGGCGACGCTGGTGCCACCGAACTTGAGGACGACGAAGGGGCGGGTCATGGAGGCTCCTCGATCGCGTGCGGCGCCGGCGGCCGCGCCCTCCCTGTCTACGTCGGAGGCGGCGCCGCCGTCCACGCCGACGGTCCGCCGACCGCCCGACACTCGCGCGACGGTGGCGCGACCGTCGGCGACCGTCGCGACGGTGCGCCGACGGTCGCCCCCCCGCGACGAAACGCCCCGACAGGCGCCAAGCCGGGTTGGCACGCCCCATGAAATGCCCCCCACCCGACAACGGAAACCACCCACTTGGAGGCATCGCACTCATGAGCGTTCGTACCACCCGTCTGCCCAAGCCCCTTCACGACACCCTCGTCGCCCTCGCGGCGGCCTCGATGCTGGTCGCCTGCGACGACGGCGGCGCCCGCGCCGGCGGCGACGGCGGCGTGACCATCCTCGACGTCGACGCCGGCCCGGGGGCCGACCCCGGCAGCGGACCCGAGGGCCCGGCCGGACCCGAGGGTCCGGGGGGCCGCCGGGGCGACGACCCCGCCCGGCCCGACACCCGCGACTGGGCCAGCTGCAACGACCTCGACTGCGATCCGATCGTCTGCGACGACGCGGGCTGCGAGGCGGTGGACTGCGACGCCGCGCCCGACACCCCGGCCTGCAGCGATCCCGTCGAGACCGTCGACTGCAACGCCACCCCGGCCCACGCCGCCTGCGCCGACGTCGAGTGCGCCGGCGCCGACTGCACCGTCAACGTCGCCATCAACTGCGCCGACCAGCCGCAGCGCGCCGAGTGCCAGGGCTGGGTCGACTGCTGGGAGAACCCGAACGACGCCGCCTGCGACATGCCGGTCGACTGCAGCCTGCTCGTCGGCCACCCCGACTGCACGAACGAGCCGGCGGTCGACTGCGCGGTCGACCCCGCGCACCCCGACTGCGGCACCACCATCGACTGCCTCGCGACGCCGGCGGATCCCATGTGCGTCGGCGGCCCCAGCGACCCCTCGACGCCCGCCTTTCTCGACGGCGAGGGCTGCCTGAACCTGGGCGAGAACGGCGTCGGCATGAAGCTGTGCGGGTCCTGGCGCTTCGAGCCCGCCACCGCCACCTTCATCGGCAGCGGCGACATGACCGTCGAGACGCCCCTCGGGCCCATCGACCTGCTCGAGGTCGACCTGCGCGTCAGCCGCAGCCCGCTGGCGCTCAGCGGCAGCGCCAAGGTGCCCTTCCCGAAGATCGGCTTCCTCGAGGACGCCGGCCTGGTGGGTGACGCGCCCCGCGCCAGCCTGAGCATCGCCCCCGGCCACCTGACCGACACGATCGAGATCAACGGCCACACCGTCGACCTCGACGACGACCAGTACTACCTGGTGGTGGACTACAACGCCGGCCTGAGCGTCGAGTTCGGCCCCATCGGCCTGTCGACCCCCGGCGGCGACGGCATGCTGGTCATCGCCCCGCAGGAGCCCTTCCTGTGGGTGGCCGGCGACCTGGCGGGCCTGCTGACCGGCGGCTTCGTCGACGACGCGGCCATCGGCTTCTCGCTGGCCGGCCGCCTGCCCTACAGCCCGCAGAACGAGCTGTACGACGGGCAGCAGTTCTTCAGCCCCCGCATCGACGGCCACCTGTACGCGCAGGGCTCGGTGCAGCTGGGCAAGTACCCCATCAACGTCTACGGCGACCTCTTCGTGGACGTGGACGGCGACGACGACGGCACCACCGTCTTCCAGGGTGACGGCAACGACGTGATCGTCGGCGCCGACGGCGCGGTCAGCGTGGGCTACAGCAAGTTCGGCTTCGACCTGAGCGCCGAGGTGGGCGCGGCCAGCCTGCTGTACGACGGCACCCGCGGCCCCAACGGCGCGGCGTACCTGTACGCCCGCAGCGGCCTCGAGCAGATGTTCGAGGGCACCGTGCTCGAGTTCCTCGAGCCCGAGTGGCAGACGACCACGCTCTACGCCGCCTACGAGGATCTGGACGACTTCGCCGTGCGCCTCGAGTACCGGACCCTGGGCATCTTCGGCTACCACCTGGGCGAGGCCTGGACCCAGCTGGGCAGCGACGGCGTGCGCCTGGCCGGCAAGGTGCAGAGCCCCGGCGCGGATCTCATCGGCGGCGGCCAGGTCGACGTCGAGGGCAGCGTGCAGGCCGACGGCGCCTTCAGCCTGACCGGCAACGCGAACGTGAACGTCATCGGCTACACCGTCGCCAACGCCGCCATCACCCTGGCCAACAGCGGCCTGGCCGCCGCGGGCCGCGTCGACCTGCCGGCCCTGGGCCACGCCGACGTGAGCGGCGCGCTCATGACCACCGGCGCGGCGCACCTGACCGGCGCGGCGAACATCTCGCCGGCCGGCTTCGAGGTCGCCAACGCCCAGGCCACCGTCGCCACGCAGGGCGCCAGCGCCACGGGCAACATCAACCTGCCCGGCCTGGGCCGCGCCGACATCAGCGGCGCGATGCACGCCGACGGCCGCTTCGCCTTCAACGGCCGCGGCGACCTGGCGCCCCTGGGCTTCCCCATCGCCGGCGCCGCCGTCGCGGTGGCCCCGAACGGCGCGAACGTGAGCGGCCGCGCCCAGCTGCCGGCCATCGGCCACGCCGACGTCAGCGGTGAGGCCTACAGCGACGGCCGCTTCTCGCTGGCCGGCGCCGCCGAGCTGGCCCCCGCGGGCTTCCGCCTGGCCAACGGCCGCGCCACCATCGCCCACAACGGCGCCGGCATCTCGGGCCGCGCCGGCCTGCCGGGCCTGGGCAACGTGGACGTCAGCGGCAGCATCCAGAGCAACGGCCAGTTCAGCCTGACCGGCCGCGGCGACCTGAGCCCCGCCGGCCTGCGCATCGCCAACGCGAGCGTCACCATCGACCCCCGCGGCGCCGCCATCTCGGGCCGCACCAGCTTCGCCGGCAGCGGCGTCGACGTCAGCGGCCGCGCCCAGAGCAACGGCAACTTCGCCCTGACCGGCGGCATTCGGGTCAACGCGGCCATCCTGAACGGCAACGTCGCGGTCACCATCAGCAACCAGGGCGCGTCGGGTGAGTTCAGCGGCCGGATGTGCGTGCCCTACACCGAGAACGTCTGCAACGAGGTCTGCGAGAACCTCGGGCCGTTCAGCTTCGTGTGCGACGAGGTGTGCAACGTGGTCAACCGCACCAGCTGCGTCGACCTGCCCGGCGCCCGCGTCGGCACCGACGGCCAGGTGTGCGCGACGCTGCCGGTGGTCGGCCGCCGCTGCGTCCACATCTGAGCGACCCCGCGCAGACGAGAGGCCGCGTCCCTTCGGGGCGCGGCCTCTCGTCGTTGCCAGCCATCGATCCCTGGGCTTGAGTTTCACGGCGTCCACGCCGATGGTGCCTCAGGGCGGGTCAACCGGGCATGACTTCGGGGCATCGCGTCGATGACGAGCACCGCGACACGAGGGCGAGCCAGCAGCAGGCGGCGGGGCCCCTACGCCCGGCCCGTCGTGCTCGTCGGCGGGGCGGCGCTGATCGGCTTCGCCCTCTGGAGCGCCTACGTCGTCCTCACCGTCAGCCACCTGCGCGCCGACGTCGAGCAGCGCGTGCGTTGGCTGAGCCAGCTGCAGACGACCCAGGCCCGCCTGCTGGCCGGCGACGCCCCGGCCAGCGTCCTGGCCGCCGCCGGGCCCACCCTGTCCACCCTCACCGCCCACCCCGACGCCGCGACGGCGACCGCCGCCGTCGCCGCCCGGCAGGCCCTCGCCGCCGGGGAGCCCCAAGCGGGCGCCCGCGTCGCCGAGGTGGCCGGCGCCCTGCGGCGCTCGCTCCGCGACCTCTCGGTGCGCCTCGGGAGCTTCTGGTCGGCGCTCTACGTCACGGTCGGGGGCGCCCTCGCCTTCGGCGCCCTCGCGCTCGCGCTGCTGGCCACCGTCCTGCGCCGCAACGAAGACCTGCGCCTCACCCGGACGGCGCTGGCCGACGAGGTGGGCGCGCGCGCCGCCGTCGCCCGCCGCTCGGCCTCCGAGCAGGCCGAGCTCGAGGCGATCCTCGGCAGCCTGCGCGACGGCGTGATCGCCGTCGACGCCACGGGGGCGGTGCGGCACCTCAACCGCGCCGCCGCCCGGCTGATCGATCAGTCCATCGAGGGCGCCCGCGGCCGCCCCCTCGCGGCGGTCCTCGACGTCCGCGGCCCCAGCGGACCGCCCCCGCTCGATCTGGCCACGCTGCGCGGCCGCCTGCACCTCGACGTGGACGCGGATCTGCGGGTGGGTGAGCGCGACGTGACCCTCACCGCGGCCCCCACGGATGAGGGCGCGGTGGTGGTGCTGCGCGACGTGACCAGCGAGCGCGCGCGACGCGAGGCGGTCGCGAACACCGCCCGGCTGGCGTCGGTGGGCGCCATCGCGGCCGGCGTCGCGCACGAGATCAACGATCCCCTGGCCTACGTCACCACCAACCTGGGCTTCGCGCGCCGGGCCCTCGACCAGCGGCCCCTCGCCGACGGCGCCCTCGACGAGGTCGCCGTCGCGTTGACCGAGGCCGCGGTGGGCGTCGAACGCGCGGCGAGCATCGTGCGCGACCTGCGCGTCGTCGCCCTGCCCGCGCCCGACCAGCGCGCGCCGCTGGCCGTCGCCGCCGTCGTCGAACGCTCGCTCCGCATGGCCGCCGCCAGCGTGCGGCAGCGCGCCACCGTCGAGCGCGCGTTCGCCCCGGCGCCGCCCGTCCTCGGGACCGAGGCCGGGCTCGGGCAGGCGGTCCTGAATCTGGTGCTCAACGCCGCCAAGGCGCTGCCCGCCGAGGGCGGGCGCGTGCGGATCTCGGTGGGCACGACCCCCGAAGGTGAGGCCATCGTCGAGGTGCAGGACGACGGCTGCGGCATGCCCCCCGAGGTGCAGCAGCGCATCTTCGAGCCCTTCTTCACCACCCGCCCCCAGGGCGAGGGGCATGGGCTGGGGCTGGCCATCACGCGCCGGGTGATCGAGCAGATGGGGGGCCGGATCGAGGTCCACTCGACGCCGGGCGTCGGCACGCGCATGCGGCTGATCCTGCCGCCGGCCACCGAGAGCGCGCGCGTGACGCCGCTGCCCCGCGCCGAGACGCCGTCGAGCCGGCGCCGCGTGCTGGTGGTGGACGACGAGCCGGCGCTGGGGCGCGCGCTGCGGCGAAGCCTGCGCGACCACCACGAGGTCGAGGTCGCGGGCGGCGTCGACGAGGCCGAGCGCCTCGTGGCGGCGCAGCACTTCGACGTGATCGTCTGCGACCTGCTGATGCCCGGCCGCGACGGCGTCGAGCTCTTCGAGGCGCTGATCGCGCGGGACGCCCGCTGGCGCACGCGCTTCCTGTTCATGACCGGAGGCACCGTGGCCGCGCGCACCGAGGCCTTCCGGCTGGAGATGCCCCGCGCGTTCATCGACAAGCCCTTCACGCCGGCCGCGCTGCTGACGGCGATCAACGACCGCCTCGGCGACCGCGACGCGGACGCCTGACGGGCCGGCTTGCGGCGGCGCGGCGCCTTGCCTATCGTCGCCGACGCTTTGGCCACCCCCCCTCCCCGCGCCGCCGCCCCCCTGCTGCAGGCCGCCCTGCTCGGCGCCCTGGTCGCCGGCCTCGCCGAGGCCATCCTCGCCGCCACGCGGTCGACCACGGCGGGCGGCGCGGCGCTCCCCCTCGCCGCGATCGGCCTGTGGATGCTGGTGGCGCCGCCGCTGTGGATCGGCGGGCTGCTGGCGCGCGCGCTGGGCCGCAGCGCCACCGGCCGCGCGGTGGCGCGGACGTGGACGTCGCGGCGCGCGGGCCTGCTGGCGGTGGCCGCGCTGATCGGCCTGGGCACGGCGCTGCTGGTGCTGCTGGCGCCCCGCGCCACGGCCGCCGTCGCGGCGCGCCTGAAGGACCGGACGCTGCTGCCGCCGGCCGTCGCGGTGCTGGCCGCCGGCACGCCGGCCCTGGCGCTGATCCTCGCGCCCCTGTGGGGGCCGCTCGCTCGGCTGCTGGCGCGCCTGCCCCCGGCCGCGGCCCTCGGCGCCGCGGCGGCCTGCGCGCTCGGCCTGCCCGCGCTGGCGGTCGTGCCGCCGCTGCGCACGCTGACGAAGGACCTCTCGCTGGCGCCGGCCGGCCTGCTGGCGCTGGGCGTGGTCGTCGCGGTGGCGCGCCTCGCCTGGCCCCGCGGCCGGGACCGCCGGCTGACCTGGGCCGCCGCGGCGCTGGCCACCGCGGTCGCCGTGGGCGGCGCCTTCGCCTGGACCCGCGGCGCCGGCGCCCGCGCCGCGCTCGCCGACGGGCTCGGCGCCACCCCCCTGCTGGTCGCCGCGCTGCAGCGCACCGTCGACCGCGACGGCGACGGCTTCAGCCCGCTGCTGGCCGGCGGCGACTGCGACGACGCGGATCCCACCATCAACCCGCTGGCCCTCGACCTGCCCCAAAACGGCCTCGACGAGGACTGCGACGGCGCCGATCGCACGGTCGCCGCCGCGCGCGCCGCCGGGGTCGAGGGCTTCCCTCCGGTGCCCGAGGCGTTCCGCAAGCGCTGGAACGTGCTCGTGCTGACCATCGACGCCCTGCGCCCGGACCGCATGTCGGTGCACGGCCACGAGCGCGACACCACCCCGAACATGCGCCGGCTGGCCGAGCACGGCCTGGTGTTCGAGCGCGCCTACGCGCCGGCCAACGCCACCCGCTACGCCGTGCCCACCACCTTCGCCGGGCGCGTCCTCGGCGACCTCGACGCCGACTGGGTGGGCGGCTACCTCGTCGTCAACCCGGGCAACGGCACCCTCTTCGAGCGCCTGCAGGCCGCCGGCTGGTACACCGAGGCCCAGCTACCGGCGCAGCAGCGCGACGGCATGTGGTTCGGCCTCGAGGCCGGCTTCGATCTGTACGGCGACGTGCCCGAGGCGCGGCTCAAGCGCTTCTCGACCGAGGCGCTGAACGCCAAGGCCGTCGACCTGTTCGAGCGGGCGCACCGCGAGGCCGACCACGCCCCGTGGCTGCTGTGGATGCACTACGTCGAGCCCCACGAGCCCTACCACCGCCACCCCGACCACGACTTCGGTACCGGCGCGATCGACCGCTACGACAGCGAGATCGCCGCGGTCGACGCCGCCATCGGCGAGCTCCTCGGCGAGCTCGAGCGCACCGGGCAGCGCGACCGGACGATGATCGTGATCACCAGCGACCACGGCGAGGAGTTCGGCGAGCACGGGCGGCACTATCACGGCCATCAGCTGTTCGACGAGAGCGTGCGGGTGCCCCTGCTGATCCACGTGCCCGGCGCGCCGGCGAAGCGCGTCGAGGCGCCGGTCAGCACGATCGATCTCGTGCCCACCGTGGCCAACCTGGTGGGGCTGCAGCCGCGGCCCAGCCAGGGCGCGCGCAGCCACGTCGGCGCGCTGTTCGGCGACGAGGCCCCCGACTGGCAGCGCGAGGTGTTCACCGAGACCGTGCGCAACCCGCAGCAGCTCAAGGCGCGCGAGGTGGCGCTCGTGCGCTGGCCCTACAAGGCCATGTGGGATCTGCAGAAGCGGCGCAAGCGGCTCTTCGATCTGAAGGCGGACCCCGCCGAGCAGCGCGACCTGGCCGCGCAGCCGCCGCCCGAGGGCGCGGCGGTGCAGGCGGCGCTCGAGGCCGAGGTGCAGCGGCAGCAGGACGCGCTGCTGGCGCGGCTGAAGGCGCGGCGAGTGAGCGACGCGCCGCCCGCGGCGCTGGGCGAGCCGGCGCGGGTCGATCCGGGCCTCGTGTGGCTGGGCGGGCGCCTCTCGAAGCGGCGCTTCGGTGATCAGATCGTGCACCAGGCGCAGCTCTGGTTCCGCGCCGAGGGCAGCAAGCGGCCCGAGCTCACCGTGCGCGTCGAGGTCTTCGACGACGAGGGCAAGCGCCTGCGCAAGTGGGATCGGCGCGCGCTGGCCGGCGTGTACCCGATGAGCCGCTGGCGGGCCGGCGAGGTGGTCGAGCTGAAGCAGTTCATGCGCTTCGACTTCAAGGCCGGGCGCATCGCGGTCAAGATGAGCCTGGTGAAGGGGCGCGAGGTGGTCGCCGGCCCCTTCGACCTCGGGACGGTGGTGCACGAGCAGGTCGCGCCGCCCGGCTGACAGGGGGTGCTGCACCATGCACGACGACGCGCCGACCCGCCCGCTGGACTTCACGCGCTACGACGAGGCCGAGATGCGCCACCGCGCCGCCGCCCTGCTGGACGAAGCGCGCCGGCGCCGCACCGTGCGCCACTTCAGCGACGCGCCCGTGCCCCTCGACGTGGTGCGCCGCTGCGTCGAGATCGCCGCCCAGGCCCCGTCCGGCGCGCACAAGCAGCCCTGGACCTTCGCGCTGGTGACCGATCCCGCGCTGAAGGCGCGCATCCGCGCCGACGCCGAGAAGGAGGAGGCGGCCTTCTACGGCGGCCGCGCGCCCCAGCAGTGGCTGGACGACCTGCGCCCCTTCGCCACCCACGCCGACAAGCCCTTCCTCGAACAGGCGCCGGCGCTGCTGGCCGTCTTCGCGCAGATCCGCGGGCCCCACGACGAGAAGCACTACTACGTGCGCGAGTCGGTGGGCATCGCGGCGGGCATGCTGCTCGCCGCGCTGCACCACTGCGGGCTGGCGACGCTGACCCACACGCCCAGCCCGATGGGCTTCCTCGAGCGGCTGCTGGACCGCCCGCCGAACGAGCGCGCCTTCCTGCTGGTGCCGGTGGGCTACCCGGCGGCCGACTGCAAGGTGCCCGACCTGCACCGCAAGGCCCTGGCCGAGGTGCTGGTCGAGTACTGATCCGTCAGGGGCAGCGCGGGCAGGGCCCGATGTTGGCGCAGTTCACCCACACCGGGTTGCCCTCGTAGGCGTTGCGCGACTGGAAGCTGGCCTGGTCGCGCGTACAGATGCGGGCGCTCGCCACGTCGGCCCCGTCGAAGGCGCCGAACAGGAACGTCAGGTTGCAGGTCTGCGTGAGGTCGGCGTTGCGCAGGTACGCGTCCTCGAACGCGGCGCGGCACATGTCGGCGCCGCGGAAGTCGACGTACTGCAGGTCGGAGCGGCTGAAGTCGGCGTCCTTCAGGCTGGCGTCGCGCATGCTGGTGACGCGGGTGCCGCCGGTGAAGGTGCGCTCGAAGTTCGAGTCGAGCACCTGGGCCTCGCGCAGGTTGGCCCCCGTGAAGTCGGTGCCGCTGAGATCGACCCGCACCATGCGCGCCCGATAGAAGTTGGCGTCGACGAAGTCGGCCTGGGTGAAGCTACCGTCGACGATCACGGCGCTGAGGAACTGCGCGCCGGTCAGGTCCGACCGCCCCATGTCGGCGTTGCGCCACTGGGTCGAGCCCAGATAGGCCCCGCGCAGATCCACGCCCAGGAAGGCCCCGCGCACGCCGTCGAAGGTGGCGCCGCCCATGCTGGCACCCTGCAGCGACGCCGGCTGCAGCTCGCCCCCGATGAACACCGCGTTGGTGAAGGCGGCCTGCCGCAGGTCGACGTCGTTGAGACGGGTCGAGCGCAGCAGCGCCTCGCTGAGATCGACGCCCTCGAGCGTGCCCTGCGCCACGTGCGCGCCGCTGAGATCGGCGCCCACCATGTTCAGCCGGTTGTTGGTGTCGCTCGGCCAGTCGACGCCGAACAGCTCGACGCCGCGCAGATCGGCGTCGGCGAAGCTGGCCGGGCGCGACGTGTCGCCGTCCGCGTCGATGGTGGCGCCCACCAGATCGGCGCCCGAGAAGTCGGCCGACGACAGGTCGTTGCCCTGCAGGAAGGCGCCGCGCAGGCTGGCCCCGCCGAAGTCGGCCCGCGCCATCACCAGCCCCACCAGCCGCGCGCCGTCGAGGGCCGCGTTGAAGAAGCTGGCCTCGGTCAGATCGAGGTTCGCGAAGGCGTTGTCGATGAACACGCCGCTCTCCATCGAGGCGCCCCGCAGCAGGGTGTCCTGCAGCTCGATGCCGTTGAGCACCACGGCGGTCATCTGGGCGCGGTCGAGGCGCGCCCCCGAGATCAGCGTCGGGGTCGTGATGCAGGCCGCGTGGACGTAGCGCGTCTCGCCGTCGGTCGACGTGCAGGCCGAGCCCAGCGGCCGCGGGGCGGCCTCGTCGTTCTTCAGGCTGTCGAAGGTGCACGGATCGACCGTCAGGGGCGGCGACGGCTGGTCGCTCCGGCACACCTCCTCCCCGAAGTTCTGGCAGCCCTGCTGCTCGAAGGTCTGCACCACGCACAAAGGCACGAGGGTCAGGGTCTCGGTGTCGGTCGGATCCAGCGCGCACTGGCGCACCCAGCTGTCCTCGTCGAAGTCGCCGATGCCGTCGCGCCCGCAGCCCTGCAAGATGTCCCAGGTGACCCGGCAGGCGTGGTAGGCCTCGGGCATGCAGGTCAGTCGCTGCTCGCTCGGCAGCCCGTTGGCCTCGCCGATGGTGACGCCCAGCAGCGACGCGCCGGCCAGATCGACCCCCTCGAACAGCGTGCCCACCAGGTTGGCGCCGGCCAGCGAGGCGTCGGTGAGCAGGGTGCGGCAACGACACTGCGCGTCGGCGGCGGGATCCGGTCCGCAGCGCTCGTCGTCGGCGTAGGCGTCCCAGGGCAGCAGCGCCTGGCAGGCCGCGCGCGGCGAGGGCCGCACGTCCGCGCGATCGAGCACCGTGTTGACCAGCGACGCGCGCACCAGCGACGTGCCGCGCAGCGACGTCCCTTCGAGCAGGCTGGCGGTGAACGACGCGCTGCTGGCGTCGGCGTCGTCGACGATGGCCTGCGACAGGTCGATCTGCGTCAGCCGCGCGCCGAAGAGGCAGGTCGCGCGCAGGTCGGTGCCGATCAGCTGCGCGCCGCCGAAGCTGACGCCGGCGAGATCGACGCCGGGCAGGAAGGCGCCGCTCAGGTTCGCGCGGTCGAACAGCGCGCCGGTCACGTCGACGGCCGGGCGGCGCGCCTCGCCACCGCAGGGCACCGTCGGCAGCGCCTCGGCCGGCGCCGGCAGATCGGGCCAGGTGGCGTTCCTCCCGTTCGGATCCACCGCGACGAAGCGCGCGTTGATGAGCGTGGCGCTGGTGAAGTCGGCCCGGTTCAAGTCAGCGCCTGCCAGCTCGGCGCCGGTGAGGGTCGCGCCCACGAAGCTGGCGCCGCTCGCGCTGACGGTGCGCAGATCGGCGCCGCTCAGGTCGGCGCCGGCCAGATCGGCGCCCCGCAGGGACGCGCGCCCCCGATCGGGATCCGCCACGACGAACGAGGCGCCGGTCAGATCGGCCCCCTGCAGCGTCGCGCCGCCCATGTCCAGCGGCCCCCCGCGCCCGCCGCAGGCGTCGTCGCCGAAGCTGCCGGTGAGCACGGCCCCGGACAGATCGGCCCCCACCAGCGAGACGCCGTCGGCGCGCAGGTCGCACGCGTCGACCGGGTGGCCGCGCAGGTCCAGCCGCGCGGCGGCCAGGTCGTCGAGGGTCACGGTCAGGTTGCCCAGGTTCGTGGTCGGGTTGGAGGGCGTCAGGGTCACCTCGCGCTCCACCGACGTGAAGCCGATGCGCTCGATGACGACGGTGTGGGTGCCCTCGGACAGGTTCGTGAAGGCCACCGCCTGGCCGGTGGCGAGGGCCTCGCGCACCTGCGGATCCGGGCCGACGAGGCGCACCCGCGCGTAGCGCTCGGCCTGGGGCAGCCAGTCGGGCTGCACGACGACGCGCAGGTCGATGCGGCCGGCGATGGGCGAGCGCACCAGCGTGGCCGCCACCGGGCCGCCGCCCTCGTCCTCGAAGCGCTGATCGGCCGCGTCCCAGGTCAGCGGGCCGATGGGGGCGATCGCGTCGTAGCCATCGCGGGTCACCGTCACCGCGTAGCGCTCCTCGGGTGAGGCGGCCAGCGCGAAGTCGCCCGCGGCGTCCGTCGACAGCGCCGGCCCGAAGGGCAGATCGCCGTC
>JAUHXL010000180.1 GCA_030426945.1 bacterium
ATCCGGCGCCGCGCCGCCCTCGACGACCAGGTTGTCGATCAGCAGCGCCGCGCTCGGCCCCTCGAGCTGGAGGGTCGGCACGACGCCGTCCGCCGCGCGGATCGTCGTCGGGGCCTCGGCGTGGTGATCGCGCGTCCAGCGGCGCCCCGCGGGGGCCGCGGCGTCGTAGCGATAGCCGCCGTGCAGCGCGAGGGGCACCCCGATCTGGATCGCGGCGTTCACCGCGTAGGTGCCCTCGGCGATCAGCACCGTCCGGCGCGAGTCGATGCGGGTGGCGATGGCCAGGGCGACCTCGAGGGTGGCCACCGGCGCGTCGACGCTGCCGTCGTTGGCGTCGTCCCCGCCGCGCGCGGCGACGAAGACCGATCGCGTCACGTCGCCGTCGACGCCGTCGCAGTTGGCGTCCAAGAAGGCCGGATCGGGCAGATCGATCGCCGCCGCGTTGCACTCGCAGCCGTTGTCGATCTCGCCGTCGTCGTTGCTGAAGCCGGGAGCGCACTCGTCGATGGCGCACAGGCCCTGTTCGCAGGCGGCCACCGCGTTGTCGAGCGCGCAGGCGAAGGTGGGATCCAGCGCGGCGCAGCCGCCGCAGTTGGCCGGATCGCTCTGCAGGTCGAAGTCCTCGTCGGCGCTGCCATCGCAGTCGTTGTCCAGCAGATCGCAGACCTCGTCGGTCGCCGCCAGGGGCTCCCGATCGCAGATCACCGCGCCGGGGTTGGCGGCGTCGCACACGAAGGTGCCGGCCACGCGGCAGGCGCCGACGCCGACGCTGCAGGGCTCCCCCAGGCCGGGGAAGCCCTCGTCGGTCTGCCCGTCGCAGTCGTCGTCCTCGCCGTTGCCGCACACCTCGTCGGCGGCGGGCGGCGCGGCCTCGGCGGGGCACTCGATCGCGTCGCCGGTGGCCGCGCAGACGGCGATGGCCTCCCGGCGGCAGGCGCCCACGCCGTCGCTGCAGGGCGCCCCCAGGCCGGGGAAGCCCTCGTCGGTCGCGCCGTCACAGTCGTCGTCGGCGCCGTTGCACGTCTCGGGGGGGAGCTCGCCGCACGCGCCGCAGGCGTTGAGGAGGCCCTCGTCGGCCTCGCCGTCGCAGTCGTCGTCGGCGCCGTTGCAGATCTCGACCGGGGCCTCGCCGCAGTCGCCGCAGGCGTTGAGCAGGCCCTCGTCGGTCTGGCCGTCGCAGTCGTCGTCCTCGCCGTTGCAGGCCTCGGCCGGGGCCTCGCCGCACGCGCCGCAGGCGTTGAGCAGGCCCTCGTCGGTCTGGCCGTCGCAGTCGTCGTCCGCGCCGTTGCAGTCCTCGTCGGGGACCGGCCCGCAGGCCCCGCAGGCGTTGCGCACCTGCTCGTCGATCTGGCCGTCGCAGTCGTCGTCGACGTCGTTGCAGCGCTCGGCGCCGTCGGGCACGCACGGGGCCGCGTCCACCTCGGCGTCGCGCACGGCGCACACGCCATCGCGGCACTCACCGGCGCAGGCCGCGCCGCAGGCGCCGCAGTGGTCGACCGAGCCCTGCAGGTCGAAGTCCTCGTCGACCCGGCCATCGCAGTCGTTGTCGAAGCCGTCGCAGACCTCGGGGCCACAGCCCCCGCAGCGGCCGTCGACGCAGGCCCGCTCGGCCGGGCAGTCGGCCGCGGTCAGGCAGTCGACCCCCGCGACGGCCTCCACCGAGGGGTTGACGCACCCGGCCGCCGCGAGGGTCAGCAGGGCGCAGGCCAGCAGGCGGCCCGTCGGGCGACGGGGGGAGGATGTCGTGCCGAGGCGACGACCGTCTCGCAGGGTGAGCATGCGCAAGGTGTTCGACTGGTCTCTCGGTAGCGAGCGGACACGCCGCACGGCGCGCGGATCGTCGCAAGCTCGCGTCGGGCCTGTCAACCCGCGCCGGTCGCGGTGGTTGATGGGCGCCCGAGCGCTGTGCTATCGCCTTCGCGCCCACGAGGAGGTTCCCCATGTCGGTTGTCCGCACCGCCCCCTTGTCGTTGCTGGTCGTCGCGCTCGCGCTGGCCACGCCCGCGCTCGCGAAGAAGGCCCCCGATGACGGCCTCCCGTCGGTCGACGAGGTCGCCACGCAGGCCCGCGCGGTCTACGACGAGATGGCCGGCAACAGCGATCCGCTGGTGCGCCGCGCCGTCTTCGAGGGGCGCCTTGCGCTGGGCGGCGACGACGCGGTGAAGGCGATCGAGGCGGGCCTCGAGGACGCCGATCCGGTCCTCCGCGAGAAGGCGCTCGAGCTCGCGCTCACCGGCAAGGATCGCAAGCTGCAGGCGCTGAGAAAGAAGGCCGAGAAGGCGCTCGCCAAGCTGCTCGAGTCGGCGGACGAGGCTGATCGCGCGCTGGGCTACCGGCTGCTCGACGCCCACGAGACGAAGAAGAGCGCCTGGCTGAAGTGGGTGTCGACGGCCGCGCGCGACGGCAGCCCGGAGGCCCGCGCGGCGGGCCGCGCCAAGCTGCTGGCCGAGGGCGGCAAGGTCGCCTGGGACGTCATCGAGAAGGGCCTGGCCGAGGAGCCCTCGGAGCCCGAGCACGGCGAGGCGATCGAGGCCCTGAAGACCTTCGCCGATCCCGTCGCGCTCAAGTGGGCGCTGGCCACGATGAACGACGAAGGGCAGCTCGGTCGGCTGGCGCGCGGCGTCCTGATCCGCGTCGAGGACAAGCGCGCCGTGAAGAAGCTCGAGCGCGACCTCGAGAAGACCTACGAGAAGTCCGCCGAGTTCGAGGAGCGCCTGCGCATCGCGGTGGTGCTGGCCGGGCGCGGGCAGGTCGACAAGGTCACCCGCACGCTGCTGGCGGGCCTGAAGTACCAGAAGCCCTGGGCGAAGGTGCTGGCCTTCGAGGGGCTGGCCCACAGCCGCGACCTCACCGTGCTGGGCAAGCTGCGCGAGTACGTGCTGACGAACCAGGACGAAGCGCAGGCGGACGCCGCCTACGACTGGCTGCGGCGCTGGGCCGAGGCCAAGGGCGAGCCGGCGGTCTTCGAGATCCTGCAGGAGGCCGCCCGGGGCGACCGGCGCCCCCTGCGCATGCGCGCGATGGCGGCGCTGACCGCGTTGAAGCACCGGCCCAGCGTGGCCGTGTTCGAGGCGGCGATGAAGGAGGGGCAGACCGAGGTGCGGATGGCGGCGGCCCAGGGGCTCGCCGCGGTGGCCAAGCCGGGTGACGAGGCGCGCATCGCCGAGTTCCTGCGCCGCGAGCCGGACAGCGAGGTCAAGCTGGTGCTCATCGAGGCGTTGGCCAACATCGGCACGCCCGAGATCCTCGATCCGCTGCAGTTCTTCGTGACGGCCCGCGACACCGAGCTGAAGACGGCCGCCGCGAAGGCCATCGCGGCGACCCAGAAGCCGAAGGCCGCGCAGCTGCTCGGGCTGCTGCGTCGCGATCCGGATCTCGACGTCCGCTTCCTCGCGCTGCACGCGCTGCTGACGCTCGAGCCCAAGGAGACGCTGGCCATGATGCCCGCGGCCATCCAGTGGCTGCGGGCGGATCAGGTCGAGGCGCTCGGCGCGGACGCGCGGGTGCCCGTCGAGGCGATCCAGACCATCGCCGAGAAGGGCGACGACGCCCAGCGTACCTTCGCGGTCGAGGCCTTGAAGGCCCGGGGCGGCGACAAGGCCGCCATCCGCCTGCTGACGCTCTACGAGAAGAGCCCGCACGCGGACACCTCGGCCACGGCGCTGGCCGCGCTGGCCGCCGTCCGCCAGGCGGAGTCGGTGCCGACCTATCGCGAGGCCCTCGGGCACGCCGACGGCGCGGTGCGCGCCGCGGCGTACCAGGCGGTGGGCGCCTACGGCCCGCGCGCGCTGCTCGAGGCGACCCTGCAGGGGCTGGCCGACAAGGAGCCGCGCGCCCGCGTCGAGGCCGCGCGCGCCGCGGTGCAGCTCGCCGGCCGCGACGCCTGACCGAGCGGCGCCACCCCCGTGATCGGGTGGATTCGAACCCGTTGGTCCACCGTACGCCTCGCCAGGATGGTCGGGCTGTCAGCTTTCAGCGGTCAGCTTTCAGCTCCGTCGCGGCGATTGGACCTTGTGCCCGGTAACACGGCGCCCGAGCTTGCCGAGCGGTTCCTTGCTCGGCACGGCGTACGGGGCCCGGCTGACCGCTGACCGCTGACCGCTGACAGCCGGTCGGACCGACCACCAACGGCTCGTGAGCAGACCTCTGTGATCCACCTCATCGACATCGAGAAGATCTTCGGACCGCAGACGCTGTTCGAGGGGCTTTCCTGGCACATCAAGCCGGGACAGCGCGTGGGCCTCGTCGGGCCCAACGGGGCGGGCAAGAGCACCCTGATCAAGATGATCATGGGGGAGGTGCACCCCGACGGCGGTGAGGTGCGCATCGCCCGGGGCACCACGCTGGGCTATCTGCCGCAGGAGGTGGCGACGCTGGCCGGCACCACCGTGCGCGACGAGGCGCGCAAGGGCCTCGAGCGGGTGCTGGCCGTGGGGCAGCGGGTGCGCGACCTCGAGCACGCGATGGCCGAGGCGGAGGGCGCCGAGCTCGAGCGGCTGATGGGCGAGTACGGCGTCGTGCAGGCGCGCTTCGAGCAGATGGGCGGCTTCACCGTCGAGAACCGCGTCGAGGAGATCCTGCAGGGCCTCGGCTTCCGGTCCGAGGAGTTCGACCGGGACTGCGGCACGCTCAGCGGCGGCTGGCAGATGCGCGTGGTGCTGGCGCGGCTGTTGTTGCAGCAGCCCGACGTGCTGCTGCTCGACGAGCCCACCAACCACCTCGACCTCGAGAGCGTCGTCTGGCTCGAGACCTTCCTGCAGGGCTTCCCCGGCAGCCTGGTGTTCATCAGCCACGACCGCTGGTTCCTCAATCGGCTGTCGACCCACATCGCCGAGATGGCCGCCGGCGAGCTGACCGTCTTCACCGGCAACTTCGACGGCTACCTCGAGCAGGCCGAGCAGCAGCGCGATCTGCTCGAGCGGCGGGCGAAGAACCAGGCGCGCCGGGTGGCCGAGCTCGAGCGCTTCGTCGCGCGCTTCCGCGCCAAGGCCAGCAAGGCGCGGCAGGTGCAGAGCCGGGTCAAGGCGCTCGAGAAGATGGATCGCATCGAGACCGGGCGCAGCGAGCGCACGATCCACTTCTCGCTGCCGGAGCCCCAGAAGAGCGGGCGCGTGGTGCTCGAGCTCGAGGACATCCGCAAGGCCTACGGCGAGCACGAGGTCTACGCGGGCCTCGACTGCGAGCTGCTGCGTGGGCAGTCGGTGGCGCTCGTCGGCCCGAACGGCGCGGGCAAGTCGACGCTGCTGAAGCTCTTCGCGGGCGTGACCGCGTACCAGAAGGGCGAGCGCCGCCTGGGCTTCCAGGCCCGCCTGTACTACTTCGCGCAGCACCAGGTCGAGGTGCTCGACGTGCGCCGGACGGTGCTCGACGAGGCCCTCGCCGACGTCGAGGGCCTGTCCCCCACGAAGGTGCGGTCGGTGCTCGGCGCCTTCCTGTTCGACGAGACGGACTGCGCCAAGAAGGTGGGCGTGCTCAGCGGCGGCGAGAAGAACCGGCTGGCGCTCGTGAAGATGCTGCTGACGCCGGCCAACGTGCTGCTGCTCGACGAGCCGACCAACCACCTCGACATGGCCAGCCGCGCGGTGCTCGAGCAGGCGCTCGCCGAGTACACGGGCACGGTCGTGCTCATCAGCCACGACCGCCACTTCATCGACGCGGTGGTCGACCACGTCTGGGAGGTGCGCGACGGGCGGGTGACGCCCTTCGTGGGCACCTACACCGAGTACCAGGCGCGCGTCGCGCGGGGCGACCGGCCGGAGCCGCTGCCCCTGCATCACGAGAAGAGGGCGCAGCGCAAGCCGCGCCCCCAGCCGGTCGCGGCCGCGGCGCCGAAGGCCGCCCCCAAAAAGCCCGCGCCCGCGCCCACCATCGACTGGGGCGGCGGCGACGACGACGGGGTCCGGCGGCGCAAGTCGAAGGATCAGAAGCGCGCCGAGGCCGAGGCGCGCAAGAAGCTCGCCGAGGCCACGCGCGGCCTGCGCCAGGCCGCCGCCCGCGCCGAGGCGCGGGTCACCGCCCTCGAGGAGGAGCTGGGCGCGCTCCACGCCCAGCAGGCCGATCCGGCGCATTACGGCGACGCCGAGCAGGTGACGCGGGTGGCGAAGCGGGTGGGCGAGGTCGAGGCCGAGTTGACCGCCGCGTACGCCGCGTGGGAGCAGTCCACCGCCGCGCTCGAGGCCGCCGAAGCCCAGGACTGACGCAGCGTCGGCGGCCCTCGTGGTCGTCGTCGTGGTCGTGGTCGTGGTCGTGGTCGGAGAGGTCCGGACAGCAGCCCCAGCGGCGTGGGCGGCGCGTGCTCGGGTTGCAGTGGGGGCCGGCGCGGCGGATGTCGGGCGTGCAGCGCTTCGTGGGTTGGCGATTGACCGAGCGCGTCGCCCGGCCGATCGACCACGACCACGGTCCAGCGTGGGAGCGCGCCCCCGTCCCTGGGGACGGCCTCAGGGCGCCGGCGCGGCCTGGGCCGTGGCGGCGGGCGGCGGGGGCGGCGCGGTGGTCTGGAAGGCGTGGATGCGCGAGCTCATGCCCGGCACGCCGTCCGCGTCCAACGCCCGCACGCGCCAGTACCACGTGGACCCCTCGCCCAGCCCGTCGGGCGTGTAGCTGGGGGTGTCCACCAGGCCCCGCGCCACGGTCTGGAAGAAGTCGACCTCGGGCGCCACCTCGACGGTGTAGCGCGCGGCCTCGTCCACCGGCTTCCAGGTGAGGGTGGGGGCCCCGGGGAAGGCGCCCTCGAAGGGCCCCACGATCTCGGGGGCGCGCAGCCGACCGCGCGGCTCGGCCGCCTCGCCGAGCGCCAGCACCTGGCCCTGCGCCACCGGCGTGGACACCGGCCCGCCGGTGGCCACCTGCACGCGCCCACGATCCACCGTCAGCCGCCCCAGGCCCTCGGCCGACACGGCGAGCGCGAAGTCGGCGGCGATGGTCTCGACGCTGCCCCCCGCGTAAGACACCAGCGTGCGCGACGCCCCGCGCTCGAGCGGGTTCGCCATCACCGTCACCGCGCCCTGCCGCACCCGCAGCGCGATGTAGGTCTTGCCCGCGCGGTCGTAGAAGACCTTGCTCAGCCGCACGCGGGTGTCGGGGCGCATCATCACGCGGGTCAGATCGGGCAGCCGAAGCAGCAGGTGGGCGCCCGGGCCGGTGCGCACATCGGTACCCTCGCCGTACTGGGCCTTCACCCGCACCGCCTGCCACGCCAGGCTGTCCTCGGGGGGCGCGGCGCCGTCGTCGCCTTCGTGATCAGCGTCGGTCTGAGGCGTCGAGACCCAGTCGGCCTGACCCCACAGCCCGACCGCGGCGGCCTGGCCCCACTCCGACGCGGCGCGCCGCATGAGCGCGCGCCGGTCGCCCTCGACGAGGCGGAACAGCACGCGCCGGTTCTGGGCGCGGTCGAGCGACACCGGGCGCGTCTCGCCATAGCCGTACGCCACCAGCCGCTCCGGAGCGACGCCTCGCCCGATGAGCGCCTCGCGCACCGCGCTCGCCCGCGCCTCGCTCAGCTTCTGGTTGTAGCGCAGCGTCCCGGTCTGGTCGGTGTGGCCCTCGATCAGCAGCAGGCGGATCTCGGGGCTGGCCTGCAGGTGGTCCACCACCTCCTGCAGCGCCTCGCCGGCGTCGGACGCGAACTTGATCGAGTCGTGCTCGAAGCGCACGCGGCGCGCGAACTCGATCTCCTCGCCGCCGGCCGTGCCCCGCGCCTGGGCCGCCTCCCGCGGGGTCACGGTCTCGACCACGCCCCACTTCGTCTTTCGTCCGCCCGCCTCGCCCGTGCCCTCCAGCGGCTTCCAGTCGCGACGCTTGCGGGGACGCCGCGGGCGCACGCGCGCCGGGCGCCGCGCCGCGCCGTCGGCCGGCGCGGCGTCGGGGGCGGGCGGGCCCACCGGATCCGGCGCCGAGGGGGGCGGGGGCGGCTCGAGATCCTCGTCGACGCGCACCGGACGCCCGCGATCGGGCGGTGGTTCGGGGGGGCCGTCGTCCAGCCGGATGGGCCGCCCGCGGGGCTGCTCCTCGGCCGGGCCGGGCGAGTCCCCGTCGTCCTCCATGCCCAGATCCGCCGGCGTCAGGCGGATGCGGATGCGCGGGACGCCGGCGTCCGGGCTGGGCTGTGCGGCCACCGGCGCGCCCAGCAGGCTCAGCGCCGCCAGCGCCACCAGCAGGTGCGGCCGGCTCATCGCGCCCTCCGCGGGGTCAGGGTGGACAGACCACCGTCCTCGAGCACGGTCAGCTCGACCCGTCGGTTGATCGCGCGATCCGCCTTGGTGTCGTCGGGGCGCAGGCGGCGGCTCGCGCCATAGCCCCGCGGCACCAGGCGGTCGGCGTCGACGCCGCGCTCGACGAGCGCCGCCTTCACCGAGCGCGCCCGCTCGCGGCTCAGCTTCATCTTCCACGCGGTGTCGCCGAGGCCGTCCGTGTGGACGCCCACCTCGACGCGGCGCCAGGCCGGGTTGCCCTTCAGCCGCTCGGCCAGCGCGTCCAGCAGGGGCGCCGCCTCGGGCGTCAGCCGATGGTTGCGCACCACGAACAGGATCGGGCGATCCGGCCGCAGGATGACCGCGCCGGGCGTATCCCAGGTGTCCCGCGGCGGCGGCAGCGGAGCCGCGCGCCGGCCCCCGGCGCGCTTGGGCGTCGGCTGCTCGAGCGGCGACAGCACGCGCAGCTCCACGCGACGGTTCTTGGCGCGGCCCTCCTTGGTGTCGTTGGCCGCGACGGGCATCTCGGGCCCGTAGCCGCGCGCCACCAGCCGCCGCGGATCCACCCCGTAGGCCACCAGCGCCTGCACGATGGTGTAGGCGCGTCGGTTCGACAGCCAGTGCTTCCACTGCCGGCTGCCCATCGCGTCGACGTGGACGCCGACCTCGACGGGGCCGACCGTCGGGTTCTCGGCGAGGAACGCAGCCAGCCCCGCGATGACGGGCGCCATCTCGGGCGTCAGCTCGGGCTTGGCGTACTGGAACAGGATCGGCCGGGCCGGGTGGATGGTCTGCCCGAGCAGCCAGGGCGCGTCGGGGCCGCCCGGGCGCTCGAGACCCCCGCCGTCGGCCAGCGTCGCCGGATCAAGGGGCGGGCTGCCCGGACACCCGTCGCGTCCCCCCGGCTCGTTGGGGCAGCCGTCGCGGAAGTCGGCCACGCCGTCGCGGTCGTTGTCGAGATCGGGCACGCCGTCGGCGTCCTCGAAGTCGTCCCAGTCCTCGGCCCCCACGGGATCCGCGTCGTAGGCGTCGGCGATGAGGTCGAGATCGTTGTCGCCGTCCGGGCAGCCGTCGTCGTCGCGGAAGGTGTCGCGGTCTTCGGGCAGGCGCGGGCACTGATCGAGATCGTCGGGCACCCGATCGCCGTCCGCGTCGGCCACCGGGGCCTTGGGCGGCTTCTTCTGGGCCACCGGCGGGGGGCAGCCGCCGTGATCGGGCGCGCCGGGCACCTCGAGGCAGTCGTCCCAGCCGTCGGCCACGCGATCGCCGTCGAAGTCGTGCCGCCGCGGCGCCGCCTCGACGCCCGCGAAGACGCGGAAGGCGGGCGAGCCGTAGCCGGGGTTGAGCCCGGCGCCCGCGCCGGCGACCAGCTGAAGGCCGCGCCACAGGTGCAGCCGCAGGCCGCCGTTCACGTCGGCGGGCGTGGTCGCCGTCGAGCCGAACAGATCGTCGATCGGCGTCGCCGCGTTCAGCTCCGCGACCAGCGCCAGCGCGGGGCTGATGCGCAGGCTCGCGCCCAGACCCAGCAGCAGCTCGTCGTCGAGCACCACGTCATCCAGCGGGGTCGCCTCGCGCGCCCGATAGCCGCCGTTGATCGCGAGGTCGAAGCGATCCCCCCAGGGCACCTCGAGGGCGACGCGCCCGGCCAGGGTGGCGTTCTCCTCGCCGGTCAGCGCCGTCGCGTCCCCGAAGGGCAGGGTGGCGTGCGCCACCAGCGCCAGGCCGACGCCCACGTCGAGCTTGTCGATCAGCTCCGCCTTCAGCGCCAGCCCGGGATCACCCAGCGCGAAGCTCTCGAGATCCTGGCGGCCCTGCACCGTGCGCCCGTCCTGCGACAGCACCAGCGGCAGGGTGAGGCCGACGTCCAGCCAGGGTGTGAGGCCGAAGACGCCCGTGACGTCGGCGGCCGCGCGGTAGGCGACGATGTCGGCCGTGCGGCGGCCGTTCTTGTAGAAGATCAGCGGGCGCCGCTCGTAGCCCAGCAGCAGGCTGGCCGCGACCGAGCCGTCGCCCTGCGTGTGGCTGCCGTCCAGCGTCAGGTAAGGCGACAGCGCCGGCGACGGGTAGAAGCGCCGGGCGTTGCCCTGCGCCCAGGCGGGCGACGCCGCCAGCAGGCCGAGGATCACGCAGAGCCATCCCGTGCAGCGGCACCTCATGAACGCCACCGTCGCCGCAAGGCCGGCCAGGCCAGCAGCGCCAGCACCAGCGGGGCGGGCCAGCCCTCTCCGTCCGTTGCGTCGCAGCCGAGGGCGCCGCCCCGCGGCGATCCCAGGTCGAAGGGCGCCCCGGCCTCGGGCCCCGTGGCGCCGTCGCGCAGATCACCGCCCAGATCGGGCGACCCCGGATCGCCGAAGTCCGCGCGCGCGTCGCCGGCCGCGTCTGGGCCGACATCCCGCGCGGCGTCCACGCCGCGGTCGACGCCCCCGTCGATCCCCACGTCCGGCCCCCCGTCGGGCACGCCCAGGTCCGGCGGTCCCAGGTCGATGCCCCCGTCCGGCGGCGTGCCCACGACCACGGTGACGATCACCGAGTCGTTCGGCTCGTCGCGGCCGAGCTCGTCGTCGAGGCTGTTGTCCTCGTAGACCGTCACGCGCCCCCGGTACACGCCGATGGGTGTCTCGGGCGGCACGTCGACCGACACCTGCACCGGCGCGCGGCTGCCCCGCGCCAGCGAGGCGGGCAGACCCTCGACGCGCACCTGCGCGGGCGCGATGAGATCCCCGGCGAAGGTCTCACTCTCGAGGCCCTCGGTGGTCCAGCGCAGCTGCTCCACCGCCCCGGAGGTGGGGATGGGCGTGATGACCCCGTTGAGATCGAAGCCGTTGTCCTGATCGTGGTCGACGCCGCCGAAGTCGTTGTCGACGAGGAACTGCCGGGGGCCGGCGAGCCCGCCGCCCTCCTCGACCTGCCCCAGGTCGAGGCTCCGCTCGACGATGTCGACGTCCTCGATGCGCAGCTTGACGTCCTCGACCTCGAAGACCTCGGAGTAGTCGCCGTCGTCGGGCACGATGTCGAACAGCGCCCCGATCTGGACGCCGCCGTCGGTGCTCAGCGGCAGGCCCGCGGGATCCGGCCGGCGCGCGTGGTACAGGCGCACCGAGAAGCGGGTGTTGCCGAGGGTGGGGGGGTACTGCAGCACCACCCGCACCTCGTCGATGTCGGCGCGGCAGCCGAACCAGAAGCGCACGCGCTGCGGCGACACGTCCAGCAGGTCGGCCTCCTCGCCGCGCGCCGGACGGGCGGTGAAGGGATCACCCTCGAGGCCACGGGCGGCGCCGCCGGCGCTGTAGTCGAGCCCGGGCAGGCCCCAGCGCGCGTCCGACGCGTCGAGGTCGGCGGGGCGCCAGAGCACGTCGGCCACCGTCGCGCCGGTGATCACCAGCTCGCCCGACATGGACTGGAAGTCCCGCGCGCCGTCGTGCAGCCGCAGGTAGAGGCTCTGCTGGTTCGTCGCGGGATCGAAGCGCTCGCGCACCACCACCAGGTCGGGATCGTTGTCCGCGGACCGGGGGGTGAACGCGCCGTCCACCAGCGGCGTTTGGGCCGCGGCGGGCAGGGCGATCGACCAGAGCAGCAGCGCTGCGATGGGGCGCGTCGCGTTCATGCGTCTCCCGCGTTCGGGAGAGTCGAGGTCGACGCCGGGGCGGGCCGCCCGCAGGGTCAGCCGACGAGGTCCACTACCTGCCCGGTCATCTCGTCAGCGGCCTTGGCCACGGCGAGGTTGGCTCGGTAGAGGACGGCCGTGGTCTTTCGATCGACCACGTCCGCCACCGGATCAGCGGACGGCGCGTCGGCTGGAGCGGTCGTCACCCGGGGGGTGACGCCGCCCGCTGCGGCCTCGGCGCCGGTCACGTCGACGCGGCGGAACCCGTCGGTGAGGGCGTTGGCCGAGTTGTGCGCCGATGCCGCCAGCCGGCGTGACGCCAGCTGCAACCCGGAACTCGCTCGGTCGATCACCCGGATCGACATCGTCTCTCCCGAAGCGCGCAGTATTCAGTCCGAGCCCGGCGACCCACCGGACCCGCACGTCGGCCACCTTACCAACGGTCCGGGGGTCGGGCAAATTGAGCGCGCGCGGGGGCGAGACGGCGCGATCAGCGCGTGGCGACGGTGTCCTCGACGTGGGCCTCGAACCAGGCCTCGAGCACCACGCGGGCGATGTCGGGCGCCTTCTGCCACCACAGCTCGCCGTTGCCCACCATGACCGCGATGGCCACCTTCGGATCGTCCACCGGGGCGAACCCGACGAACCAGGTGTAGTGGGTGTAGGGCTCGCGGATCGCCAGCGTGCCGGTCTTGCCGGCCACCTTCACGTCGCGCAGGGCCGCCGGCCACTTCGCGAAGGCGCGTCGCGCCGTGCCCCGCGCCACCGTCTCGGCCAGCATGCCGCGCAGCGCCTTGGCGTGGGCCGGCGACATGGCCGTCGCGAAGGGGCC
>JAUHXL010000181.1 GCA_030426945.1 bacterium
AACACCGCCCGCGACCTGCTGGCCTTCTGGGTGGAGCATCGCCCGGTCGCGGTGCTGCTGATGCGCGGCGCCGAGGGCACGCCCTACGCCGACCGGCGCCCGGCGATGATCGCCGACATGGTGGAGCACGCGGTGCGCCACCGCGAAGCCACCGTGGGCCCGGTGCCGCCGACCCTGCGCTTCGTCCTCGAGGCCGTCTTCGCCCGGACGCTCGACACGCTCGCCAGCGTCTTGTGGGCCCACCCCGATCCCGACGACCTGCGCGACGCGGTGGGTCACTTCTGGCGCTACCAGCTCGCCGGCCTCGAGGCGCTGATGGGCAGCCCGTGAGCGGGGCGGCTCAGGGGCGCGTCCGCGTCGCGGTCAGCTGCACCATGCCACCGTAGGTGGCCGGCGGCCCGAAGCGGAAGCGGCGCGGCTCGGCCAGCGGACCGAAGAGCGGCACGCCGCCGCCGAGCACGACCGGCACCATCGTCAGCACCATCTCGTCGACGCGATCGGCGGCCAGCGCCTGCTGCACCAGCTGGCCGCCGTCGAGGTAGACGTCGCGGTCGCCGGCCACCGCGAGCGCCTGGTCGAGCAGCGCGCCGATGCTGCCTTCGACGGCGCGGACGGTGGGCTGGGCGGGCTCGAGGGGGCGGTGCGTCGGCACGAGGATCGGCACGTCACCGTACATCCAGGGCGCGTCGAAGCCCGCGACGACGTCGTAGGTGCGGCGCCCCATCAGCATCGCGCCGATGTCTTTGAGGAAGGCGTCCAGCGTGAGGGCGCCGGGCCCGGGCTCGCCCTCGGTGGGCAGCCAGGACAGATCGTCGTCCGAGCCGGCGACGAAGCCGTCGAGGGAAACAGCGAGGAAGACGCGGACGCGTCCCATGGGCTTACTCCGGTTGGGTCGCCGGGGCGATGCGTCCATCTACCGAGGTCGACGCCCCGGCCGCAAGCGATCGCTCAGTCCGTCACGACGAGGCGCTCGAACAGCGCAAAGGCGTCGAGGCGCAGGCGCCCCGGTCGCGTAGCGTCCGCCGGGCGGTACTGGGCGTCGACGGCGGCGCCGACGTTCAGGTAGCGGCGCCGATCCCACGAGACGCCGAGGGCGGACTTGCCGCTGCCGAACGAGACATCGCCGCCCGGCTCGCGTTGGCCGCGCCCGTACACCGCGCCAAGGCCGCCGCCCAGCGCCAGTCCATCGCCGTCCAGGCGCGGGTGGAAGCGCAGCGTGCCGCCGAGGCCGTCGCGTCGCTCGACGCTGCGGGGCTGGTCGACGCCGCCGGGCGTGATGACCGCGTCGCAGCCGAAGATCAGGCCGGCGAAGAGCTCCCCGTCGACCAGCGTTGCGCTGCCACCGACCACGAGCACGTCGGCCAGGCCCGTCCCGGCGATGATGGGTAGGCCGGCGGTGAGCTGGAGCGTTCCGCCCGCGCCGCGGTCTTCGATCCACGTGGGGCCCGCCTCCGCCCGCAGCAGGGAGCCGCAGCCGGTGAGGAGCGTCACAGCGAGCAGGGGAGCGATGCGCATGGGCCCTCCCTACGCTCGACCGGCCAGAAGGATCGATCGCGGACCCGATTGTCGAGCGTCCCGGCGTGCAGTAGGCTCGCGCCGCGATCGGTCGGGCCACGTCGGGCCGACGCCGCGCCCGGCCATCCAGGAGCCACCATGTCCAATCCTCCCCGCCGACAGCTCGGCACCACCGGCGTCGAGATCGCCCCCATCGGCCTCGGCTGCATGGGCATGTCCGACTTCTACGGCGAGGCCGACGACGCGCGCAGCACGGCGCTGCTGCATCACGCCCTCGACGCAGGCGTGAACTTCTTCGACACCGCCGACATGTACGGTCCCTGGACCAACGAGCGTCTGGTCGGCGCGGCCCTGCGCGCGCGCCGGGACGAGGCCGTCATCGCCACGAAGTTCGGCGTGGTGCGCGGCGAGGACGGCGGCTTCCAGGGCATCAACGGCAAGCCCGAGTACGTGCGCGCGGCCTGCGACGGCTCGCTCGAGCGCCTCGGCGTCGACACCATCGACCTGTACTACCAGCACCGCGTCGACCCGAACACGCCCATCGAAGAGACCGTGGGCGCCATGGCCGAGCTGGTGAAGGCGGGCAAGGTGCGCTTCCTGGGTCTGTCCGAAGCGACGCCCGACCAGATCCGCCGCGCCCACGCCGTCCACCCGATCAGCGCGCTGCAGACCGAGTTCTCGCTGTGGTCGCGGGAGCCGGAGGAGGAGCTGCTCGGCACCTGCCGCGAGCTGGGCATCACCTTCGTCGCGTATTCGCCCCTCGGCCGCGGCTTCCTCACCGGCGCCATCCGGTCGCCCGAGGACTTCGCGCCCGACGACTTCCGCCGCCACAACCCGCGCTTCCAGGGCGAGAACTTCCAGAAGAACCTCGACCTGGTCGACGCGGTGCGAACGCTCGCCGAGAAGAAGGGCGTCACCGCCGCGCAGCTCGCCCTGGCCTGGCTGCTGAGCCGCGGCCAGCACGTCGTCACGATCCCCGGCACGACCAAGGTGTCGCGCTTCGACGAGAACCAGGCGGCGAACGACGTGACGCTCAGCGACGCCGAGCTGGCCTTCCTCGACGAGCACCTGCCCGTGGGCGCCGCGGCCGGCACGCGGTACTGAGCCGACGAGGCAGAGCGCAGATCCCTGCGGCGCGAAGGCTGGGACCCGTCAGCGCAAGGCTGTTCCGGCTCGGATGACGCGGCCTTCCGGCGGCTGGCCCAACGTCGCTCGCGGCGGTCAGGGCGGTGGCCCGACCGGCACGCTGCGGCGCGCGGTCGTCCCGGCGACCCCGACGGTCAGGACGACGACGCCCGCCTCGGGCGCGCGCAGGCGGAGCTGCGACGCGTCCAGACAGCTGCCCAGCATGTGACTGCAGCGGTCGAGCGGCTCGCCGCCCTCGACCGACCAGACGGGCGACGTGCCCAGCCGCAACGGGTTGCCCTCGGCGTCGTAGGCGCGGGCGCTGACGATGACCTTGCGCCCCGGCGCCAGCGCGACCGGCGCCTGGATCTCCAATTGCTCGATGGGCCGGATGCGCAGCGTCAGCCGGCCCTTCTGACACGCGAAGCTGACGTCGCCGGCCTGCACGGCCTCGAAGCCATCGCTGGCCGCGGGGTCGTCGAAGCGGATGGGCTCGGACAGGAACCGCTTCTCGCAGGGGCCGACCCAGTCGGGCAGCTCGTCCCGAACACCCTGGGCGACGTAGAAGGTGGAGCCCGCGCAGGTGCACCCGGCCGGCGCGACGACGAGGGCGACCAGGACAGCGGCGAGGCGGAGGACGCGTCGAGGCACGCGCGCACGCTAGCACGGAGCGGGCGGCTGGGTCGTGCGCGCGGCGCCGGCGCCGACGGCGACCGTCGCGACCGACCCAGCGGTCGGGCGCCGGCGCGTCAGGCGCGGAGGAGCGTGACCTCGCGCCTCGCCGGGGCTGTGTTCCGAGCGATGGTGGTGCGCTCGCGGACCGGCGCGGCGTCGGTCCCGCGGTCGAAGACGACACGGACGCTGGTGTCGACGGCGAGGCGGCCGTGGTCGCCGTCCAACCGACGACGCAGACGGACGCCCTGCCGGAGCATCGGGGAGGACCGCGCCGGTGCCCATCGGTCGGGGCGGGCGGCTGGCTCGGCGGCTCGGCCGCTTCCGCGCCTGGCGTCTTCGATCCTCGTGACGTCCGAGGACGTCGATTGGACGTCCATCTTCCTCGGCCCCGGCGCGAACCGGCCAAGACGCGCGGCTGTGCGCTTGGCGTGACGCCTGCATTGTCCGCCGGGCACCGCAAACCAGCCAACGGACCGCGGCGCCGTCGAGCGCGTCGCAGGGGAGGGGAAGCATGAAGCGCAAGGGTCGACTCGTCGCGGCAGGCATCGGCGGCGCGGCCGTCGCGGTCGTCTTGCTGTACGCCTTCGGCGCCACCGCGCACGGCGAGCACAAGCGCGGCGTCTGGGTGAAGAACCACTACAGCGAGCCGGTGACGGTCGCGGTCTTCAACGGCGACGACGCGGTGTGCGGCGTCGCGCACGGTGTGCACACCATTCAGCCCGGCGAGACGAAGAAGGTGAAGTGCCACACGGGCAGCAAGAACAAGTGCCGGGTGTGGACCACGGGCGACAACAAGTGTGATCGCAAGGGCGCCGACTGCATCGGCATCAAGCGCGCCGAGACCGGGCACATCCGCGTGAAGAACGGCACGTGCCTCGAGATTCGGCGTGACTGAGACGACGGGCGGCCGAGCGGGCGACGGGTTCGCCGTCGCCGAAGCGTCTGGGCTGACGCCGAGCGCCGGACCACGCGGTCGCTGACCGCGGGTCACACCACACCACCGCAAGTGCGCAGGTGCCGCGGCGCGCGGCCCTCGCGAGGGGAGAGACATGAAGTTCGAACACCGCCGGGTCGCCGTCGGCGCCGCCTGCGTCATCGGCGCCGCCGTATCGTTGTATGCCTTCGGCGCGGCCGCGCACGGCAAGCACAAGCGCGGCGTCTGGGTCGAGAACCACACCAACAACGAGGTGCAGGTGGCGGTCTACAACGGCGACGACAAGGTGTGTGAGGTGCCGCATTCGGTGCGTAGGGTCAAGGCGGGCGCGCGCGAGAAGGTGAAGTGTCACACCGGCCAGAACAACAAGTGCAAGATCGGCATCGAGGACGGGGGGTCCCACGTGTGCGCCCCGACGTGCACCGGGATCAAGCGCGCCGAGACCGCGCACGTGCGCCGCGACGAGGGTAAGACGCCCCCGTGCGTCACGGTCCGCCGGGACTGAGCGGTTGCAGGGGTCGGGGCGTGCGTCACGGCGGCCGCCCATCATGGGCGCGCGGCGCCGGCCGGGCGCTTCGGGCGTGGCCTGGCCGAGGCGCGCAGCGCGTCGAACGCGGGGTGACACAGATTGCCGTCGAGCGGGCTCTGGGCGAGGACTCGACCTCGAGGGGAGCGCATGACCGACCTGTTCGAAGACAAGGCCCACGACTGGGACACCCGCCCGATACCCGTGCAGATCTCGGAGGGCGTGACGCGCGCGCTCGCCGAGCACGTCACGCTGCGCGACGACCTGACCGTGATGGACTTCGGCGCGGGCACCGGGCTCATCTGCTCGAAGGTGGCCCCTGCGGTCGGGCGGGTGATCGCGGTCGACATCTCGGCGGCGATGCTGGCCAAGCTGGGTGAGAAGCTGGCCGACCGGCCCGACCTGGCGGGCAAGGTCGACGTCGTCTGCCAGGACATCATCGAGCGACCCCTGGGGCGCCAGGTCGACCTCATCGTGAGCGCGATGGCGATGCACCACGTCGCCGACACGCGGGCGCTGTTCGAGGCGTTCGCGGCCCACCTGCACGCCGGCGGCCGCCTGGCGGTGGCCGACCTGGACGAGGAGGACGGCGACTTCCACCCTCCCGACGCCGAGGGAGTGTTCCACGCCGGCTTCGACCGTGAGGCGTTGGGCGCGATCGCCGAGGCGGCCGGCTTCGCCGACGTCCGCTTCGTGACCGCCGCCGAGGTGGATCGAGAGGGGAAGACGTACCCGATCTTCCTGCTGACGGCCGCGAGGATCGGCTGAGCGCCAGAAGGCTCGCTGGCTACCGGGCGATGCCGAGGGCGCGGCTCATCATCCAGCGGAACATCCGGCCGGCGGCCCACCGCGGCACGAGGCGGGTCATCATCCACACCATGACCTTGTTCCGCAGGCCGGGGATGGCGTGGGCGCGACGGCCGAGGGCGGCGAGGCCCGCCCGGGCGACGGCCTCGGGCTGCATGACGGCCATGCCCATCGAAGCGAAGTCGATGCCGGTGTTGGCGGCCATGGGGGTGTCGGTCGGGCCAGGAGACAGCACCGACACGTGCACGCCCTTGTCGGCCATCTCGTAATGGAGCGCCTCGCCCAGCGCGAGGATGTACGCCTTGGCCGCGCCGTAGTGCGCCATGTAGGGCTGCACCATCCACCCCGACAGGCTCGACACGAGGAGGATGGCGCCCCGGCCCCGCTGGGCCATCGCGCCGCCGAAGTGGTGCGCGAGGGCCATCGGACCGTAGCAGTCCATCTCGAGCAGGCGGCCGTGCGTCTCGGCCGGGGCGTCGACGAAGTAGCCGCTGGACTCGATGGCGGCGCAGGGTACGAGCACGCCGATCTCGAGATCGCTGACCCCCTCGACGAGGCGGGCGATGCCCTCCCGGGTGGAGATGTCGACGCCCAGCACGCGCACCTCGACCGAGTGAGCGGCCGCGAGCTCGGCGGCCAGCGCCTCCAACGCGGTGGCCGTGCGCGCGACGGCGACGATGCTCAGCCCCTGGGACGCGAGCTGGCGCGCGAGGGCGCGGCCGATGCCCGACGTGGCGCCCGTGACGAGGGCCCACTGCCCGTAGCGCGCCTTCATCGTGCGGGGTCCAGCAGCGCGGTGGGATCGAAGTCGCGGGCGATGAGGATCTGCAGCCGCGGGAAGGCGGCGGTGCGGGCGGGGATCAGCGCCTGGTAGGCGGGGTCGGCCAGCATGCCGCGGATGGCGTCGGCGCTCGGGAACTCCATCACGATGACGACGGTGTCGTGGCCCTCGCCGACCAGCACGTCGTCGATGGCGTACTGCCCGACGGGCCGCCCGCCATAGGCGCCGAACAGGGGCCGCGCGTGGCGGACGTAGTGGCTGAACTTGGCGGACCGATCAGAGTCCACGGTGCAGATCACGATCATGTAGCGGGTGGGTGAGGACATCGGCGGGCGCTCCCTGTCGAGGTGTTTTGAACTGATCGGTTTGTTACGCAGCGGCGGTGCTCCGGTCAAGGGCCCTCGCGAAGTTTTGTACCGATCGGTTAGATTCGGAGTGCGGCGGATCGCCGGCGCGACTTGAAGGGGCGGGCGAGGGGGTCATCGTGGGACGTCCGAAGAAGTACGACCGGGAAGCGGTGCTCGACCGGGCCATGCAGGCGTTCTGGCGCAACGGCTACGAGGCGACGTCCACGGCCGACCTCGAGGCGCAGATGGGCGTGAACCGTTCGAGCCTGTACGCCGAGTTCGGCAGCAAGCACGGCCTGTACGCGGCGGCGCTGGAGCGCTACCTCACCCACGTCGTGCCTGGGTTCATCGGCGCGCTGAGCGAGCGCGACGCGGGCGTGGGCGCGATCGAGGCGGTGCTGGCGCGCTTCGCGTCGTGGGCCGGCGCGCCGGGCACCGAGGCGGGCTGCATGATCTGCAACGCGGCCACCGAGACCGCCACCGACGACGAGGCCAGCCGGGCGATGGTCCAGCGGTACGTGGCCACGCTGCAAGCGGGGTTTCGGAACGCGCTCGGCAACGCGGTGGCCCGGGGCGAGCTCGACGCCGCGCTGAACGTCGAGGGCTGGTCGGCGAAGCTCGCCACCACGCTGCTGGGGATGATGGTGCTGATCCGCGCGCGCGTGGATCCGGCCCTGCCGCGCGCCGCGGCGAGCCTCGCCCTCGCCGAGCTTCGCGCCAGCACGGCGGGCGCGTAGGCGCCGATTGCACGGTCGGGCACATCGAGGACCTGAAGTCCCAGGGGCGCAGGGGTCGATCGTGAGGTACCGGGCGCCATCGCCGATGCGAGCGGCTTCGCCGACGTCCGCTTCGTGACCACCCCCGCGGTGGATCGGGCGGGGAAGGCGCATCCGATCTTCCTGCGGACGGCCGCGAAGGTCGGCTGAGCACACCGGCGGCCCGAGCCGGCGGAGACGCCGCGTCAGGCCTCACGCACGCGGTTGTCGACCGTGCGGGCGTGATGCACCCTGGGTCCTCGCGCCGACGCTGGAGGTCGCAAAGTGGACTGGGACGACGCCGCCGAGGCGTGGGACGAGGGGAGGGCGCAGCGCGCCTATGCGGCGGCGGCGTTCGAGTCGCTGCGTCGCGCCGTCGGCGGGCTGGGGCGGTCGCTCGAAGGCGCGCGGGTGTGCGACTTCGGGTGCGGCACCGGGCTGATGACGGAGAGGCTGGCTCCGCTCGCCGCGCACGTGGACGCCGTGGACACCTCGCGCGCCATGCTCGAGGTCCTCCGCGCGAAGATCGAGCGCTCCGGGTGGGACCACGTCGCGCCGCGGGCGCAGACGCCCCGGGACGGTGAGGCGTACGACCTGATCGTTTGCTCGTCGGTGTGTGCCTTCCTCGACGACTACCCGGGGACGGTGCGCGACCTCGTCCAGCGGCTGGCGCCAGGCGGGCTGTTCGTGCAGTGGGACTGGGCGCTCGACCCCGACAGCGACGAGCCGTTCGGCCTGACGCCGGGTGCGGTCCGGGCGTGCCTCGAGGGCGCCGGGCTGCAGGACGTCTCGGTCGAGACGGCCTTCGAGGTGACGGTGGACGAGCAGACGATGCGGCCGCTGATGGGCGTGGGGCGAAAGCCGACCGGCTGAGGTGCGGCCGGGGCGGGGCGTTGCCTCGACGTCGGGGGCGTTCGACCTGCCTGCGGTGGGCCGTCCGGACGGAATCGCCGCGCCGGCGCCGAGGTGCGCGCCGAATCCGGCGCGCCCGCGCCCATCGAGCCCGATCAGCGCCGGTCGGCGCCTCAAACGGCGCCGAGGACGCCCGATCCGCGTCCCGGAAGGCTCTCGTGCGGGCCCGTCCGCCCGAAAGCCGTTTGTTTTCGAGGGGGTTGGGCTGCCGGTGTGCCGGGCGTGAATTGTCCTTGCACATCGCGAGCGCATGCGGCGTTCTCCCAGAACGCAGCACTCGGCCCTCAGTACAGGTGCAGCATGTTCGATCAAATCTTCGACCAGGACGGCCCGCTGGGCGGGCGCCCGCTCTTCGAGCGTGTCTTTGACGATCCAGGGCTCGCCGAGGCCTTCGCGGCCTGGGTGAAGGCGCAGCACCTGGGGATCTGGCTCGACTGGCACCTGGGCCTGCCCATGCCCTTCGAGGAGCACCCGATCGAGTACGCCCGAAGCCTCGAGCTCGCGGTGCGCGGCAGGCGGGATCCCGACACGCTCAAGGACTTCCTGGCCAGCCTGCCCGCGGCACTGCAGCAGCCCGCGGTCGCGTCGCTCGAAGCGGTGGTCGGCGCCCTCGGGCCGCTCGACGCCGGGCCCTACGCCCCGACGCCGACCCTCGACGTCCAGCTGAAGCACTGGCTCGCCGATCCGAACCGGCCCCAGCGCGCCCAGCTCGACGCGGTCGAGGCGCATTGGCAACCGCGCCTGCTGGCCTGTGCGCCCGAGGTGCGAGCGGCCGCGAGCCGAACCCTGCGCAGCAGCCTCAAGTCGAAGAAGCTCAAGGACCGGGTGGCCGCGCTGACGGCGGCCCTCGAAGCCTGAGCGCAGCGTCCGCCCCATCGCGCCGCGTGGGCCCCTCCGCCCGAGAGCGGAGTGTTCCCGGACGACTCAGAGTCCCGGTGCGCGAGCAGATACCTGCTGGATTGCTGGGCCGCCTTCGCAGGTCAGGCCGACGTGCGTGACGTCACTCGGTGAAGGACGCGATCTGTGTGCCGGCGAGCGCGACCAGGTCGCCGAGCGCGAGGCTGACGTCGACGAGGTGCAGGCCCCAGCCGGGGATGGGATCCCCGCCGACGTCGTCCACCCGGGGGTCGTCGGGGTCCGAGTGGACGCGGACCTGCAAGTAGGAGAAGGCGCCGTCGGTGACGCACTCTGCCTCGAAGAAATCGGGCAGCGTCCAGAAGCGAGTCGCGATGGCCGCGCTCGCCGCCGGGTCGGCGAACGGTCCGGCGAACTCCCCCGCGATCGTTCTCAGCGCGGCCGGGATGTCGGAGTCGACATACGGCCTCAAGAACGCGGAGCCCCCTGCCAGCGCGCCGGGGTGCGCGCAGACGGCCCGCCCCTCGTCCACGTGGGCGAAGACCGCGTTGCCGCCGGGCGGATCGGTGTCGCGGTAGGCCGAGTAGCCGACCACGCAGCCGGTCTGCTGCGGGGTCCGACACACCGGCGTCCGCTCGAACGCGCCGCCCACGTCGGCGTTCGCGGGGATCGCGAGGTTCCAGCCGATGAGGTGGGCCGAGACCAGGCGGGCCTGCAGCGCGTCGTCCGCCTCGATGACCTCGCGCAGGAGGCGTTCGAGGTGGCTGCTTCCCTGGGAGTGCCCGATGAGCAGGAAGGGCCGCGCGGGATCGCGCCGGGCGAAAGCCTCGAAGGCCGCGAGGACGTCGGGATACGCCACGGAGAAGTCACGGTTGCCCTGGATGAGCGCGGTGACGGTGACCTCCCGGTAGGCGGGCGCATAGAGCGCGCAGACCGCCTGGTATCGGGCCGCCTGCGCCACGGTGATGTAGCTCTCCTCAGGCCCCGGGGGGAGGTCCGCCTGGATCCCGGGGTCGAGGCTCACGGTGGGATACACGTAGAAGCAGTCGACCGGCGGATCCACGGCGCGGACGAAGGGCTCGACCTCGGTGGAGCCGTCGGCGTGGACGACCGTGCTGTCGAGGTTCGCGTCGCAGGGATCGCCGTCCTTCTCCGGATGGCAGAGCCACATCTCGAGGTCGTCGTAGGGGTCCGGGGGCGCGGCGTCTGCGGCGGCGTCGGCGACCGCGTCGGCGACGGCGGCATCCGCGGCGGCGGCGTCGGCGAGGGCAACGTCGGCGAGCATGGCGTCCGTGCCGACCGCGTCGGCTTGCGAGGCCGCGGCGTCGGTCGGACTGGCCGATGAGCCGTCGTCGCAGGCGACGAGTGGGAGGACGACGAAAGGCAGCAGGTGAGCGAGCGACTTCATGGAATCCATCATGAACCCCGAGCGCGGCGGCTTCCCACCTTTTCTTTCGCGGTATCCGTCCGGCCAACCGCGTCCCCACCGGCACGGCCGCCCGGTGATATGACGTCGTCACTCAACCGAACGGCGAGCGCGCGATGCGCAGGGCGACCCAGGACGTGTGGCGTGAGCGGGTGGAGGCATGGGCCGCGAGCGGCATGACCTGCAAGGCCTTCGCCCGCGAAGGGGGCGTCGAGCCGACGACGCTGGCTTGGTGGAAGTGGAAGCTGCGCCAGCAGGAGAAGCGGGCGAAGCCACCGCGGCGGACGAGCGCTCGCAGGACCGATGCGTTCGTCGACGTCACCGAGCAGGTGCTCGCGGCCCTCGTGCCGAAGGAGACGTCGTTCGTGGTCCGCATCCACCGCGCGGAGATCGAGGTGCCGTCGGGCTTCGACGCCGACGCCTTCGCCCGCCTGCTCGGCGTCTTGGAGGCGCGGCGATGATCCCGGGCTCCGTGAAGATCTTCGTTTGCACGCAGCCGGTTGACATGCGGCGCTCGTTCGATGGCTTGGCCCTGGCGGCCCGCGAGGTGATCGGCGAGGACCCGCGGTCCGGCGCCCTGTTCTGCTTCGTGAACAAGCAACGCGAAAGCTGAGTGCTTTCGGAGGACTTAGAGTCCCGGGGCGTCGGGGCGCACATGGCGCACGGTGCGGCAGGCAGGCGTTGATCCCGTTATGGGAACGGGGTAGTGTCCATCCTGGAGGCCGACCTGGTGCGCGTCATCGCCCGAAGCACGCTGCGTTCATTCTGGGAAGCGGGTCACGCTGATGCGGAGCAGCCGCTGAAGGCGTGGTACGCCGAGGCCAGCGCGGCGGACTGGGGCACGATGATGGACATCAAGGCCCGCTACGCCCACGCCAGCGTCATCGACGCCGAGCGGGTCGTGTTCAACATCGGCGGCAACAAGTACCGCCTCGTGGCCAAGGTGTGGTTCGCAGGCCGCGCGGTCTGGATCAAGTTCGTCGGCACCCACGCCGAGTACGACGCGATCGACGTCAACGCGCTGTAGAGGGAGGTTGACCATGGAGATTCGACCGATCCGGAACGACGACGATCATGCCCGTGCTCTGGCGCAGCTCGAGAACCTGTGGGGGGCTGCCCCAGGCAGCCTCGAGGCCGACCAGGCAGAGGTGTTGGTCACGCTGATCGACCTGTACGAAGCGCGACACCACGTCATCGAGCCGCCCAACCCCGTCGAGGCCATCCGGTTTCGCATGGAGCAGCAGAACCTCACGCGGAAGGACCTCGAGCCCCTGCTAGGGGGCCGCGGGCGGGTCTCCGAGGTCTTGAGCGGGAAACGCTCGCTCAGCCTGGCGATGATCCGCCGGTTGCGCCGCGTCCTGGGGATCAGCGCCGACGTGCTGGTGGGGCGGGAGGATACCGAGGCGGCCTGACGCGCGTCTCGCTCGCTCCGAGGCGGCCCCGGTCCCTGCGTCTCGGAGGATTTCGACAGAAATCGACCGCCGCCGCGCAACACGCGCCGCGGCTGTCCGATGGATCTCCCCCGATCTGGCCCGGGAGGAGACCCATGCCCGCCCCCAACGCGACCCTCGGCCGCCGTGTCCGCTACCGCGCCAAGAAGCGCAACCCGCGCCACCGCTGCATGCTGCGCGGCCACTGGGTGCACGTCAGCAGCCGCGTCGTGCGCGGCCGCTACGCGTTCGTCCCGCCCGAGGACGGCGGCCTGTTCGTCCTGCTGATGTGGGGGATCATCGGGCGCGCCCAGATTCGGTACGGCGTCGACGTCGCGATCGCCGTCGTGGCTTCGAACCACCTCCACTGCTTGCTGCGCTCGGACCGCCCCGGCGCCATCAGCGCGTTCATGCAGTACGTGAAGGCCGGCTTCGCCCGCCTGACGCACAAGACCTACGAGACGTC
>JAUHXL010000753.1 GCA_030426945.1 bacterium
GGCCGACGAGGCCGAAGCCAGCGCCGCCGACGGCGATGACTTCGCCGGCGCGCCCGCCGACCTCGTCGCGGCCGCCGACGCGCCGGCCGCCGAGGTGGCGCCGGCGGAGCCCATGCCGGAGGCCAAGTCGGCGGTGGCCGACGAGGAGGCCCCGGCGCGCGCCCGACCCCGCCCCAGCCGCCGCCCCAGCCCCTTCCCCGCCACGGCCACCCCGCCGCCGCCGCCGCCGGGCCCGCAGCAGATCGCCGCTCGGCCGACGGGCGAGAGCGAGGGCCGCCGAGAGCTGGCCGAGATTCAGAAGGGCCGCCCCGCGCTCACCGGCAAGATGGCCGAGATCGAGGCTGACCTCGCTCGCGGTCGCGTCAAGAAGGCCTTGAGCACCTCGTGGGGCTGGCGCGACGACGATCCGACCGATCTGCTGGCGCTGGTGGCCCTGGGCCAGAGCCTCGCCCACAGCGGCAACGGCCTCGACGCCGCCCGCGCGTTCGGAAGCGTCCTCGACCTGTACCCCAGCCGCGCCGACATGCGTCGCCTGGCCGGCAACTGGCTGGAGCGGCTGGGGGAGCCCGGCCTGCGCCTGGCCGCGGACAGCTACGCGGTGGCCCTGGGGCAGCGCCCGGATCACCCCTCCATCTACCACCTGCTGGCGATGACTCAGCTGCGCCTCGGCCGCTACGAGGCCGCCCTCGAGACGGCGCTGGCTGGCATCACCGCGCGCCGGGCGTCGGGCCGGTTCGAGGCCGTCGAGCGCATCCTGCAGGAGGACGCCCAGATCATCGCGGCGGCGTGGGTCGCCGCCGATCCGAGCGCGCGCGAGGTGGCCTCGAAGCACCTGGCCCGCTTCAACCTGCGCATCGACGACGCGCCCACCATGCGCTTCGTCCTGACCTGGGAGACTGACGCCAACGACGTGGACTTCCACATCTTCGACGGCGACTTCAACCACGCCTACTACTCGCGTCGCCAGCTCGCGACGGGCGGCGATCTGTACGCCGACATCACCACGGGCTACGGCCCGGAGTGCTTCACCATCCACGCCCCGCAGGCCTTCCCCTACCTGCTGAAGGCCCACTACTACAGCCGCGGCCCCATGGGCTACGGCGCCGGGAAGGTCCAGATCATCCGCCACGATGGCAAGGGCCGGGTGGGCTTCGAGGATCGCCCCTTCGTGATCATGCAGGACGGCGCCTACGTCGACCTGGGTCGGGTCTCGAACGCGGATGCCAAGCCGACGCCGCCGCCCAAGGTGGCCGCCAAGCCGACGCCCTGATCACCCTTCCACCTCCCGGCAGGCGCTGGCACGAGGCGTGCTGGACGGCGCTCATCCTCGGATGGAGTCGCCCGTGCGCCGACTGCTCTGGTGCTTCGCCCTCGGCCTGCTGTTGACCGGCCCGACCGCCGCTCGGACACCGAATCCGCCGCGTCCCGACCCGCGCGTGCCGGGCACGGGTCATCATCCGCCCCACCGGCTGGGCGCGCCGACCCCCTGGGAGGGCGTCGGCCCGGTCCCCGACTATGCGCTGTTGGGCTGGGTCGTCACCCACGAGCGCCTCGCCGTCCGCGCGCCTCAGCTGGTGCACACCCTCGAACGCCTGCTGGGCGAGCGCCACGTGCGCGAACAGTACGTCACCGACTCCCCGACCAAGGCCGACGGCGTCATCTGGCTCCGCGACCACCAGCCGATCTACGTGCGGCAGCGCAACGGCATCTTGAAGGCGCTGCGTCCGCTGCACGCCATCCGACAACGACTGTCGTGGATCCCCCCAGCCCCCGTGCCCAGCTTCCTGGTCGAGCGGCTGCCCCTGGTGCACGAGAACGGCAACCTGGTCGCAACGCGCCGGCACGTCTTCGTCTCGACGCGGCTGACGGTCGAGAACGCCGAGTACCCCAAGCTGCCCGCCCTGCAGGCGCTGGGGCAGCGCGCGCGCACGCGCATCGAGACGCTGGCCGTCCTGGCCGAGGCGTTCGATCGCCCGGCCGAAGACATCATCGTCCTGCCGCACATGCCCTTCGAGGTGACCGGCCACATCGACATGTTCCTGATGGCGCTCGACGACGACACGCTGCTGGTGCCCGTACTGGGGCGGGAGGCCCTGCACCTCGCCGAGGCGGGAGAAGCGACGCGGGTCGCGGGCGCCATCGCGACCTTCCTCGACGACACCGCCCACCGGGTCCGGGCGCTGGGCTACACGGTGCTGCGCCCGCCCATCCTGGCGCCTCCGCTGACCCTGTCCATCGACGACGGCAACATGGATCCGGCGGTCATCTCGCCCACCAACGGACTCCTGCTGCGCACGCGACGCGACGCCGTGGCCCTCATGCCCCGCCTCGACACCGCACCCCGCCCGCCGCGCACCGAGGCCCTGGCCCGGCGTTATCAACAGACCTGGGCCCGCCTGCTGGCGACGCGCGGCTGGCGGACCGAGCTCGTGGACGTGGCCGATCTCTCCCACCTACGAGGCCTGGTGCGGTGCGTGACGGCGATCGTCCCAGCGCCCTGAC
>JAUHXL010000754.1 GCA_030426945.1 bacterium
GCCGGCGATGGGCGGGTCGGTCTGGGCGACCTCGTAGGTCAGCACGTCGCCGTCCACGCGGTAGATGCCGGCCGAGCGCACCGCCTCGGGCTGCGTCTGGTCGAGCGCGATGGTGGCCGGATCGCGTGAAGCGTCCGTGGTGTAGGTGCCGCTGAGCTCGAAGGACTGCAGATCGTCGTTGGTGAGGACGACCCGGAAGCGACCGTCGCCGCCGAAGGTGGCCTCGATGCGCCGGATGCTGGCGGGCGGATCGGCGAGCAGCGGGGCGAGGTCGGCGCCCTCGCTGAGCCAGCGGCCGACGATGCCGGGTGCCGGGGACGCGCCGCCCATGCCGGGGTCGCCGCCCATGCCGGGCGCGCCGCCCATGCCCGGCTCGCCGCCCATGCCCGGCTCGCCGCCCATGCCCGGCTCGCCGCCCACGCCCGGCGCGCCGCCCACGCCCGGCTCGCCGCCGGCGCCCGGCTCGCCGCCCATGCCGGGTGCGCCGCCCGTCGCGGGTTGGCCGCCCATCCCCGGCGCGCCGCCCACGTCCGGCGCGCCGCCCATGCCCGGCGCGGACACGTCGGCCTCGCGCGCCGCGTCCGCCGCCCCGGCGTCGCCGGGGGCGAAGTCGGGCTCCGGCAGACAGCCGACCAGACCCAGCACGACCACGAGGCTCACGCAACGCAACAACGCACTCCACCCCCCGCCAGGCAACGGTTGTAGGCCAGCGCCACCCGCCGATCAAGGCGCTTTTGTGCATCGCACAAAATCGGCCCCCGCCATCCGTCTGCACCGCGCCCGTCGGCACGGAATGTGGAGTGCGCGGCGGAATCCACTAGCCTGGGATCCCAATGGACCTCGTACGCCGCGAGCTCAAATACCGCATCACCCCCGAGCAGATGCCGGCCATCCGGGACTGCGTCCGCCGCTTCTGCGCGCCTGATCGCCACACCGAGGACGGCGGGTATCGGCTGTCGAGCCTCTACTTCGACACCCCCGATCTGCGCTGCTATCACGACTATCTCGATCGCCAGCCCGATCGCTTCAAGCTGCGGGTGCGGCGCTACGACGGCCCGGCGCACGGCCTCGAGGTGAAGGCGCGCTTCGGCGAGGTGTTCCACAAGACCCGCGTCGACCTGCCCGCGGGCGCCTGGCCGGCCGCCTTCCGCGATCCCCGCGTGCTGGCCGGCCGCGCCGACTTCGACCGCTTCCACACCCGCCTGCTGGGCCTCGGCGCGGTGCCCAGCGTGCTGGTGCGCTACCGCCGCGAGGCCTGGACCAGCACCGTCGACGCCTACGCCCGCGTCACCTTCGATCACCAGCTCACCGCCGCCCTGCCCGTGCGCGACACCGTCCCCATCGACGACGACGCGGCCGACTGGCGCCCCATCGACGCCACCGGCCGATTCGGCCTCGGCCGCCCGGCGCTGGTGCTCGAGCTGAAGTGCGAGCGCCGTGTGCCCCGCTGGATGCTCGACCTGATGCAGCGCTTCGACCTGCATCGCCAGGGCTTCTCGAAGTACGCCACCGCCCTCGAGACCGTGCGCCCCGCGCTCGGCGCGCCGCCCGTGCGCGTGCCCAGCCGGCGCGGGGGGCGCCGCGGATGAGCGCGCCGCCAACCCTGACTGGCGGTCCGGCGGCGCGCTGTCAGGCGCGCGCGACAGCCCGTCGCATCCCGCGCCGCGTCGGCGCGAGGGCACGCCCCTTGCTCCACCTCGGGTGCTCGCCGGCGCTCACGGAGCACGCCGGCGCCCAGCGGAGCCACGGCCGATGATCGATCTCCAGGCCCTCTTCTCGACCGGCCTCAGCCCGGTGAACGCCGAGCAGGTGGCGCTCGCGCTGCTGCTGGCCTTCGTGCTCGGCAAGGTGATCGCCGTCGTCTACGAGTGGACCTACGAGGGCCTGAGCTTCACCCGCAGCTTCGCGCAGGCCCTGGTGCTGAGCCCCCTCGTCGCCACCATCCTCATGCTGGCGATCGGTGACAATCTGGCGCGCGGCCTCGGAATCCTGGGGACCATGGCGCTGGTGCGCTTCCGCACCAACGTGCGCGACGTGCGCGACATGGTGTTCGTCTTCGCCGCGCTGGCCACCGGCGTCGCGGTGGGCGTGCGCGCCTGGCCGGTGGCCACGGTCGGCTGCCTCGCCTTCTGCGCGGCGTCCGTCGCGCTGGGCTGGGCGCCCCTCGGCGCGCGGCAGCACTTCGACGGCGTGCTGCGGTTCTGGCTGCCGCGCGAGAGCGTCGACGCCGAGCGGATCAAGGCCCTCATCGAGCCCCACTGCCGCCGCTTCGTGCTGGTGGCGCTGCGTGATCTGGCCCAGGGCGAGGCCCTCGAGTACGCCTACCAGGTGCGCCTGCGCGATCCCCACGGCCAAGCCAGGTTGGTTAATGATCTCGAGCAGTTGCCGGGCATCGGCGGGTTGACGCTGCTGCTGCAGGACGCCGAGGGGCAGCCATGAAGCGCCGCGCGCGCCACGGGCTGAGCGCCCTCATCTGGTTGGCCGCGCTGGCCGGCG
>JAUHXL010000182.1 GCA_030426945.1 bacterium
GAGGGGCCGAAGCGCGCGCCGGACCTGCGCTGGGGCGTGCGGCTGACGGCGAGCGACGGGGGCAAGCTGCACGTCGAGCTGCGGGTGCAGGTGTTCGCGGGCGGGGCGTGGCTGACGCCGGGGGTGGGCGTGGGGACGCTGTACGGCGAGCTGCCCGAGGGCGGGCTGTTCCACGTGCCGCGCAAGCTGAAGGGCGAGATCAAGGCGGCGCAGGGGTGGGCGGGGCGGCTGGCGCTCGAGCCGCCGGACGGGGAGTACGGCGACTACGGCTGGACGATGGAGGATCCCGAGGCGTCGCTGGACGCGCTGGCGGTGATCCAGGCGGCGCAGGAGGCGGACGGGCTGCAGGTGGAGTGGCGCAGCGCGCCCAAGCGGGTGACGCGGCACGCGGGGACGAAGGATCTGAAGCTGCGGGTGGGGCCGCAGCGCGACTGGTTCGGGGTCGAGGGCGGGGTCGAGTTCGACGGGGTGGTGGTGCCCTTCACGCGGCTGGCGCAGGCGGTGCTGGAGGGGCGCAGCTTCGTCGAGGCGGACGACGGGGCGCTGGTGCGGCTGGAGGCGGCGCTGCGGGCGCAGCTCGAGGCGCTGACCGCGACGGCGACGGTGCGCAAGAAGCAGGTGGAGCTGTCGCCCTTCGCCGGGCAGGCGCTGGCCGATCTGGCGGACGCGGGGGCGGCGGTCGACGGGGCGCAGCAGTGGATCGAGCTGCTGCAGAAGGTGCGGTCGGCGAAAGAGATCGAGCCCGCGGTGCCCGCGGGGCTGAAGGCGACGCTGCGCGACTACCAGCGGGATGGGTTCGTGTGGCTGGCGCGGCTGGCCGAGTGGGGGGCGGGGGCGTGCCTGGCCGACGACATGGGGCTGGGCAAGACGGTGCAGGCGCTGGCGCTGCTGCTGCGGCGGGCCGAGGCGGGGCCGGCGCTGGTGGTGGCGCCGACGTCGGTGGGCTTCAACTGGCTGCGGGAGGCCGAGAAGTTCGCGCCGGAGCTGGACGTGAAGGCCTACCGGGGGGGCGACCGGGAGGGGCTGCTCGAGGGGCTGGGGCCGGGCGCGGTGCGGGTGACCAGCTATGGGCTGCTGCAGCGGGACGCGAAGGCGCTGGCCGAGGTCGAGTGGGCGACGGTGGTGCTGGACGAGGCGCAGGCGATCAAGAACGCGGCGACGCGGACGGCGAAGGCGGCGTGCGCGCTGAAGGCCGAGATGCGGGTGGCGCTGACCGGGACGCCGCTCGAGAACCACCTGGGCGAGCTGTGGAGCCTGTTCCGGTTCCTGCTGCCGGGGCTATTGGGCAGCGCGGAGCGGTTCCGCGAGAACCTGTGGTCGCCGATCAACGCGGGGGATCCCAAGGCGAGGGCGCGGCTGGCGCAGATCGTCCGGCCGTTCATCCTGCGGCGGACGAAGGGCGAGGTGGCGACGGAGCTGCCCGAGCGCAGCGAGGTGGTGCTGGAGGTGCGGCTGAGCCCGCCCGAGCGGAAGGCCTACGACCAGGCGCGGCTGACCGCGCTGCAGGCGCTGGAGAAGGGCGGCGGCGACGGGCCGGCGCAGCAGCGGTTCCAGATGCTGGCGGCGCTGACGCGGCTGCGGCAGCTGGCGTGTCACCGGCGGCTGGTGGACGCGGGGGCGCCGGCCGAGTCGGCGAAGCTGAAGGTGCTGCGGGGGCTGATCGAGGAGCTGCGGGAGGAGGGGAACCGGGCGCTGGTGTTCAGCCAGTTCACGTCGCACCTGGCGCTGGCGCGGGCGGCGCTGGAGGCCGACGGGGTGCGGGTGCGGTACCTGGACGGATCGACGCCGGCGAAGAAGCGGGCGGAGGAGGTGGACGCGTTCCAGGCGGGCGAGGGGGACGTGTTCCTGATCTCGACGAAGGCGGGCGGGACGGGGCTGAACCTGACGGCGGCGAGCTACGTGGTGCACCTGGATCCGTGGTGGAACCCGGCGGTGGAGGATCAAGCGACGGACCGGGCGCACCGGATCGGGCAGGAGCAGCCGGTGACGGTGTACCGGCTGGTGGCGAAGGGGACGATCGAAGAGCAGGTGATGTCGCTGCACGGCGAGAAGCGGGCGCTGGCCGACGCGGTGCTGGGCGGCGCGGGGGCGGCCGGCGGGCTGGACACGGCGGCGCTGAAGGCGCTGATCGAGGCGGCGCCGGGGGCGGCGGACGACGGGGACGAGGACGAGGAGGACGGGGGGCTGGGGTGGCGCGAGCGGGCGACCGGCGCGTGGGACGAGGCGAAGCGGGAGACGCGGGCGAAGGTCGAGGCGAAGCGCGCGCGGGGGGCGGCGGCGGCCGGGGAGGAGGCTGCGGGGGCGGGGGCCGCGGGGACCGACTGGATGACGCGGTGGGTGGAGTCGGCCGAGGTGGCGGCGATGACCGACGGGACCCGGCGGGGGTACCGGCGGGCGCTGGGGCAGCTTCGGGATTACGTGGCCGAGGCGGGGCTGGCGGGGGAGACGATGGCCGACCTGTGGGCGGCGCGGGAGCGCTGCGTCGCGGCGCGCGCGGCGGGTGAGTACGAGGGTGGGGGGACGTTGGTGACGGGGGTGGGGTTGTCGGCGCTGCGGAGCGTGGAGCGGGTGTTGGGGGAGGGGTGATCGGGGCAGGGGGGGGTGGCTGAGCGGGCGTGGGTGCGAGGGGCCCTTGACCTTGACCTTGACCTTGACCTTGCCCTCCCCGGGGCACCGCGTTGGAGGTCAGAGCCAGCGGGGGATCCGAGACCGAAGGCTTCTTGTTTCAGGGATGGCGCTCGCCGAGCTGAGGGCGGCTCAGTTGAGGACCGAGTGGGTGGTCGGGAAGGGCGAGGTCGAGGTCGCGGGGTTCGCCCCGGGCGTTGGGGCGGATCCGGCGTGATGGCGGGGTTGCTGGGGTCAAGGTCAAGGTCAAGGTCAAGGGATTCGCCCCGTGCGTTGGGGCGGATCCTGCGTGACGGCGGGGTTGCTGGGGTCAAGGTCAAGGTCAAGGTCAAGGGATTCGCCCCGGGCGTTGAGGCCGGGTGTGGCTGACGGCGGGGTTGGTGGGGTCAAGGTCAAGGTCAAGGGCAAGGGACTCGCCCCGGGCGTTGAGGCCGGGTGTGGCTGACGGCGGGGTTGGTGGGGTCAAGGTCAAGGTCAAGGTCAAGGTCAAGGGATTCGCCCCGTGCGTCGGGGCGGATCCTGCGTGACGGCGGGGTTGATCGGGCACGGGCACGTGCACGTGCACGGGCACGTGGGCTCGACCGCGGGGGGGGGTGGGGTCGAGCTTCGGGGCTCGATCGGGGGGGGTGATCGAGCCGCTTCTGCTTATCGGGGCGGGAGGCAGACCGCGAACTGCTGGAAGGGCGTGCAGGTGGTGCCGGGGACGGCGCTGCAGTCGTCCTGGCTCTGGCAGCCGACGGTGCAGATGTTCCAGCCCTGCGCACCGCCCTCGAAGATCCAGCAGACGTCGGCGTTGCCGACGCAGTCGTCGTCGCTGTCGCAGAGGCCGCCGAGCTCGACGGCGCCGGCGCCGTTGAGGGCCTCGCAGGCGCCGGTGTCGGCGTTGCAAGACGCGCGCAGGGGGTCGGTGCCGCCGCACTCGTTGCCCTCGACCGTGCAGGCGTCCTCGTTGTCGACCAGGCTGACGCTGAGGCTGTACTCGGTGTCCTCGAGCGCGTCGCTGGCGAACTGGTCGACGCGGACGAGGTAGTCGCCAGGCGCGATGAAGCGGGCCTCGATGGCCTCGGTGGTCTGGTCGGGCGAGGTGGAGGCACCGACCAGGTTGCCGGCGCTGTCGAGCAGGTACAGGTCGATGTCGACGCCCTCGCGGAACTCGACGGCGACGGTCAGCAGCCACGACGCCTTGTCTTCGGGCACGGTGATGCGGAACCAGTCGTCGTCGCCGTCGCAGATGTGCAGGCCCTCGACGCTGGCCGCGCCGGCCTCGTCGAGCTCGACGACGGTGGCGGTGCCGCTGCGCTCGTTGGGCTCGAAGCCCATGTCGCTGCCGCACTGGGGCGCGGCCGGGGGCAGGCTGCAGAAGTTGCCGAAGTCGGTGCTGAGGCAGACGTCGCCCTCGTCGCAGTCGCCATCGACGCGGCACTCGCCGCGCAGCTCGCAGACGCCCTCGGTGCAGGTGCGGAAGGTGCTGCAGTCGTCGTCGCTCTGGCAGCCGGGGATGCAGATGGCCAGGTTGCGGCGCACGGGCTCGCAGCTCGCGCCGCGGCCGAAGGCGGCGCAGTCGCCGTCGTCGCCGCACTGGCCCGTGCAGAAGTTGTCGTGGCCGCCGGCGCCGCCGGTGTAGCAGGCGGGCGCCTCGCCGCCGCAGTTCGCGTCCGATCCGCAGCGCTCGCCGGGGCCCGCCGTGCCGTTGCCCTCGACCGCCCGGCAGATGCCGTCGTCGCAGACGGGCAGCCCGTCGTTCTGGCAGTCACGGTCGATGGCGCACTGGCCCGAGCGCGCCGCGATCTGCAGCCGGTAGTCGACCGAGCGGTCCGGCTCGCCCTCGGGCACGAACAGCGTCACGCCCACCAGGTAGCGGCCGGCGGGCAGGAACGACAGGTCGAGTCGCTCCGGGTTGAAGCGCGCGTCGCCGGTGGCCGCGGCCACGGTGACGCCGGTGGCCGCGTCGACCACGAACATGTCGAGATCCTCACCCGGCTCGAAGCCGAGCAGCACGTCGAAGCTGTCGCCGTCCTCGGCCGCGAACGCGAACCAGTCGCGGTCGGCGCCGCACAGGCTGGCCTCGGTCTGGCTGGGCGGCGCGATGCCGGTGGCGGCGTCGTCGCGATCGTTGGGCTCGAACATGTCCTGGCCGCACGCCGCGGGCTCGTGGGGCAGGCAGCCGCCGCGGAGGCGATCGCAGATGCCCGTCTCGCCGCAGTCGGCGTCCATGGTGCAGTTGCTCTGGAAGGCGAGGGCGTAGAAGGCGGCCTCGTCGCCGGCGCCGTACACGCGCACGTAGTAGGTGCCGTCGCCGGGCGCGCGGAAGTCGACCGACTCCTCGCCGTTGGCGGCGTCGCCCACCGCGAGCGGCATGCCGGCGGCGTCGGTGACCGCCACGTCCAGGTTGGTCTCGGGCGGATCGACCAGCATCTGCACCTGCAGGGCCTGGCCCGCCGCGAGGTCGAGCCGGAACCAGTCCTCGGTCTCGGGGCAGAGGAACAGGTCGTCGCGCAGGAAGCCGGGCTCGGCGGTGGTGGCGTCCTCGCGCGACTGGTTGGGGGCCAGGTCGTCCTCGTTCCCGCAGGGCGGCTTGACGTCCGGGCCGGGCGGCGGCATCGCCGCGTCGGACCGGTCGGGTCCGGCGTCGCGGCCGGTGCCGTCGGCGGCGTCCGGGCCAGGCGTGGCGGCGTCGGCGCTGACGCTGCCGCCGTCGTCGCCCCCGTTGTCGGTGGCGGGATCGTCGGACTCCTCGATGCAGCCGGCCAGGGTCGCCAGGGCGACGACCAGGATCCAGCGTTCCATGCTCCCCATGCTTGCTCCTCTTTGCGGACGTGCCCGCCCCGGTGTGCGCGGCGGTCGGGGCGGCCGTGTGAGCACGAAGCATGCCAGAAAGAATGTTAACGGTGGTCCCAGAGGCCGGCGCGCCCCGAAGGGCAGGACCCTCCGAATACGCAACCGGCGCCGCCTCCGCTATGGTGTCGGGATGGCCGACGAGTCCGATCCACGACGCATCGACAAGCTGGTCCGGCCGCGCCCGGACCCGCGCGTCGCGCCGACTCAGCCGATCGAACCCATCCGCGCCCGCGAGCAGGTGCTGCGCACCTACCGCCGCGTGTTCGAGCCCCAGCGGCGCCCCGAGGCCACCGACGCCGCCCACATCCTCGTGCGGCAGGTGATGGCGCACCCGCCGGTGGTGATCGGCCCGCGCGCCACGCTGGCCGAGGCGCACGACATCCTCGAGCGCCGGGACATCCGCCACTTGCCGGTCGTCGAGGAGGGGCTGCTGGTGGGCTTGCTGACGCGGCGTCGCCTGGCCCAGCCGGCGCTGCGCGGCGATCTGCACTGGCACGGGCGCGCGGTCGCGGACGTGATGCTGGTGCAGGTGGCGACGGTGGCGCCCAACCACACCCTGCGGCAGGCGGCCGAGATGCTGACCGAGGGCGGCTGGTCGGGCCTGCCGGTGGTGCGCTCACCCGGCGAGGTGGTGGGCTTCATCACGTCGCGCGATCTGCTGCAGGTGCTGGTGCGCAAGGCCCCGGTGACGCTCTGGGTCTGAGCGCCGGGACGCCTCAGGCGCCGTCCAGCCAGCGCTCGATCAGCGTGGGATCCGTCAACAGCGCCGTCTTGTCCAGGCGGCCGGCCGCGTCGCGCCCGTCCTCCTCGTCCAACAGCCCCCCGATGAGCACGACCGGCACCGTCAGCCCTTCGGCGATGATCGCGGCGATCATGTCGGGGCCGTTGAGGCGCGGCATGTTCACATCGCTGAGGACGAGGTCGATGCCGCCGGCGCGCACGCGCTCGAGGCCGGTCTGGCCGTCGTGCGCCCACTCGAGGTGCACGTTGGCCGGGCCCCGGCGGCGGAGCATGGTGCCCAGCAGCAGGTGGACGTCGGGGTCGTCGTCGACGAGCAGCACCACGCGCGAGGCGCTCAAGGCTCCCCCCCGATGAGGGTGTCGCGGCACACCTGATCGGCGGGCGCTCCGGTGACCGAGGGCTCGGCGCTGGCGCGACCGACGATCTGCACCAGCCCGCCGTTGGCTTCGCCCGCGCTGCCCGACACGTCGACGCTGGCGCCGCCCTCGACCTCGATGACCGGCGCGAGCAGCCGCACCATGCCGCCGCTGCCGCCGCCGCCGACGCCGCCCTGGCCCGCGCCGGCCGAGGTGCCGGGACCGGCGGGATCGTTGGCCGCCGCCGCGCCGTCGCCCCCCCGGCCCTCGCTCTGGGGATCGCAGTCGGCCCCGCAGGGGGGGCCGTCGGTGACGCAGCGGGCGTCGGCGTTGGCGCCGCGCGCGGGCAGGGTGTCGGCGGGCAGGCCGCGGGCCTCGATGGCGGCGCGCACCACCAGGCGCTGGCTGGCCTCGAGGATCACCGCGCCACCGCCGGGTCCGCCCGCGCCGCCGCCCGCGCCGCCCGGGCCGCTCTGACAGTCGCTGCCGTTGCCGCCGAAGCCGCCGCCGCCGCCGCCGCCCCCGCGCCCTTGTCGGATGCCCACGCGATCGGCGCAGCCGTCGGCGCCGGGGGGCAGAAGGCTGGCGTCCTCGCCGCGGCCGCCGTCGGGGCTGTTCTCGGTCCCGCCGGTGCCGCCGAGCGCGTCGCCGTCGCCGCCTCGTCCGCCTGGGCCGCCGGTGATGCCCGCGTTGGCCTCGCCGCTCTCGCCGCCGGCCGCGCCCGCGCCGCCCTGCAGGGTGGCGCTGGCGTGTCCGCCCGCGCCGCCGCCGCCGCCACCGCCGCCCGGGCGCCCGGCGCCGTTGGCGTCGATGCGGCCGTTGACCTCGATGACCGCCGCCTGCACCTGCAGGAAGCCCTCGGCCACCACGACGTCGTCGAGGATGACCCGCTCGCCGGGGAAGGACTGCAGGCGCGACACCACGCCGGTCAGCGTGCGCGACGGCAGCGGCCCCACGCCCATGTCGTCGGCGGGCCCGGGCTGCTCGGCGTCCGGGCGCGGCGCGACGAACATGTCGGTGGGCGCGCCGCCGCCGGCGTCGACGAAGACGCAGCTGTGGGCGACGCAGCGGCGGGCGGCGCCGCACTGCTCGTCGTCGGTGCAGTCCGAGAAGTCGTCGGCGGCGAAGCAGCCCCCCAGGGCGAGCGCCGCGGCCACGGTGAGCAGGGGACGCATCAGTGAGCCTCGGCGGCGTCGGGCGCGTCGAAGAGGAACCACAGCGCGATGGAGCTGGCGGCCACCGCGGCCCCGCCGATCCACAGGCCGTCGGCCAGGCGCGCGCTGTTCTCGGCTTCGGCCAGCTCCGGTCCGCAGAACGTGGCGCACTCGCCGGCGCGCTGCATCGCGCGGATGTCGTCGAGCTCGCCGCGGTTCAGGTAGCCCAGGGTGACGCCGCCGGCGACCATGGCCAGCCCGACGCCGAGCGCCGTGTAGGCTGGCCAGCGGATCGAGCCGTCGTCGGGCGCGTCCGGGGGCGCCCCGAGGAAGGGATCGGCCTCGACGAAGGGATCGTCCTGCACGAAGGGATCGTCGTCGTGGCCCTCGCCGACGAAGCCGTCGGGCACCAGCGGGCCGGCGCGACGCGACAGGCCCACCACCGCTTGCCACGTCTCGGGGCCGTCGAGCGTGATCGTGGACGCCTTCGGCTCGCGGCCGGGGGCCTCGACCATCACCTGCACGTTGCCGGTGGGCAGGCGATCACCGCTCCGGAAAGGTCCGGCGAACAGGCGCGGCTCGATGACGATGACCTCGCCGCGATCCGGCAGGCCGGTGATGGTGAGGGGTGCTGTGACCGCGTTGAAGCCCTCGAGGCAGATGAGGTCGCGGTCGACCTGGTCGACGCGATCATCGGCGCGGCAGGCGCGGAAGTGCGAGGCGGCCTCCGGGTTGCGCCCCTGATCGCGGTACAGCTTGCCGAGGCGCAGGTGGATGCGGCCGTAGCCGGCCATGGCGTCGGTGAGCAGCGCCTCCTCGTAGACGCGGATCGCGGCGGGCGTGCCCCCCTCGGTGAAGGCCTGCTCCGCCTTCAGCGCGACCTCGTTGTAGCGCAGCAGGAAGTCGCGGCTGACCTCGTCGGCGCTGGCGGGCGCGGCGGGCAGCAGGCAGATCAGCGCGGGGATGAGGCGACGCACCCGGGCATTCTACCCACGAACGCGGTGGAGTCCACGTCCAGTCCGGCGGCAGGTGTGCAGGCGGGCTGTTGCTCGGGGATCAGCGCTCGGCGCGTTTGAGCTGGCGGACCAGGCTGCGGACGCGGGGCAGGCGATCGTTGACGATCGCGCGCTCCGGGTGGCGGCGGTCGGCGACCCGCAGGAAGCGCTCGTAATGCACCAAGGCCGTCTCGTAGTCGCCGCGCTGCAGGGCGTCGTGGCCCCGCCGGGCCTCGGCGTCGGCGGTCGAGGTGGCGGGCGCCTTGGGCTTGGGCTTCGGGCGCCAGCGCCGCTTGGGCGGCTTCTTGGCGACGGGCGCGGGCGCGGCGTCGGGGGGCGCGGGCGCCGCGTCGACGGGGGGCGCGGCGTCGGGCGCGGCGTCGACCGGTCGCGGCGCGGCGGCGTCGACGGCGGGGCCGCCGATGGCGATGCGGGCGGCGCTCGCGTCCGGGCCGGGGGGGCGCTGCCCCTGATCGGCCGCCGCGACGACGGCGGGGCGCGGCGTCGAGGGGCGCGGCTCGGTGCGGGTGAGCCACCAGGCGACGCCGCCCATCGCCACCAGCGCCGCGCCCGCCATCAGCCAGCGCCCGGCGCCGGCGTCGCGGCCCCCGCCGATGGGCCGGACGGTGGGCGTGGCCGAGGCCGCGCTGCCGGCGGGGGGCGCCGCGCGCGCCGCCGGCGTCGAGGGCACGGTGTGCCGCCGCGTGGCGTCCTCGTCCTCGTCGAGGAAGGGATCGTCCAGGCTGCCGCTGCGATCGAGCAGGCCGTCGAAGGAGTCGGCGCCGGCCTCCATCGTCGCCTCGTCGCCGCCGGGCGGCCGCTCGAACACCTGCGGGCCCGCGAGCGCGAGGCTGTCCTGGTCTCCGGGATGCGAGACGTCGCTCTGGAAGACCGCCGTTGCGGCCTCCTCGTCGTCGTGCGCCTCGTCGCCCGCGAGCCCGCCGAGGGTCTCGAGCGAGGGCGGCGGCCCCTGCGGCACGGCGGGCGGGCGCCGGCCGGCGCCGGGCACCACGAGCGAGGGCCAGGAGCCGACGAAGGCCGGCCCCATCGCCGCCTGATCGAGGCGATCGAGGAACTGCGCGGCGCTCTGCGGCCGGCGATCCGGGTCGCGGGCCATGGTGTCGTAGACGAGGTCGTCGAGGCCGGGCAGCAGCTTCAGGGGCGGATGCACGGTGTCGAAGGGGATGGGATCCTGCGTGCACGCGTAGATGATCACCGACGTGTTCGAGCCGTCGGGGTACGGCGACACGCCGGCCAGCATCTCGTACAGGATGACGCCGAGGGCGTAGATGTCGACGCGGGCGTCGACCATCGCCTTGTCGCCGCTGGCCTGCACGCCGGCGCCGGACAGCACCCAGGACGGCACCTGCTCCGGCGCCAGGTAGCCGGGCGTGCCGCGCAGGGCCATCGGGTGCGTCGACGCCTTGCCGCCGGGGCCGGAGAGATCCTTCACCAGGCCCAGATCCACCAGCGTCAGGCGCCCGTTGCCCCGCGGATCGAGGATGACGTTGGCCGGCTTCAGATCGCGGTGCACGAGGCGGCGCTCGTGGAAGGCGTCGAGGGCCTCGGCGATGCGGCGCGCGATGTTGATCGCCTCGGGCACCTCGAGGCGCCCCTTCTGTCCCATCAGCTGCAGCAGCGAGGGGCCCGGCACGTACTCCATGACCAGGAAGGGCAGCCCGTCGTGCTCGCCGAAGTCGCTGACCCGCACGACCGACTCGTGGCGGATGAGCGAGGCGACGCGGGCCTCCTTCATGAAGTCGCGGCGGTAGGTGTCCTTGGCGTTGCGCTCGACGTCCACCCCGAGGGTCTCGAGGTCGAGGAACTTCACCGCGAAGAGCTGCTCGAGGTGCAGGTGCTGCGCGAGGTAGACGGTGCCCAGGCCGCCCTGCCCCAGGCCGCCGATGAGGTGGTAGCGATCGCCGACCACCTTGCCGAGCAAGGGGTAGCGCGCCTTCGTCTGGTGTGCCTGCACCTCGGCGACCGGCGCTTCGTCGCGCGGACAGCGACCGACCGGATCGTTGTAGATGGATCGGCACTCGGGACAGATCCACACGCCGGGCAGCATAGCCGCGTCGGGGTCGGGTTGCATCATTGGCGCGCAACAGGTTTCAGGGGGTCGACTTGCCGGCCCGAGCGGGGCAGGATCGCCCCGTGGAAGCCCGCTGTGACCCCTGGATTCTGCGCGGCCGCGTGCTGTGCCCGCGCCCCGATCGGCCCGCCTTCGAGGTGCTCGAGGACGCCCTCGTCCGGGTCGGCGCGGACGGCCGCATCGCGGGGGTCGAGGCGGCGCCGGCCGACTGCGCCGTGCCGGTGACGCGGCCCGGCGCGGTGTGGCTGCCCGGCTTCGTCGACACCCACGTGCACTTCCCTCAGACGCGGGTGCTGGGCAGCGCCTCGGGGCCGCTGCTCGAGTGGCTGGCGACCTCGGTGTTCCCCGAGGAGGCGCGCTTCGTCGATCGCGCGTACGCCGCGGCGGTGGCCGAGGAGTTCTGCGCGGCGCTGCTGCGCCACGGCACCACCTGCGCGTCGGTCTACAGCTCGAGCGATCCCGGCGCGACCGAGGTGCTGTTCGCGGCCCTCGATCGGGCCGGGCTGCGCGGGCAGGTGGGGCTGACGCTGATGGATCGCGGCGCGCCCGAGGCGGTGCTGCTGGCGGCCGAGCCGGCGCTGGCCGCGTGCGAGGCGCTCGCCGCGCGCTGGCACGGCCACGACGACGGGCGGCTGGCGTTCTGCGTCACGCCCCGCTTCGCGCTCAGCTGCACGCCGGCGCTGCTGCGGGGCGCTGCGGCGTTGGCCGACCGCCTGGATCTGCCGGTGCAGACGCACCTGTCCGAGAACCCCGCGGAGCTGGCCGCGACGGCGGCCGCCTTCCCCGACAGCGCCGACTATGTCGCGGTGTACGCCGATCACGGCCTGCTGGGGCCGCGGGCCCTGTTCGCGCACTGCGTGCACCTGACCGACGGCGAGTGGGACGCCTTGGCCGCCCACGACTGCGCCATCAGCCATTGCCCGGACAGCAACTTCTTCCTCGGCAGCGGCGTGATGCCCCTGCGGGCTGCGCTGGAGCGCACCCTGCGCGTGGGGCTGGGCACCGACGTGGGCGCCGGGCGCACCTTCTCGCTGCGGCGGGTGGCGGCGGCGGCCTACGACGCGGCCTTGCTGTCGGGCACCGCGATCACGCCCGAGGCCCTGCTGTGGCACGCGACGCTGGGGGGGGCGCGCGCCCTGCGCCTCGACGGGCGCATCGGCCGTGTCGCGCCCGGCTTCGAGGCTGACCTGGTCGCCTGCGACCTGCCCCCGCACGTCGTTGATCGGGCCGCGCTGTTCGACGCGCTGGCGTTCCGCCGGGACGACGCCGCGGTGGGCGCGGTCTACGTGCGGGGCCGGCGCCTGCGCGGCGGGTGATCTCGACCTGGGCACGGGGAGCGGGGCCGGCTGAGCGCCGACGGCTGCTCGCGGACAGCCGGTCGCGACGACAACCAGGGCGCGTGACGCCCCTTTCGCGGCCGGTGATTGCGGTGCGCCGGGCCGCGTGGCACAAGGGCGCCGTGCGCACGTTCGTCCCCCTGTTGATCGCCTGCCTCGGCTGCCAGGATCCACCCCGGCCGCCCGCCGCGGCCCCGCCCGAGGCGCCGGCGCCGCCGGCGGACGCGTCGATCACCGCGCCGCCGGTGCTGCCCGCGCCGTCGGTGCTTCCCGCGCCGTCGCCACCCCCGGCCCTGGCGCGCGCGCAGGCGCACGCGCGCGCCGAGCTGTACCGCAAGCAGGGCGAGGTGCCGCTGCCCGACGCGCTGCCCGAGGCC
>JAUHXL010000183.1 GCA_030426945.1 bacterium
GCTCCGGGTCCGGCGGCACGGGATCGGCGGCCGCGGGGCCCTGGCTGGCCGCGTCGAGGCGCGCGAGGGCGTCGTCATCGAACAAAGTGGCGCGGCGCGCGCGCAGGGTGCGCAGCGTCACCCAGACCCCGAGCCCCACGGCGACGATCGCGAAGCCGATGAACAGGGCCAGCAGGATCCGCGTGGTGAGATCGCCGCGCTCGGTCGGCGCCGAGCTGTCCGCGCCCAGGCCCGCGCCGGCTTGGGGGGGCAGGGGGGCGAGCTCGCCCTCGACGAGGGCCGGCGTCTCGGCCGCGAGGGCGCTGTAGTCGGCGTCACCGACCACGCGCACCCGGAACTCGACGGCCTGATCGGCCAGGCGGGCGGTCACGGTGATCGTGCGACCGGCGGCGACGCCGCGCACGTCGAGCACGCCGGCCGCGTCGATGGCGCCCTCGCTGGCCTCGTAGCTGGGCGCGGCGGCGACCGGGCAGCCGGCGGCGTCGAGGGCGCGCGCCGCGAGCGCGATGCGGCCCTCGGCCTTCACCGCCCGCCGGCGGGAGCCTCGGGCCTCCAAGGTGGCGGGCGGGCCGGGCGCGGCGCAGGCCGGGGGGGGCGCCGCCGCGTCCGGCGCGAGGATCGGCTCGGCGCGGCGCAACCGCCAGCGCCCCTGGACCTCGACGGCGCAGTGGCTGCCCTTCAGCCGCCAGTCGTAGGTGAACTGGTGCCGCACCTCGAGCGTGTTGGCGTCCGGCGCCCGCAGCGACACCCGACCTTCGACCTGGCGAGCGGCGCCCGCGCGCGCGCGGCAGCGGAAGACGTCCCCGGCGCGCTGTTCGTCGAGATCGGGCAGGCCGGTGGCGGCGCGGCAGACACCGGGCCCGAAGAGGGGCGGCGCGTCGCGCGGGGCCGTCAGCGCCCCGGTGGCCGTCAGCGCGTAGGTGGGACCGCCGCCGTCGCGCTGGTCGGCGGGACGGGGCCCGCAGTCGGGCCCCCAGCTCGAGACCGCGACGCGGGTGCCACCCTCGGCGAGCGTGAAGGCGCCGGGGGGCGAGTCGGCCGCGTCCCCCTCGCGGGGCAGCAGGCCGAACGCCAGCAGACCGATCAGAGAGGCCAGGTGCCTGGGCGGCGCCCCGCGGAGGCGGAGCGCGCGCCGCGGTTGTGCGTCGATCATCCGCTCATCGCAGGGGCCGGTGGGCAAGGGGCCGCGGGAGGATCAGAGGTTGATGCTGACCCGGTTGACCTTGCCCGGCGCCACCTTCACGCGGCGGGTGGTGGTCTTGCCGCCGAGGGTGACCTTCACCGTGTAGGTGCCGGCGTTGAGGGTCATGCCGCGCACCGGCGAGCGGCCGTGCAGCTTGCCGTTCACGTAGACGCTCGCGCCGATCTTGTTCACGCGCACGAACAGCTTGCCCGACTTCTTCTTCACCTTCTTCTTCTTCTTGGCGGCCTCCTTCTTGGCCTTGGCCTCGGTGGCCTTGGCCTCGGCCTCGGCCTTGGCGGCCTCGGCGGCGGCCTTCTCGGCCTTCAGCGCCTCGAGCTCCGCCTTCACCTTCTCGGCCTCGGCCTTGATGCGCTCGGCGTCGGCCTTCTGGGCGGCGGCCTCCTGCTCGGCCTTCGCCGCCGCGGCCTTCGCCTTCTCGGCCTCGGCCATGGCGGCGTTCTTGTCGGCCTCCGCCGACGCGGCGCTGGCCTTGGCCTCGGCGGCGGCCTGCGCGGCCTTCGCCTTCTCGACCTCGGCCTCCGCCTTGGCGGCCTGCGCGGCCTGCTTCTTGGCCTCGGCCTCGGCCTTCTCGGACTCGGCCTTCTTCTTGGCCTCCTCGGCGGCCTTCTGCTTCGCGGCGAGCTCGGCGGCCTTCTTCTCTTCCTCCGCCTTCTTCGCCTCGGCCTCGGCCTCGGCCTGCGCCTTCTTGGCCTCCTCGTCGCTCAGGGTGTCGCCACCCTGCTCGGCCTCGGCGGCCTCCTTCTCGGCCTCGGCGGCCTCCTTCTCGATCGCGGCGGCCTCGGCCTCGGCGGCCTTCTTCTCGGCGTCGGTCATCTCGGGCTCGGCGTCGCCGGCGGCGGGCGCCTCGGCGGCGGCGCCGTCGGCGGGCTTCTCCGCCTCGCCGTCCATCTCGCCGGCGGGCTTGGCGTCGCCCTCGCCCTCGCCCTCGCCCGCGGCCGGGGCCTCGCCGCCGGCCGGCTCGCCGCCCTCGTCGCCGCCCTCCTCACCGGCCTGCGCCAGGACGGCCGGGGCCAGGTCCGGGCCGGCGCCCGGGCCGCCCTGGGCGCCGGGGCCCATCAGGAACCAGTAGCCGGCGCCGCCCGCCGCGAGGAGCGCGACGAGGGCCAGCGTCAGCGTGGCGCTCCCGCCGCTCGCCTCGGGGGCGACGTCGGGCAGCGCCGAGATCGGCGGCGTACCCGCCGGGGTGGCCGGCACGAGGCCGGTGGTGGTGTGCAGCGTGAGACGAGGCATCGCGGCCATGAGGTCCTCCAGAAAGGCGAGGGCGGATGGTTGCCGCTCGCTCGGGTCCTTCGACAACGCCCTGAGGGCGATCGCTTCCAATCGGGACGACTCGGCGTGGTCCCGCGTGTCGGGCCCGCGCTCGAAAGGAGCGGGGGCCGCGGAGAGGTGTTTGGTCAGCATCTCGACGACCGTCCCCGCCTCGAAGGGCAGGTGGCCGGAGAGCATCTGATAGAGGATCACGCCCAGGGCGTAAACGTCCGAGCGGGCGTCGAGCTCGCCCCCGCGGATCTGCTCCGGGGACATGTAGTGCGGGGTCCCGAAGATGGCGCCCTGGCGGGTGATGGTCTCGAGCTTCCCGCCGCTGCCCGACTGCGTGACCTTGGCGATGCCGAAGTCGAGCACCTTGACGAACTCGTGCTGGCCGCCCCGCTCGGTGAGGAAGATGTTCTCCGGCTTGAGGTCCCGGTGCACCATGCCGCGCCGGTGCGCCTCCTCGAGGGAGCCGCAGATCTGCGCGAGGATGCGCACCGCGCGCTCGGCGTCGAGGGGCCCCTCGTCGAGCAGCGCGTCGAGGGAGCGGCCCTCGAGGTACTCCATCGCGATGAAGAGGGTGCCGTCCTCGTCCTGGCCGAAGTCGTGGACGATGATCGTGTTCGGGTGGCTGAGCTGGCTGGCGGCCTGGGCCTCCCGCTTGAAGCGCTCCACCTGCTGGGGATCGTCGGAGAGCTCCTGGCGCAGCACCTTCAACGCCACCGAGCGCCCCATCGGCACCTGCTCGGCGACGTAGACCTCGCCCATGCCGCCGTCGCCGAGCTTGCGCAGCATGCGGAACCGGCCCGCCACCATGCGCCCGGCCCAGGGGTCGCCGGCGTCCGGGGCGGCGGCGTCTTCGAACGCGTGGCCGCATTCGAGACAGAACCTCGCCTGCGCCTCCGATGGAGTGTCGCAGCTGGGGCAGGACTTCATGGGCGACCATTTATCACTTGCGGTGTCCTTTGCAAACCACTCCGCGGGGTTGCGCGACCCGCGACCCGACGCCGTGGTGGTTGTGCCATTCAGCGGCGTGTGGTAGGGTCCGCCGCAGCGTCCAGGGGGTCCACCTGGATTCCCGCGCTTCACCCCACGACGACGCGAGGCCGACCGACGTGGGCACTCCCCCGGCGGCCGAGCGTATCCGGTCAGCCGGACCGACCCTGGAGACGGGTTTGTCGCAAGGTCAAAGCAACCGAAAGCGCCGCAGCCGCGGACGCGGTGGGCAGAGCAGCAACAACAAGGCAGCGGAGCACCAGGCGCGCATCGATCTCGACGCGGTCGAGGATCCTCAGACGTTCTGGGCGCGCTCGAACGCGCGCCTCGGCGTGGATCCCGCCATGGACGTGCCCAGCGGCAAGCGCGGTCGGTCCCCGGTCGAGTTCCCGTGCGCCGTCTGCGGCATCTGGGTGATGCTCGAGCGCTGGCCGAAGGATCGCCACGAGGTCCGCTGTGACGCCTGCCGCGCGGCGGTGGGTGATCTGCTGACGGGCGACGAGCGGTCGATCGCCTCGAGCTACCGCGACGCCAACGGCAACGGGCGGGCGCGCCTCGAGGGGCTGCCCCAGATGTCCCCCGAGGATCTCGAGGCCATCGCCGAGATGCGGGCCCTCGCCAACGCCATGGGCAACGGTCGCAGCAGCAACCGCAAGCGCGGCGGCGGCGGCGGTGGCGGCGGCGGTGGCAAGCGGAAGCGCAAGCGCACCGACAGCTCGTCCTCCCGACGCGGCGGCGGCGGCGGCGGCGGCGGCGGCGGCCGCAAGGTCGCGGACGTCGACGGCAACAGCGCGGGCGGTGATCGCAAGCGGCGCCGACGTCGGAAGAGTCGCCGCCGCGAGGGCGGTGAGGGCGACGCGCCGCAGTCGTCCGGCGGGGCCGAGGCCGCGGCGGACTGAGGGAGGGCGCGTCGGCGGGCCGGCCGAGGCCGCGCCCGCCCGGCGCCGTCGTTCCCGCCGACCGGGCCGTCAGACCCCCGGCGCGGGGTGCTGCGCGGTGAGCTCGGCGACCCCCGCCGCGACGCGATCCCGCACGGCGGTGTCGTCGGGCGCGGCCACCAGGGCGGCGATCCAGTCGGCCAGCAGGCGCATTTCGCCGACGCCCAACCCGCGCGAGGTCACCGCCGCGGCGCCCAGCCGGACGCCGCTGGGGTCGAAGGGCTTGCGCGGATCGAAGGGCACGCTGTTGGCGTTGCACACGATGCCGGCCGCCTCGAGGGCGGCGGCCGCCTGCTTGCCCGAGATCCCCTTGTTCGTCAGGTCGATGAGCAGCAGGTGGTTGTCGGTGCCGCCGCTGACCAGGTCGAAGCCGTGCGCCGAGAGGCCCTCGGCGAGGGCCTTGGCGTTGTCGACGACCGCCTGCGCGTAGGCGCGGAACGCCGGCGTCGCCGCCTCGGCGAGCGCCACCGCGATGGCAGCCGTCGTGTGATCGTGCGGGCCGCCCTGCAGGCCGGGGAACACCGCCCGGTCGATGGCCTTGGCGTGCGCCTCCTTGCACAGCAGCATGCCGCCCCGCGGACCTCGCAGCGTCTTGTGGGTCGTCGTGCTGACCACGTCGGCCACCGGCACCGGCGACGGATGCACGCCGCCCGCCACCAGGCCCGCGATGTGGGCGATGTCGCACAGGAGGTAGGCGCCCACCTCGCGGGCGATCTCGGCGAACCGGTCAAAGTCGATGATGCGGGGATAGGCCGAGGCCCCGCAGACGATCAGCTTGGGGCGGTGCTCGCGCGCGAGCGCGGCCACCTGGTCGAAGTCGATCCGGCCGTCGGCCCGGCGCACGCCGTACTGCACCGCGCGGTAGTAGGTGCCCGACGCGGTCACCTTCCAGCCGTGGGTCAGGTGGCCGCCGTGCGGCAGGCTCATCGACAGCATCAGGTCGCCGGGCTGCAGCAGCGCGAGGTAGGCCGCGAGGTTGGCCGGCGAGCCGGAGTAGGGCTGCACGTTGGCGTGATCGGCCCCGAACAGGGCGCAGGCGCGGTCGCGGGCGATGCGCTCGACCTGGTCGACCACGCCCTGGCCCCCGTAGTAGCGGCGGCCCGGGTAGCCCTCGCTGTATTTGTTGGTCAGGCAGCTGCCGGTGGCGGCGAGCACCGCGGCCGACGCGTAGTTCTCGGAGGCGATCAACCGCAGACAGCTCCGCTGGCGGGCGGCCTCCGCACGGATGAGGGCAGCGATCTCGGGGTCGACGGCGTCGATGGGGCGGGCGTCCATGGGGGCCTCGAGGCGGTTCGGGTGGCGCGAATGATTAGCACCTCCCGCGGGGAGGGGACAACCACCGCCCGAGTGTGGTAGGGGTGCCGGTCCGTTCGAGCGAGGTGGGCCGTGGCCGGGAACGCACGACAGGGGACGAGCGAGGGGCGGCGCCGCACGCGCGGCATCGGCTGCCTGCTCGTGCTGATGACCGGGCTGGCCGGCCTGGGCATCCTGGGCGTCAGCCTGGCCACCTTCATGGGCGGCAACGCAGGCCCGGGGCACGTCATCGAGACGCTGGAGCGGTCGCACCCGGAGGCCAAGAAGAAGCTCGCCGTGATCGAGCTGCGCGGCGTCCTGCTCACCGGCCCGTCGGGCTTCGGCCAGCCCGCCGGCATCACCCAGCGGGCGCTGGACCTGCTGGAGCACGCGCTCGAGGACGACGACGTGGCGGGCGTCCTGCTGCACGTGGACACGCCGGGCGGCTCGGTCACGGACGCCGACGCCCTGCACGCCCGCATCAAGAAGCTGCGCGAGAAGGGCAAGCGGGTCGTCGTCGAGATGGGCGACGTCTGCGCCTCGGGCGGCTACTACCTGGCGGTGGCGGCCGACCGCGTGTGGGCGCTGCCGACGACGATCACGGGCAGCATCGGGGTCATCATCCCGGCGCTGAACGTCCACGCCCTGCTCGAGCGCCACGGGGTGACCGACGAGTCGGTGATGTCGGGACCGAACAAGGCGATCCTCAGCCCCACGCGCCCGGTCTCGCCGGAGCAGCGGGCGCTGCTGCAGGGCGTCGTCGACAGCCTGTACGAGCGCTTCGTCACCCTGGTGGCCGAGGGGCGGGGCCTGTCGGTCGATCAGGTGCGGCCCTTCGCCGACGGCCGACTGCTGACCGCCGAGCAGGCGCGCGCCGCCGGCCTGATCGACGGCGTCGGCTACCGCGAGGCCTCGCTCGACACCCTGACGCAGCTGGCCGAGGGCGGGCCGTTCAACGTGGTCAAGTACGAGCGGCAGCCCTCGCTGGTCGATCTGCTGCGCGCTCGGCTGGCGTCGCCCGTGCCGCAGGCCGCCATGCTCGAGGCGCTGCTCGGCGCGCCGCGCGCGATGTACCTGTACGCGCCGCTGGGGCACCTGCTCGCGCCCAGCGGCCCTGCACGATGAGGGCACCGATGAACGCACTCCACGTCGCGTGTGTCGGCTACACGGGGCCGCGCCGCCGCTACTGGCAGGCGGTCGACACGCTGGAGCTGACCGACCGCGATCTCGTCGCCAAGCCCGCCACGCTGCGTCGCTGGCGCAGCGAGGCGCCGGCCCACGCCCGCTTCGTCGTCCGCGTGGATCCCGCCCTCGTCGCCGCCGGCTTCGTCGGCCCCGACGCCGCGGCCGCTTGGGATCGCACGCGCGCCGTCGCCGATCTGCTCGAGGCGGACACCTTGCTGCTGCGCACGCCCCCGTCCTTTCGCCCGACGGCGGCCAACCGCGAGGCCCTGCGCGCCTTCTTCACCGCCCACCGCGGCGATCTCACGGTGGCGTGGTGGGCGGACGGGCTGTGGGAGAGCCAGCCCGAGGATCGCGACGCGGTCTGCGCCGCCGCGGGTCTGCTGGCGGTCGCCGATCCCCTCGCCGACGACGAGGAGGATCTGCCGGGGGGAGCCCAGGTCTACTGGCGCGTGCGCGGTCGCGTGGGGATGGGCGGTCGGCTGAGCGACGACGATCTCGATCGCCTGTGCGGCCTGGCCGCCGAGCGGGCCGGGGGTCAGCTGGTGTTCGACGCGCCGACGATGATGAACGACGCGCGCCGTTTCGCCACGCTGCAGGGGTTGGATCTCGACGTCGAAGGGCCCGACGGGGACGACGACGACGAGGATCCGGACGACGAGGACGAGGCGCCGTGATCCGGTGAGCAGTCGCTTCCCCCGCCTCATCGGGCCCTACGCCGTCGAGCGCATCGTCGGGGGCGGGGGGATGGCCACCGTCTTGCTCGCCCGGCACCGGCTGCTGGGGCGGATGGTCGCCGTGAAGATGCGGCGCCGCGAGGACGGCCCCGACGAGGCGCTGCTCGCGGAGCGCTTCCGCCACGGCGCCGCCCTGCAGGCCGAGCTGGATCACCCCCACGTCGCGCGCGTCTTCGACTACCTCGAGTCGCCCCAGTTCCAGGCCATCGTGCTGGAGTATCTGCCGGGCGGATCCATCGAGGACGCCCTGCGGGCGATGGGCGGGCCGCTGCCCGTCGATCGCGCCGTCGACATCGGCATCCGCGCCGCCGACGCGATGGCCTACGCCCACGAGAAGGGCGTCGTGCACCGCGACATCAAGCCCGGCAACGTGATGCTGGTCGACGGTGAGGACACCACCACCACGCGGATCACCGACTTCGGCGTGGCCAAGGCGCTCGAGCGCAGCCCGGATCTGACGGTGGCCGGGGCCAACGTGGGCACGCTGTGGTACATGCCGCCCGAGCAGTTCAACCACGAGCGACCGACCCCCCTCGTCGACGTGTACGCGCTGGGCGCCACGCTCTACGAGATGCTGACCGGGCACATCCCCTTCGCCGCGCCCGACACCGCCGAGATCTTCCGCCGCTTCCTGGATCGCGTGCCCCCGCCGGCGATCGAGGGGCGCAACCCGCAGGTGCCGCCGGCCCTGGCGCACGTCGTCGAGATGGCCTTGGCCCTGGATCCCGCCGAGCGCGTGCCCTCGGCCGCCTCGCTGGCGCTGCTGCTGCGGGCGGTGGCCGAGCGGGAGCGCATGGCCGTGGACGATGGGGCCGCGCGTCGGCTGCTGCACCAGGCCGGTGACGACGAGGTCGAGTCCTTGCGGGCGGTGCTGGCGGGCGGCCAGCGGCCGGGGCACGCGGTGCTCGACGCCCTCGACGCCCTGCGCATCCGCGTCGAGACCGGGCCCTTCACGCGGGTGAACCTGACGCCGGCGCTGCTCGAGCGGCCGCTCGATCTGGCGACCTCACCGCTGGACGTGCTCGACGAGGCGGAGCCCTTCGAGGCCACGCGCGACGATCTCTTCGACGAGGACGACGATCATACGGTGGTGATGGGGCCCCTGCCCGACGACGACGACGACAACGACGGGTAGGCGGGGCGGGGCGGCGCGCGGAGCCGCTCAGTCTTCGGGCGGGCGAACCGGCGCGGGCGCCTGGCTGAGGGGGGCGCGCGTCGAGACCCCCAGCGCGTGCGCGGCCTCGGCGTCCTCGTCGTCCTGTGGGCCCAGCTCGGTCACCGTCCAGGCGCCCTGCAGGCCACCCCCCTGCACCGTCCCCGCGTAGATGCGCCGATCGGGCGTCTGGGGGCCGCCGGCGATCTCGAGGTCGAAGCGGGTGATCTCGCCGGACGCGTAGTCGAAGGCGAAGGTGTGCGCCTCGACGATGCGCCGCTCCGGGTCGAGCCGGACGTGCAGCCGGCGCAGCCCGAAGGGGGTCGCGACCGCCAACTCCACCTGCCCGTTGGGATCGCGCACGCCCGCGATGGGGCACCGCTTGACGTCGCCGTGAAAGGTGAGCTCGAGCGCGCCCTCGAGGATCCGCATGGTCGTGGCCTCCGCCTGGGTGAGGCCGCCGGGCTCGGAGCGGGGGCGGCCGATGGGGGCACGGTAGCCGCCGGCGCGGGCCCTTTCAACCGCCTCGCGGCGGCCCGCCGGGCGGCCGCGCGCGGCTCGACCCCGCCGGGCGCCCGGTCCTTGCAATCCGATGCGGGCTGCGTATGGTGGGCGCGTGCCGAGCCCCGACGCCCCCCTGATCGTGCTGCGCGCTGCGACGCCCGCCGAGCTGCCGGCGGTCACCGCCCTGGCTGCGTCCGCCTTCGAGCGGCTGGGCGATTACGCCGCGATCCTCGACGGTTGGTGTCGGTCGCCCGGCGTGCAGACCACCATCGCGACCGTCGCGGGCGAGACCGTCGGCTTCCTGGCCTGGGCCTTCCTGCGCCGCGACCGGTCGCGCCCCCCGGTGCTGGAGCTGCTCGCGCTGGCCGTCGCCCCGTCGTGGCGGCGCCGCGGCCTGGGGCGGCGCCTGCTGTGGCAGACGCTGGCCCTCGCCGAGGAGCACGCGGGCGCGGTGGGCGCGCGCGAGGCGGCATTGCACGTGGCGCGGGACAACGACGGCGCCCGGGCGCTCTTCGAGCAGCTCGGCTTCCGGCGCGATCCCCCCGCCGACACACTCTACCCCACGGGCGTGCCGGGCCTGCGGATGGTCCGCCCGCTCGAGGGCACCGCAGCGCTCGTCCTGGAGACCGCATGAAGTACACCATCACGCTGCTCGCCGGCGACGGCATCGGGCCGGAGGTCACCGAGGCCGCGGTGCGCATCGTCGAGGCGACCGGCGTCGAGATCGCCTGGGAGTCGCACCTCGCCGGCGTGGACGCCGTCGAGGCGGGCCTCGGCACGCTGCCCGAGGCCACGCTCGACTCGATTCGCCGCAACCGCGTCGCGCTCAAGGGGCCGATCACGACCCCGGTGGGCAAGGGCTTCCGCAGCGTCAACGTGGGGCTGCGCAAGGCGCTGAACACCTACGTCAGCCTGCGCCCCGTCCGCTCGTGGGAGGGTCTGAAGACGCGCCACGAGGGCGTCGACCTGGTCGTGTTCCGCGAGAACACCGAGGGCCTGTACGCCGGGCGCGAGCACACCGTCGTGCCGGGGGTCGTCGAGGCGCTGAAGATCATCACCGCCGAGGCCAGCCGGCGCATCGCGCGCTACGCCTTCGAGTACGCCCGCTGGACCGGGCGCCGCAAGATCACGGTGGTACACAAGGCCGCGGTGATGAAGCTCAGCGACGGGCTGTTCCTCGACTGCTGCCGCGAGGTGGCGGCCGACTACCCCTTCGTCGAGGTGGAGGAGATGCCCATCGACCGCCTGGCGATGAAGCTGGTGCTCGCGCCGGAGCAGTTCGACGTGCTGCTGATGGAGAACCTGTACGGCGACATCGTCAGCGACCTGTGCAGCGGGCTCGTCGGCGGCCTGGGCATCGTGCCGGGCGCCAACATCGGCGACACCTGCGCGGTCTTCGAGGCGGTCCACGGCTCGGCGCCGGACATCGCGGGGCAGGGGAAGGCGAACCCCATCGCGTTGACCCTGTCGGCGGCGATGATGCTGCGGCACATCGGCGAGCGCGTGGCGGCGGCCCGCATCGAGGCGGGCATCGAGCGGGTGCTCGCCGCCGGCGCGGTGCGCACCGGCGACATGGGCGGCAGCGCCTCCACCCACGAGATCACGCAGGCCATCGTCGATGCCCTGCCGGCCCCCGAGGAGGTGCGCGCGTGAAGGCACGGACCGTCACCCTGTTGCCCGGCGATTTGATCGGCCGCGACCTCGCCGGCCCGGTCACCGAGCTCTTGACCGACGCGGGCGCCGAGATCGCCTGGGAGTGGGTGGAGCAGGTCGCCGACGACGACGGCATCTGCGCGGGCTGCCTCGAGAGCGTGCGGCGCAACGGCGTCGCCCTCAAGGGCCCCTTCCAGACCCCGCCCGGCGTGGGCAACCTGTCGCCCTCGGTCGCGCTGCGCAAGGCGCTCGACCTGTACGCGGGGGTGCGTCACGTCAAGAACCTGCAGGGGCTGCCGAGCCGCTACGCCGACATCGACCTGGTGGTGATCCGCGAGAACACCGAGGACGTGTACGCGGGCCTCGAGCACGAGGTGCATCCGGGCGTCGTCGAGTCGATCAAGGTGGTGTCGCGCGCCGCGAGCGAGCGCATCTTTCGATTCGCCTATCGGTACGCCCGCAGCAACGGCCGACGCCGGCTGGCCATCATCCACAAGGCCAACATCATGAAGCAGTCCGACGGGCTGTTTTTGAAGGTGGGCCAGGAGGTCGGGGAGGACTACCCCGACGTGGAGAGCCGGGCGCTGATCGTGGACAACACCTGCATGCAGCTCGTGCAGCGGCCCCACCAGTTCGACGTGCTGGTGTGCGGCAACCTGTACGGCGACATCATCAGCGACCTGGCCGCGGGGCTCGTCGGCGGGATCAGCGCGGTGTGGGGCGTCGATCAGGGTGACGACTGCGCCGTGTTCGAGGCCATCCACGGCCGCGTGCCCGAGCTCCTCGGCAAGGACAAAGCGAACCCGTTGCCGATGGTGCTCCCGGCGATCAAGCTGCTGAGCCACATCGGGCAGTACCAGGTGGCCGACCGGCTGTTCGCGGCGGTGGAGACGGTGCTGGTCAAGGGCAAGCACCTGACGGCGGATCTGGGCGGCAAGGCGCGCACCAGCACCATGATCAAGGCGATCCGCGACGCGCTGTGAGCGCCGAGGCTCGATCACCCGCGAGGCACTGCGAGGCGAGCCGGCGAGCGGCGCGCTGGGAGGAAAGACGTGGCGAAGAAGCCGTTCGGTGAGTTCTCGGTCTCGACGGTGCTCGACTGGTACCGCATCGCCCACCTCGGGCGGCTGCTGGAGGATCGCGCCGTCGGCTACATCCGCAAGGCCAAGGGCTGGTCGTATCACGCGCCCTTCGCGGGCCACGACGGCATCCAGCTGGCCATCGGCCAGGTGTTCCGGGCCGGGCAGGACTACCTCTTTCCCTACTATCGCGACCTGCTGACCGTGCTCTCGGCCGGGCTGACGCCGGAGGAGATCATCCTCAACGGGCTGTCGAAGGCGGACGACGTGGCCGGCGGCGGGCGCCACATGTCGAACCACTTCGCCAAGCCGGCGATGGGCATCCAGAACGTGTCCAGCTGCACCGGCAACCACACGCTCCACGCGGTGGGCGTGGCCCGGGCCATCAAGTACTACGGCGCCGACGGCGTGGCGATCAGCAGCCAGGGCGAGGCCAGCACCAGCGAGGGCTACGTCTACGAGGCGCTCAACGGGGCCAGCCGGGAGCGGCTGCCCGTGGTGTTCGTGGTGCAGAACAA
>JAUHXL010000184.1 GCA_030426945.1 bacterium
TGGGCCGGCTTCGTCGTGCAGGGACCGGCGGGCACCGTCTACTTCGCCGGCGACACCGGCTGGGGCCCGCACTTCGCGCAGATCGCGGCCCGCTTCGGCCCGCCTCGCCTGGCGCTGCTGCCCATCGGCGCGTACCGGCCGCGCTGGTTCATGGCGCCGATGCACATCGATCCCGAGGAAGCGGTGCGCGCCCACCGGCTGCTCGGCGCGCGCACCAGCGTCGGCATCCACTGGGGCACGTTCCCGCTGGCCGACGACGGCCAGCACGAGCCGCTGCGCGACCTGGCGCTCGCCCGCAGCCGCCACGGCGTGCCACCGACCGCCTTTCGGGCGCTCGGCTTCGGCGAGGGCGTCGATCTGCCCTGACCCGCCGCCGTACGGGCGCCCCGGCCGACCTTCGATTTGACAGCGCCTCATTAGCTAGCAAATACTCGCTTGCCAATTGGAGGACGCCGTGGCCCGCCAACGTCTCAGCTCGACCGAGCGCCGCGCCCAGATCGCCGAGGCCGCCCTGAGGCTGCTGGCCGAGCGCGGCGCCCGCGGCCTGACCGCGGCGGCGCTGGGCGCCGAGGTCGGATTGAAAGATGCAAGTCTCTTCAAGCACTTCCGCGACATGGGCGCCATCGTGGCGGCGGCGGTCGATGCGTTCGAGGCGTGGCTGGCCGAGAGCCTCGAGCGCCCGGAGGCCGAGCCGCTCGCGCGCCTCGGCGGCTTCTTCGTGCACCGCCAGGCGCTGCTGCGAGCGCGCCCGGAGATCCTGCGGCTGGCCTTCAACGATCGCCTCGTCGAGGCCGCCGCGACCGATGATCGCGAGCGTGTGCGGGCCGTCCTCGCCCGCTCGCGCGCGCTGATCCTCGACTGCCTGACGGCCGCCCGCGCCGCCGGCGCCGTCCGCACGGACGTGCCGGTCGAGGCCCTGCAGTGGACCGTCATGGGCGCCATGCGCGGCGCCGCGCTGCACCCGGATCCACCGCCGCCCGCCGCCGTGTGGGCCGACGTCCTGACGCTCATCACCCCCCAAGCCGGAGACCCGCGATGACCACCCGCTTCCTCGTCCTGCTCGCCGCGCTGGCGGCGACGCCCGCCCTCGCTTGCCCCACCCACGACGTCGCGCTCGACGCGCCGACCAAAGCCAAGGCCGACGCCCAGCGCCAGGTCGACCTGCTGCTCGACACGCCCTTCGTGAAGCTGGTGCGCATCCGCCTGCGCGGCGGCGCGGTGCTGGCCGACCACAAGGCCCCGGTGGCCATCACCGTGCAGGCCCTCGAGGGCACCGGCACGGTGATCACCGGCGATCAGAAGGATCCGCTGCGCAAGGGCAACGTGGTGCTCATCGCGCCGGGCGCCGAGCACCGCGTGGTGCCGGCGGGCAAGGACGACCTGGTGGTGCTGGTGCACTTCCTGAAGAGCGTCGGCGGCGCGAAGGACGCGGGCGACCACGCCTGCGACCACCCCGACCACCCGAAGGGCGAGGCCCACCACCACGACTGAGCCGGGGGTTCGCGCCGCGATGGGTCGGCGCGCCCGCCGCGCGCGGCCGCTGACCGGACCGTCACGTGCCCGGGATCGTGCGGTCGAAGCCGCGGAGCTCGGGCCAGCCGCCGGCCGCAGCCTCGGCGGCCATCGACTGCAGGTAGGCGTCGAGCGTGACGCCGTCGGCCTCGTCGAAGGCCTCGTCGGTCAGGCGCACCGACTCGACGCGATCGCTGCGGAAGTTGCGGTAGTCGCGGCGCAGCTCGCACCAGGCGGCGAGGCTCCAGCACGTGCCCCAGAAGTAGAGGGCCAGCGGCCGCACCGCGCGCGTCGAGGCGGCGCCCCCCCGATCGACGTAGTCGAGGGCCAGCTTGCGCCGCTCGGCGATGCCGCGCCGCCACAGGGCCAGGCAGTCGAGCGCGCGGTCGGCGCGGTGGGGCGCGAAGAGGGGCGTCTCGACCATCAGCGCGCGCAGGGGCGCGGGCAGGGCCGCGGCCACCTTCGCCATCGCCGAGCGGGCGCCGTTGGCCAGATCGGGATCGCCGTGGGCCTCGGCCATGCGCAGGCCGAAGACGAGGGCCTCGATCTCGGCGGCGTTGAAGGTCAAGGGGGGCAGCTCGTAGCCGCGCTCGAGCTGGTAGCCGACGCCGGCCTCGCCGCGCACCGGGACGCCCGAGCGCTCGAGGTCGCGGATGTCGCGGTAGACGGTGCGCTTCGAGACGCCGAGGGCGTCGGCGAGGAAGTCGGCGGTGGCCAGGCGGCGGCTGCGGAGCAGCTGCACGAGCTGGAAGAGGCGGTCGGCGCGGCGCATGGGCGGCGAGTCTGGCGCGCCGCGCGCGGCGCCGCAACCGACCGGCGGGCCATCAGTCGTTCGTCCGGGCGAAGCCGACCGGGTGCCCCTCGGGATCGGCCACCATGGCGATGGTGGTGCAGCCCACCGAGGTCGGCGGGTTGAGCACCTTGCCGCCGAGGCGCACCGCGCGGTCGACCGCCGCCTGCACGTCGTCCACCTGCACGTAGAAGGCGCTCCAGCCCGGGCCCGCGGGCGCCTTGCCCACGCCGCCGCCGATGCCCGTCTGGGCGGCGTCGCTCATCAGGTAGGGGGCGCCCTCGTCGTTCTTCAGCTTCCAGCCGAAGAGCTCGCTGTAGAAGCGGTGCAGCCCCTCCAGGTCCTGCCCCATCACCTCGAACCACACCACGTTGCCGTTCTGCTGCTGCATCTCTCGTCTCCGTGTCGTCTGGGCCCGTCCGTCGAGCCGAGGTCACGGTAGGCCCCCCCTGCTGACAGCGTGGTGGCAGCAGGGCCGCGGGGCCCGCTCACTGCTGACAGCGTGGTGTCAGCAGCCCGGACCTCACAGGTCGGCGCGCCCGGTGCGGTTGCGGTAGACGATGATCGCGAGGCAGGCGGCGGCGAGGCCGGCGGTGGTCAGCAGCATGCCGAAGACGACGCCCACGTTCTCGGCGACGCCGCCGGCCAGGGCGCGGCCGAGCAGGAACTCCTGCGCGACCGAGCCCACCGAGCCCAGGCCGTTGATGATGCCGGCGGCCAGCGTCGCGCCCCGCTTGGTGCCCACGTCGATGGCGCCGGCGCTGGTGAGGATGGCGTCGGGGCCGTAGAGGCTGAAGCCGATGAGGCCGAGGCAGACGGTGAAGAAGACCAGGCTGGTGGCGCCGGCCAGGTACAGGAGCAGGCAGGCGCCGACCATCGCGAGCAGGAACACCAGGCTGAGGCCGACGCGGCGGCCGCCGAACCAGCGATCGCTGGCGACGCCGAGGAAGACGACGCCCGCGATGCCCGCCACGTCGAAGACGGTCGAGGCGAAGCCCGCGTCGTCGCCGGCCAGGCCGTAGTAGCGCTGCAGCAGGTAGGGCGCCCACGACCACAGCGCGTAGCGGATGAACTTCACGTTGAAGTAGAAGGCGCCCAGCAGCGCGACGTTGAGGCGCACGGCGGGCGTCCACCCGGTGCCCTTCGCCGCCTCCTCTTCCGGCGTCGGATCCGTGTCGTCGACCAGGGCGGGCAGCCCCACGTCTTCCGGCTTGTCGCGCTGGTTCACCAACACCACCGCCCAGATGGCCAGCGTCACCAGCGAGCCGGCGAAGAAGGCCCAGCGATAGCCGTGCGCGCCCAGCGCCCAGGCCGCCAGGGTGTTCGCCGCGACGCCGCCCGCCTGGAAGTTGGTGGCCCAGAACCCCATCACCGTGCCGCGCTCGCGGCGGGTGAACCAGGCGGCCATCGAGCCGACGTTGCCCGACCAGCCCGTCGCCTGGGCCAGCCCGTTGACCACCATCAGGCCGGCGAAGGTGCCCCAGTTGGCGGCGAAGCCGAAGGCGAGGTTGACGCCCGCGGTGACCAGCATGCCGGTCAGCAGCATCAGCCGCGGCCCGGAGCGGTTGCCGAACCAGCCGGCGACGAACTGCCCGACGGTGTAGGCCACCAGGTAGGCCATGCCGATGAAGGCCAGGCGCTCGGCGTCGAAGCCGAGCTGCTCCTCGAGGGTGGCCTTCACGAGGTAGAAGGGCTTCCGGCTGAAGTAGTAGCCGAAGTAGGACAGCCAGGTGGCGGTGAACACCCGCACGCGCCAGCGGCGCGTCGCGGGATCGAGCTCCGCGCGCGTCACCCGGCGGCGCGCACGCGCTGGCGGATGGCATCGTACATCTGCGGCAGCGCGCTGGTCTGCGCCTTCTGCAGCAGCTTGTCGGGCACCCGCAGGTCGAGCTGCACGTCGAGGTGATAGCCCACCAGCGTCCAGTCGCCGGCGTCGCCGTAGGGCACCACCGTCCACGACCCGTCGTTGCGCCGGTAGGTGCCGCGCTCGAGCGTCCAACGCCGCACGTGGCCCCCGCTGGGGTGGTCGTGCAGCGTCGAGCGCACCTCGCTGTAGAGGTTCTTCAGCGGGAACGGCATGCCGATCTCGAGCCCGATCACCTTGCCGCCGTCGGGATCGGTGCGCACCAGCTTGCTGCTCTTGGTGCGCGGCATCCAGTCGGCGAACTTCTCGCCGTCCCGCAGCACCGGCCACACCCGGTCCACCCCGGCGTTGACCAGCCCCAGCGCGTGCGCCGCCACCCCACCGCCCGGCGCGGTGGACGGATAGACCAGCACCTCACCCTGCCCCAGCTTCGCGCGGTCGGCCGCGCTCAGCCCTTCGATGCGAGCGTCGATGTCCATGCCGACTGCATCGCAGCAACGGGAGGGCGGGTCAAGGGGCGTGGGCCTCGCCCAGCGCGACGATCGCGTGGTCCACGGCCGCCACCAGCGCCTGCCAACTGGGCAAGTCTGCGATGGGGCCCTCGGGGTCCAGGCGGTCGAGCAGGATGGCCGGGTGACCGGCGAAGTCCTTCTTCACCTGCTGTGGTGAACCACGACCCCGCGCTCGGGAGCGCCCACCGAGTTCAGCGCGAACCGAACCTCGAGGCGCGACACCTCAGCCGGCCGCGTCGACGAGCGCGCGCCGCGCGCCGGGCGGCGCGCTCAGATGGCCGGCGCCGGCGCCGACCCCTCGCCGGCCACCGGGCCGTCGCGCGTCACCGGCCGCACGATGCGATACACGCTGCGCAGGTCGTAGACCTGGTATCGCCCCGGACGGCGGCGCTTCGCGCCGACGTAGCTGATCATCAGCCCCAGGCCGGCCTCCCGGTCCTCCCAGTCCACGAAGATGGCGCTGTGCGGCACCTCGCCGTAGCTGTGGTTGACGTAGTACAGCCAGTCGCCGGGGCGCACCTGGTCGAGATCGGCGTAGGGGCCCTTCTTGCCGCCGCGGAAGACGGTCTGGCGGGCGCGGCCGGCCGCGAAGCCGGCGCGCTCGAAGACGGCGTTCGCGTAATCCCAGCACGAGCCGCGCACGACCACGACCTCCCGGTCGATCAGGTCGCGCGCGGTGGCCAGCACCTGCCGGCCGGCCGGCTCGGCGGCGGCCTCGGCGGCGCGCAGACGATCCGCAATCGACGCCTCGACCGGCGCCTCGGCCACCGGCTCGACGAGCGCGGCGGGCGGCGCCGGTCCGTCGAGCGGCCGCTCGACCGCGCGCACCACCGCGGCGGTGGGCGCGGCCCCGCAGCCCGCGAGCAGCGCGACCGCCACGCTGAACGCGGCGCCGCCGCCCCACCTCATCGCTGGCATCCTCCCGGTCACGCGCGCGAGCGTAGCAGAACGGCGCCCCGCGGGCCGCGGGTGGCCTTCGCGCGCGGCGATGGTACGATGCGCCACCGCCGTGAGGAGCCCATGATGGAAGTCACCCCCGCCGCCCACCTCGCCCCCTTCGTCGCCACCGCCATCGGCATCGTCATCGGCCCCGCGCTGATGCCGGTCGCCCCGCTGCTGATGGCCATCGGCCTCTTCGCCGGCGTCGCCCTCTGAGAGGGTCAGCAGACGCAGTCCGCCTGCTGCGCGGGCCGCTGCATCCCGCTGGGCGGCATCGCGGGGCCCCCGGCGTCTGGGGAAGCACGGCAAGTGCGTCCGCCAGATGCGGCGCCCCCCCGCGCCTTGCCGAGCGGGCGCGACGGCCCGCTCGCGTCGGCGACCCCTTCCCGCTGACCCTGTGAGCGAGGTCCGACCGCCGGCCGGCCCCACCGGCGACCCCCGCTTCGCCCGTCTGGGCGCCTGGGTGGTGCGCCGCCGCCGCCTCGTCCTCGCCCTGACCGCCCTGCTCACCCTGCTGGCGGGCCTGCGCGCCGCCACCGGCCTCCGCTTCGACGCCACCCTCGAGGCCTTCCTCGGCGACGAGGCGCCGGTGCGCCTGCGCCTCGAGCAGTTCCGCGCCGCCTTCGGCCGCGACGAGGTGTTCGTCGTCGTCGCCACCGGCGACGTCTTCACCGCCGACTTCCTCGACCGCCTCGCCGCCCTCGGCGACGAGGCCGCGGCCATCGAGGATCCGCCCGACGTGATCGCCGGCGTCGACAGCGTGCTCGACGCGCGCGTCGTGCGCGCCGGCCCAGGCCTGGTGCGCGTCGATCCCCTCGCCGATCTGCTGCCCGACGTCGTCGCCTTCCGCGCCGCCGCCCTCGAGAGCAACGCGGTCGGCAACCTCGTCGCCGCGGACGGCCGCGCCGCCGCGCTGGTCGTCCGCACCCCGGTCGTCCCCGAGAAGGTGTCGCACGCGCTGTACCGCCGCCTGGTCGAGCTCACCGAAGCGCACGCGGCCCCCGGCTTCGATCTTCAGGTCGCCGGCGCCCCCGCCCTGGCCGCCGCCATCAACGCCCGCACCCTGGGCGACGCCTATCGCTCGCTCGGCGCCGCGCTGCTGCTCATCGGCGCCCTGCTCGCGCTCATGTTCCGCCACCCCCTCGCCGTCATCGGCCCCTTCGCGGTCATCCTCGCCGCCCTGGCCGGCACCTTCGGCCTGATGGCCCTGACCGACTACCCGATGACCGCGCTGCACAACATCCTGCCCACGCTGCTGCTGGCCGTCGGCCTGGGCGACGCCGTGCACCTGCAGACCGCCTTCCGCGTCGCCGCGCGCGAGGGCGCGGGCCCCGCCGAGGCCGCCGCGCGCGCGGTCGCGCTGACCGGCCGCCCCATCGTCTTCACCAGCCTCACCACGGCCCTCGGCATGCTCGGCTTCACGGTCACCCGCCTGGGCGTCACCTCGGAGTTCGGCGTCTTCGCGGCCCTCGGCGTGCTGCTGGCGATGGCGCTCTCGCTCACCCTGCTGCCGGCGTTGCTGGCCGGCCGCGCCGGCGCGCGCATCGCGCGGCACGCCGAGGTCACCGGGCTGATGGACCGCTGGATCGACGCCACCGTCGGCTTCGCGCTGCGGCGCTGGCGCGGCGTCCTGCTGGGCGCCGCGATCCTCACCGCGGTCATCGTCATGCTGCTGTCGCGCTTGACCGTCGCCCACGACCCGCTGCGCTTCCTGCCCGCCGGCCACCCCGTGCGCGCGGCCTTCGAGACGGCCGACACCCAGCTCGGCGGCACGGTGAACCTCGAGATCGTCTTCGACGCCGGCGCGGGCGACGGGCTGGCCGATCCCGATCTACTGCGCGGCTGGGCGCAGCTCGAGGCGCACCTGCTGGCCTGGCGCGCCGACGACGGGCGCGGCGTGGGCGGCCACGCCTCCCTGCTGGACGCGGTGCGCGAGACCTGGGGCGCCCTGGGCGGCGAGGGCGACCTGCCCCCCACCCGGCCGGCCGCCGCGCAGACGCTGCTGGCCTTCGAGATGGCCGCCCCCGATCAGCTCGGCCGCCTGCGCACGGGCGACGGCCGGCTGGGGCGCCTCAGCCTGCGCCTGCCCTGGCTCGAGGCGCACCAGTACGGGCCGCTGGCGGCCTGGCTCGAGGACGGCGCGGCCCGCTTCGTCGGCGACGCCGCCGAGGTGTGGCCCACCGGCGGCGTCTACACGCTGCTGTCGGTGGTCGACGCGCTCATCGGCGACATGGCGCGCAGCTTCGCGCTGGCGCTGGCGCTGGTGTTCGTCGCCCTGGTCCTGCTGCTGCGCTCGCTGCGCCTGGGCCTGCTGGCGATGGTGCCCAACGTCCTGCCCATCGGCGCGGTGCTCGCGCTGATGGCGGTCGTCGGCGTGCCGCTCGACCTGTTCAACCTGCTGCTGGCGTCCATCGCGATCGGCGTCGTCGTCGACGATACCATCCACTTCTTCCACCACGTGGCCGCCCGGCAGCGGGCCGGCGCCGCCATTGAGGACGCCGTCCGCGGCGCCGCCCGCCACGCCGGCCGCGCGATGGTGGCCACGTCGGTGATGCTGTGCGCCGGCTTCGGCGCCTTCCTCACCGCCGGCATGGCCAACCTGCAGCTCTTCGGCGGCCTGCTGGTCGCGACCATCGTGCTGGCGCTGGTGGCCGAGCTGCTGCTCGGCCCCGCGCTGCTGCAGGCGCTCGCGCCCTTTTCGAAACCACCTCGCCCGCCGATCATCTCGTCCACGCAACAGCGTTCGGGGTGAAGTCGTGCAATCGCTGGCCTACGAGAAGGACGCAAAGCAGGCGAAGGCGCCCAACGAGGGCGGCCAGCCCACGTTCGACGACAGCGGCGCCGCCACGGCGCAGTCCATGGAGCTCGCGCAGGCGCAGCCCGCCGACGCGCCGGGCTCGCTCGACGACGTGCGCGCTGGGCGAACCCTCGAGCGCGGCATGCGGGGGGAAGCGGTCGTCGAGCTGCAGAAGCTGCTCGACATCAAAGCCACGGGCGTCTTCGACGACGCGACGCGCGCCGCGGTCGAGGCGTTTCAGGCCGAGCACCAACTCTCCCCCGTCTCGGGGGTGGTCGGTCCGACGACGCTGAAGGTGATCGAGCAGGTCGCGCGTGACGGCGTCTCGCCCAAGGCCCAGGCACAGATGAACCGCCTGGTCGCGATCGCCGAGAGCGGCCACCAGGGCGCCGCCCTCGGCGACTGCTTCCGGTTCGTGTGGCTCTACATCACCAAAGCCGGGTACGGGAAGATCAGCAAGTTCAACGACTGCGCCGACATGAAGTCGGACTACGCCAAGAACTTCGCCGAGTACTTCAACGTCGCCGAGAACGCCAAGCGCTGGGGCATCAAGCGCCTGTCGATCGCGAGCCCGTATCAAGCCCCGAAGGGCGCCATCGTCGTCGTGGCGCCGGGGACGCCGGGCACGCGGCACCCCGTGGCGGGCGACATCGCGGTGGCGCGGGGCAACGGCACCTTCATCAACGACGGTCCGAACATGCGCTACGGCGCGCCCGATCGCTTCTTCGCAGATGGCGGAAGGCTGCTCGGCGCCTACGTGCCCGCCCTCTGATCCCCGCCTGGGTCAGCGGCGCGACAGGCGGCTGAAGAACTGCCGCTGCGCCTCGACGTCGCCCTGCAGCGCGTCGCCGTCCGCGAACACCAGGCGCGCGTGGGCGGGCCCCTCGGTCTTCACGTCGACGCCCGCCGTGCCCGCCGGCAGGGTCGCGGCGTAGGCGTCGCGCGGCACCAGCACGCCGCCCACCGGCCCCAGCGACACCTTCGAGCCCGGCCCCTTCGGCTCCTCGATGACCAGGTCGGCCAAGACGCGCATCTGCTTCTCGATGCGATCAGCGGCCGCCGCCGGCACCGGGAACAGCTCGAAGTCGGCCCGCCCGAACGCGACCATGCCGCGCGTGCCCAGCCACACGTCGCCGTCGGCGCCCTTCACCCGCAGCACCCGCACGCCCCGGTCGATGGCGAAGCGGTTGTCGGCCTCGCGGCTCTGCTTCCACACGGCCGCCGGCCAGTAGCGCCCGGTCTGCGGATCGAAGATGCGGCCCTCGAGCAGCTCGGCGAGCGCCTCGGCCACCGCCTCGGCCACGGGCAGCGGCGCCCGCGGTGCGTCCTCGGCGCGGCACGTCACCACCGCCGCCTGCGCGAACCCCTGCAGCGCCTTCGCTTCGTCCAGCGACAGCCCCTGCGCCTCGACGCCGGGCTGATAGTTGGGATCCGGCACGTCGCCGGGCGGGCTGGTCAGCTCGATCGCGCACACGACGCCCTGGGCGCCCACCTCGACGCTGCGCGTGGTGCCGACGACCTCGGCCACCAGCGTCCGCCGGGCCAGCGCGTTCTCCATCGCGTCGGTGTCGGGCAGCCCGTCCCCGCTGAAGAGCACGCCGATCACCTTGGCCGCCGGCACGTCCAGGGGCGTCGGCTCGCCGCCCAGGGCGGCCACCTTGGCGGGGGGCGCCTTCGGGGCGGGCGGAGGCCCGCCGCCGCAGGCGATGATCAGCGCGGTCGAGACGGTGAGGCAGAGGCGGCGCATGCGCCCTCCCTTGGAGCCTGTTGCACATTCGGGGCACTTCGCGGTGCACGCCCCCTCGATGCACAACAGTCTCCTTGTCCGACCCTTCACGCGGCGCGCGGTCCCGACAACCGAAGCCAGCGGCCACGCTCGGGGTACAGGTTGAATCGCCACAGGCGACTGTCCACGTAGTAGTGCATCGCCACGACGAACGCGAGGGGCAGCTCGGCCACGCGGTGCGTCTGGAAGATGGCCCGCGGCGAGAACACGACCACCCCGAACAGGACGGTGGCGACGATGTAGACCCACGCCTGGCCGTTGCCCAGCCAGCCGATGGCCCGGTTGCGGTCGTCCGGCGCCCGCTCGGCGGCGCGGTTGCGGTTGTGGTACCAGGTCAGCCCCAGGTACTGCAGGTTGTGGAAGGCGGTCACCACCGCCACCGCCACGATGAAGTCCGGGATGACCAGGCCAGCCAGCGCGAAGGCCACGGTGATGCTGGTCAGCAGCAGGAAGCGCGGCATCAGGTGGCGGCGGCCGTCCAGCCGCAGCTTGACGTGGTGCACCAGCGCGGCGGCCACGAACACGGTGTAGATCACCGCGAGGGGCAGCCACACGGCGCGCGGCAGCACGGGGTGCCCGATCCAGGTCGCGCTGTCACCGACGTAGATGGTCATCTGCGCCGGATCGCGGAAGCGGATGAGCAGCGGCAGGTAGCAGACGACGTCGACGAAGCGCTTGTAGAACAGCGACTCGGTGGGCGTGACGCCGCCCATCTTGCGCTCGTAGATGCGCAGGAAGCCGTAGTGCTGGCGCACCAGGTGGTAGTAGCCCCAGTAGATGAGCGCGTCGCGCACCCACGGGTAGATCCCATCGGGCGAGAAGGCCATCGGCAGGCCCAGCACCGCCAGGCAGACGACCGCGGCGACCAGATAGCGCCGCCCGTGCTTCGCGCGATCGGCGGGATCCATGACCGACATCGTCCAGGTCTGGAAGTTGTGGGGCATGTTGAACAGCAGCTGGAACAGCACGTACACGGCGACGCCGGTGAGCAGGCCGACCGAGAAGCCGGCCCACAGCATCAGCGGCACCAGCAGGCTGGCGGTGAAGAACAGCGTGTCGTAGCGGGGCCCGACGATCCACGGGCTGGCGATGGTGGCGCTCAACGCAGCTCCTTCGCGGGGCTCTGCTCACGAGCCGTTGGTGGCCGGTCGGACCGGCTGTCAGCTATCAGCAGTCAGCTCTCAGCCGGGCCCCGCACGCCGTGCCGAGTCCGGAACCGCTCGGCAAGCTCGGGGTGTCGGGCGACCGGGCCGACGATACAATTGCCGCGACGAAGCTGAAAGCTGACCGCTGAAAGCTGATGGCCCGACCGTCCTGGCAGGCCGTATGGCGGACCGACGGGTTCGAATCACGCCCCCTTCGCGGCGCGCCCGCGGCGCCGCACGTCCAGGGCCGAGACGGCCAGGTCGCGCAGGCGCTTGAGGTGAATCAAGCGGCCGCGCGGCAGCGATCCCGCGGTGTCGGCGTAGATGAGGCCGACGGGCACGCCGTTGAGGCGCATGGGATAGGCGACGAAGGCGCCGCCGGCCAGGGGGCGGTACCACGCGGGCAGGCGGCGCAGCGCGCCCGGCGTGGTCGGGGCCTCGTGGACGACGTCCTCGCCGTCGAGCGTCGCGCGGGCGAACAGGTCGTCGGCGCGGGCGACGGGGAAGGCGAAGCGGGTCAGCAGCGCCTCCACCTCGCGGCCGAAGCCGTGGCGGGCGCGCATGGTGCGGCTGTCGACCTCGTGGACGCAGAGAACGACGCGGTCGAAGCCGAGGCCGCGGTAGACGGTCTCGACGACGGCGGCGAGCACGAGGTTGAGGTCGTCGCCGGCCGCCACGGCGCGGGTGACCTCGTCGAGGCCCTGCGCCAGGAAGGCGCGCTGGCCGCGCTCGAGATCGGGGCCGGGGTCGGCGCCGTCGGCGGGCGGCAGGGGCACGGCGCCCAGGCGCTCGAGCAGGAGCGCCGCCTTGCCACCGGCGGGCCCCGCGGCCGCCTCCAGCACCTCGGCGTGCTCCACCACCTCGCGGCCGATGGTGCGCAGCAGGCGCTCCAGGCGCGGCGGATCCAGGTTCAGCGCCTCGCCGAAGCGCCCCAGCAGCCGGCCCATCGCCGCCTCGTCCACGAGGCCCTCGGCGACCGCGTGCCCGAAGCCGCCCACCACGCGCAGCCAGCTGGAACGATCATGGGGCGGCCAGACGGGGCCGTCGGGCAGCGGCCGCATGGCGTCCACGAGCAAATCGGGGAAGCCCCAGCGGCGCGCGACGATCTGACCCAGCGCGCCCGC
>JAUHXL010000185.1 GCA_030426945.1 bacterium
GCGGCGACCGCCTGCTGCACCACCCGCGCGGGATCGACCACCGCCCGCTGCAAGGACACGGCACCGGTGGCGAAGCGCGTGACGTTGAGCAGGTTGTCGATCAGCCCCTTCAGGCGGTGCAGCGAGCCGTCCATGCGCGACAGCACGCCGCGCTGAGCGTCGGTCACCGGGCCCAGCTCGGCCCCGGCCAGCATCTTCACGTAGCCCAGCAGCGGGGTCATCGGCGTCGACAGCTCGTGGCTGACGTTGCGCAGCACCTCCATCTTGAGGGCGTCCACCTCGCGCAGGCGCTCGTTGGCGCGGGTCAGCTCCCGCACCTTGGACTCGAGGTGGTCGACGACGCGGCGGTTCTCTTCGACGAGCTGCGTCGTGCGCTCGGCGTCGCTGACCGTCTCGCGCTTGCCCTCGAGGAACTGCCGCAGCTCGTCGACGAAGGTGGACAGCTGGATCGGCTTGGTCAGGAAGCCGTCGAAGCCCAGGGACAGCGCCCGCCGGCGGTCGCCCTCGGCGGTGATCGCCACCACGGGGATGTCCGCCAGCCGCGGATCGCCCTTCAGCTTGGTCACCACGGCGTAGCCGTCCAGCCCAGGGATGTTGATGTCCACCAGGATGAGATCCGGCCGCATCTCGAAGGCCAGCTCGATGCCGGTCAGGCCGTCCGCGGCGTCGGTGACGGTGAAGCCGCGCGACTCGAGCAGCTTGCGCACCAGCAGGCGGTTCTCGCGCCGGTCCTCGATGTGGAGCACCTTCATGGAGCCTCCTCGTCGCCCAGCGTCGCGTCGACCTCGGGCATCAGCGCCAGCAGGGCGCCCCGGTCCGCCAGGGTGGGATCGGCCCAGACGCGCTCGAGCAGCGCCTGCAGCAGCCGGCCCAGCCGCCGCGACGGTGGCAGGCCGAGGACGGCCATGGCGTCCCGGCCGTCGACGGGCAGCGCGCGCGTCGACAGCGGACCGCCGCGGGCGCCCAGCGCGTCGATGCGTCGGCCCAGCGCCCGCCAGGCGGCGGGATCGCCCACCGCCTCGCCCACGGCCAGCAGATCCTCCAGCGCCTCGGCCCCCACCGCGGCGACCAGCCGCCAGACCTCCACGTCCGTCCGCGGCGCGCCCGGCGCCAGGCCGCGGAAGCCGTGCAGGTGGACGACGGCGCGGCGCTCGGCGTTGGAGAAGGTCAGCCGTCGCAAGGGCGCCTCGGCGTCCTCCACCCCCCACAGCGTCACCGCCAACCGCACGGCCAGGCGCGCCGGCGTGCCACCCAGCGCCGCGGCGAGGCCCGCCACGCGCCGCGGCCCCAGCGCGTCGACCTCGGGCAGGAAGTCGGCCAGCAGCCCGGTCGTGTGCAGCACCTCCAGCCCCCACCCGGGCCGCGCCGACAGCAGCGTCTTGACGAACTCCACCCGCACCCGCTCGGCGCTCACCCGGCGGAAGGTGGCCCGCGTCGCGCCGATGGCCGCCTCGGTGGGCGGGTGAAGCTCGAAGCCGAGGACCGCCGCGAACCGCACCGCGCGCAGCGGGCGCAGGCCGTCCTCGGTGAAGCGCTCCACGGCGTCGCCCACCGCGCGCACGCGGCCCGCCTCGAGATCGGCCCGCCCGCCGAAGGGATCCACCAGGCGGTCGGTCACCGGATCCCAGGCCATCGCGTTCATCGTGAAGTCGCGGCGCCCCAGGTCGTCGGCCAGCGCCCGCGTGTAGATGACCTCGTCGGGCCGCCGACCGTCGGCGTAGCCCCGCTCGACGCGGTAGGTGGTGACCTCGACGGGCTCGCCCCGCTCGACCACGGTGACCGTGCCGTGCTGGAGGCCGGTGGGGATGGCCTTGGCGAAGAGGGCCATCACCGCCTCGGGCAGGGCGTCGGTGGCCACGTCCCAGTCGGCCGCCTGCCGGCCGAGCAGGCGGTCGCGCACGCAGCCCCCGACGAAGACGGCCTCGTGACCGGCGGCCTGCAGCGCGTCGAGCACGGCGCGCGCGCCGGGCGGCGGCGGGATGCCGCCGGCCGTCACGACCCCTCCCGATCCCGCAGCGCCGCGCCGACGCTGGGCAGCGCCCCCGAGCGCCGTCGCTCGACCAGGGACGCCTCGTCCCCCCCCTCGAGCGCCTCGGCCTCGCGCCGCAGCCGCCGTCCCCGCGCCACGTCGCCCTGCGCCTCGGCCAGCAGCGCCAGCGTGCGCCGCACCTCGGCGGCCCGCGCCGCGTCGCCCAGGGCGTCCAGGGTGTCCACCGCCTCGATGGCCGCCTGCGCCGCCGCGCTGAGCGCGCCGCGCGCCTCCTCGGACAACGCCAGCACCTCGGGCGGCACGGTCTCTTCGGCGGACTTCAGGGCGTCGTCGATCAGCGAGGCGATGTCGTCCCCGGCGTCGTCAAGGGACGGCTCCGCCTCGGCCTGAGCGCGCGCGACGCGCGCCACCTCGCCCAGATCGACGCCCACCTGCTCGCCGCGCAGCCGGGCCTCGATCAGCAAGCACTCGACCAGCTCCACCCGATCACCGTGGGTGCGCGCCAGGCGCTCCGCGTGGGTCAGGTGCGCCAGGGCCACCTCGGCCTCGCCGCCCCCCAGCTCCGCCAGGGCGAGCGCGCGCAGGGCCCGCACGCGCGAGTGGACGTCGCCCAGCTGCTCGGCCAGCGCCACCGCCTCGCGCGCCCGCAGCCCGGCCGCCGCGTGATCCTCCAACGCGGCCGCGGCCAGCGCCGCCAGCGCCAGGCCGCGCGCGCGGCGGCCCCGGTTGCCGGTCGCCCGCGCCATCTCGAGCGCGGTGTCCGCCTCCTGCTGCGCGTCGGCGGCGCGGCGATCACGCAGCAGCAGCTCCACCCGCTCGAGCCGCGTGTCGAGCTCCCCCGCCACGTCCCCCAGCCGCTGCCGCAGGCTGAGGGCCTCCTCGAGCGCGGCCTCCGCCCGCCGCCGCGCGCCGGCGTCGCGCCACAGCCGCGCCAGGTTGGTCAGCGACAGCGCCACCGCGCGCGGATCGCCCGCCCGCTGCCGATGGTTCAGCGCGTCCTTGAACAGCGCCTCGGCGCGCGCGCGATCCCCCCGCAGCAGCGCCACCTGCCCCAGGTCGTCGATGGACGCCGCCACGCCGGGCACGTCCCGCGCCTCGGCGAACAGGGCCCGCCCGCGCTCGAGCACGTCCTCCGCGCGGGCCAGCTGGCAGCGATCCCGCAGCAGCCGCCCCAGCCGGTTGAGCGCCGCCCCGGCCTTGGCGCGGTGATCCAACTGCCACGCGGTGCCCAGCATGCGCTCGAACGCGGCCTCGGCCCGATCGTGCCGTCCGGCCAGCGCGTGCAGCGCGCCGAGGGCGTGGTGGACGTCCATCAGCGCCAGCCCGTCCCGGTCGTCCAGCAGCGTCAAGGCCTGCTCGTAGCACTCGATGGCCGTGTCGTTGGCGAAGCGCGAGCGCGCCTCGTCGCCCGCGCGCAGGAAGAAGAAGGCCGCGCGCTTGGCGCTGCCGGCGCGGCGGTAGTGCTCGGCGATGGGCCGCAGCAGCAGATCCGTCGTGGCGTGGTGGGCCTCGAGCCACTGGGCGACGAGGGCGTGCAGGCGCGGGCGCGACTCGTCCTCGACCTCGCCCTGCAGCAGATCGCGCTCGCGGGCCCGCGTGAAGGCGTACTCGACGTCGTCGGGCAGCGCGCTCTCGGGCCGGGGCTGCACCACGCCCGCCTCGACGCAGCGCTCGAGGGCGGCGGTCAGGCGCCCCGGATCCGGCAGCTCCACCCAATTGGTCAGCGCGTCGTGCGTGCCCTGCGCCGCCCGCAGGAGCGGCACCAGCGCGCCACGCCAGAAGACCGGCCCCACCACGGCCCCGAGGCGCAGGGCCGCGCGGGCCTCGTCGTCCAGCCCGGCCAGCCGCTGCCGGGCCGCCTGCTGGGGCGTCAGCGGGAAGTCGAAGGCGATCTCGGCGTCGGCGTCGACCCCCCAGCCCAGCCCGTCCGCGGTGAGGACGTGCTGGCGGTGCAGGGTGTCTACGACGTGCATCACCGCCTCGGGCCGCCCCTCGGTGGCCGCCACCACCGCGTCCAGCAGGTTGGCCGGCGGCGGCGACGCGCGGTCGGCCAGCCGCTTCATCAGCTCCCCCACCGCCGCGCGCTCGAGGGGCTCCACCTCGACCGCGCCGTCGAAGACGTCGCGCCCGGCCTCGGCCTCCGGCGACAGCTCCACCAGCAGCAGCACCGTCCGCCCTTCGAGCGCGGGGCGCAGCGAGCCCAACAGCTCCCAGGCCTCGGGGCCGGCGTCGTCCCCGCCCTCGAGCGCCACGATCAGCGGGCGCCGCTCGGCCAGCTTGCGCAACAGCCAGCCGAAGACGGCGAAGGAGCGCCGCCGCAGCTCGTCCGGGCCCGCCTCGAGGGCCAGCGCGTCGTCGACCTCGGCCAGGTGCCGCCCCAGGAAGAAGGCCACCCCCCGCACCGCGTCGGGCAGGGACGGCGGCTCGAGCGCCGCGAGGGCCTTCTCGACCCGCGCGCGCGCCACCTCGGGCGGCTCCTGATCGTCCAGACCCAGCGCGTTGTGCAAGGCCCGGCCCAGGGGCTGGAAGGGATCGGCCACGCGCCCGCCAGGCACCGGGAAGCCGCGCACCGCGCGCACGTCGCTGAAGGCGTTGTCGTGCCGCCGCAGGAACTCCGCCAGCAGGCGGCTGCGCCCGCTGCGCGCCGCCCCCCGCACGGCCAGAAAGCGCGGCGAGCGCGTCTTCCGCGCCTCGTCGAGGGCCTCGTCGAGCCGGGCGAGGGCGCGGGCCCGCCCCACCATCGGGGGGCGGGCGGGGCGCTCGCCCCCCAGCGCGCGCCCGCAGCCGGGGCAGCGAGGCGGCAGCGTCGGCAGATCACAGGCGCAGTGGGGACAGATCACGGGGCCTGCCGTTGCAGCGTCATCAGCTTGGTCTTCAGCAACCGATAGCGGGCGAGGAAGTCGGCGTTCCGCTCGCGGAACGCGTGCACGTAGCGGCTGCGCGCGCGCTCCGCCTTCTGCTGCTGCACGACCTCGTCCACCCGGTTGACCACCACGCTGAGATCCTCGAAGGGCTTGCGCAGGTAGCCCACCGCCCCGAAGTGCATGGCGTCGACCGCCGAGTCGACGGTGGCGAAGCCGGTCATCAGCACCACCTGCGTGTCGGGGTGCAGCGCGTGGATCTCTTTGATCAGATCCACGCCGTTGGCATCGCCCAGGTTCTTGTCGGTCAGCACGAGATCGTAGCGGCGGGCCGCGAACATCGCGCGGGCCTCCGCCCCGCTGTTGGCCCCGTCGACCTCGAAGCCCTGAGAGCGCAGCAGCGCCTCGAGCAGCGCGACGGTGGCCACCTCGTCGTCGACCACCAGCAGGCGGCACGGGCCATCGCGCTGCGCCGGGGGCTCGAGCGCCTCGCGCAGCTGCTGGTTGGCCTGATCGAGGGCGGCCATGTTCTGCAGGAAGGCCTCGTTCAGCTCGGTCAGCTCGATCAGCAGGCGCTGCACCTCGGCCTGATGGGCGTGCCGCTTGAGCGCGTGCCGCACCGAGTTGCGCAGATGCTCCGCCGAGTCGGACTGCTTGAGGATGTAGTCGTCGACCCCCAAGCGCAGCGCGCGCGCGGCGGTGCGGGCCGAGGGCGTGTCGGTCATCACCACGACGGCGGCCCGGTGACCCGCCGCGCGGGCCTGGCGAACCAGCGCCAGCCCGTCCATGTCACCCAGCGCGATCTCCGTGACCAGCACGTCGGGCGCGCGGGCCTCGAGCAGCGCCAGGGCGTCCCGCCCGCTCGCCGCGTGCTCCACCGTGAAGGTGCGCCCGAAGAGCTCGTCGCAGGCGCGGTGCGTGCGCGGATCCGGATCCACCACCAGCAGGGTGCCGGTGGCCCGGCGCGCACCCGAGGGCTCCGCACCCAGGCCAGAAGCCCCGTTCACCATCCTCGTCCCCTGCGACGGCCGTTGCCCTGCGTCGACCCGTTTTCGTACCATGCCGCGGTGCGCAGCGGGGCCCTTTTTTCCATCGCGGTCGGCCTCGCCGGCCTGCTGGCCGGCGGCTGCGGCGCCCCCCGCCCGGCCCCCCGCCCGTCCCCGCTCGACCTCGGCGACGCCCGCCCGGCGCCGCGCGTCCAGCGCCTGCGCGTGCTGGTCCGCGTCGATGATCGCTACCGCGCCGTGCCCGGTCACCGGGATCGCATCGGCGAGGTGGTCGACAGCGCCTCGGATCAGCTGGCGGCGCGCTTCGGGCTGCACCTCGATCTGGTGCGCATCGACACCTGGGCGCCGGGCGCGGCCACCGAGGCGCCGCCCCTGCTCGACGCGCTCGAGGCCCTGCCCGTGCCCGACGACGTCGACCTGGTGATCGGCGTCTCGGCGGCGCCCCCGCCCCGGCGCGCCCGCATGGACGATCTGGCGCGCGCGCGCTACCTCGGGCGGTCCGTGCTGCTGCGCAGCCTGACCCCCTACTTCTCGCCCGCGGCGCGGCGCGCGCTGCACGACGCCGAGGTGCTGGCCCTGATGCACGGCGTCGGCCGCGTCTTCGGTGCGCTGCCCACCTGCGGCACGGGCGTGATGAGCGACCGCCTCGACTTTCGCCGCGGGGATCCCACCGCCTGGCGCTGGCACCCGACCAACCTGGCCCTGGTGCGCCTGCACGCCGCGCTGGATCTCCGCCGCGGCGCGACGCGGCTGCCCCCCGACGTCGCGCGGCGCGCCGCCGCCACCCTGGAGGCCGCGCCCGCCCCGCTGCGCAGCTGCGGCGAGCGGGTGACGCGCCGCCGCGCGCTCTGGGCGGAGGTCGCCGGCGGCGAGCAGCCGGAGCCCGCCGCGCCCCCGGCGGCCCCGACGGGCTCGGACGCCGCCGTCGCCGGGCGCGCCGCGCTGACCGCCGGCGACGCCGCGGGCGCGCTGGCCCTGTGCGAGCCGGTGGCCGCGCGCCATCCAGCGTCCGAGGCCGCGCGCTGCGCCGCCGAGGCCGCCGAAGCCGCCGGCGACGAGGCGCTGGCGGTGCGCTACTGGCGGGCGCACCTGGCCCATCACCCCGACGACGAAGACGCCTTGCTGCGGCTGGCGCGCCTGGTGGGGCGCGCCGGTGACGACGGCGCCGCGCGCGCGCTGCTGGCCGCCTTCGTCGAGACGCACCCCGATCACCTGCGCGCGCGCCTGAACCTCGGGGTCGCGCTCGCCCGCCTCGGCGACTACGCCGGCGCGCGGCGACAGTGGCAGGCCATCCTCGACCGCGCGCCCGAGCACGCCGACGCCCGCCAGCTCATCGAGCAGCTGCCCCGCTGACCGGCGGGCCGCGCCGCACGTCCGCCACGTCACCGCGCGCCAGGGCCGCCGCCGCGTCCGGCGGCGGCGGCTTCCAGCGGCGGTGAATCCACAACCACTGCTCGGGGTGCGCCCGCACCGCCGCCTCGATGGTCGCCGCGCAGCGCCGCGTGCCCTCGAGGATGTCGTCGGCGGCGGACGCCGTGCGCGGCAGCGCCAGGGGCGGTTGGATCTCGACGACGTGTCGCCCATCGGATCCACGCCAGGTGAAGAGCGGCACGACGGGCGCGCCGGTCAGGCGGGCCAGCCGCGCCAGATCCGGCGAGGTGGCCGCCGGGTGGCCGAAGAAAGGCACCCACACCGCGCGCCGCGGTGGCATGTGCTGATCGAGCACATAGCCCACCACCTCACCCGCCTGCAGCGCGGCCACCACCGCGCGCGCGCCGCCCTCGGCGACGATCAGCCCCGCGCCGCCCCGCCGCAGGCGCCGCCACGCCCGCTCGGCCCAGCCCGCGCGGAGGCGCCGGGTGATGATCGACACGGGCACCCCCAGCGCCGCGCCCGCGCGCACCAGCACCTCCCAGTTGCCCAGATGGGCGGTCAGCACCAGGGCACCGCGGCCGGCGCGCAGGGCCCCGTCGAGGTGCGCCCGCCCGCGCACGTCGAGCTCGGCGGCCAGGGCCTCCGGCGCGCGCCCGGCGCCCCGCACGAGCTCGACGAAGGCGCGGCCGAGGTGACGGTACATGCCGCGCACGATCCGCTCTCGCTGCGCGGCGTCGAGCGTCGCGCCGAGGGCCCGCGCGACGTTGGCCCGGGCCACGCCGCGCCGCACCGGCACCAGCCGGTACCAGATCCAGCCCAGGCCGCTGCCCAGGGCGGCCGCCCAGCGCGCGGGCACCCAGCGCGCGACGGCGCCGACGCCGCGCAGGGCGACCGCGGCCACGGCGCCGATCATCGGCGCACCCCGGCCAGGACCTCGACGAGGGCGGCCCCCGCGACGACCTCGACCTCGACGTGCAGCACGTAGGCCGGGAAGCCGCGCAGGCGCTCGGCGTCCTTCGCGGTGGTGATCCAGGGCAGATCCGTCGGCAGCCGCGCGAGCTCGCGGGATCCGAACCGGTGGTGGTCGGCGCGACGGAGACCCGGCGCGAGCTCCGCGCCCAGCGACCTCAGGGTCGCCTCGAAGGCGGACGGGCGGCCGATGGCCGACAGCGCCCGGACCCGGCGGCCGCTCAGCCAGGCGGCGGGCAGCGACGCGCCCGACGGCGCCACCAGGCAGCGGGGCCGGAGGACGCTCTCGACGCGCGCGCCGTCGAGGGGCCGGGCCCCCGGCGCGTCCACGCGGTGCAGCCACACGACGTCGGCGCGGTCGAGCAGATCGAGGGGCAGGCGCAAGGGTCCGGCGGGCGCGACGCGACGACCCGCCGCCGCGTCCACCACCGCGACGGTGGTGCTGCGAGGGCAGCCGCCGTCGAACAGCCCGCCGTCGACGAAGATGCGCTCGGCGCCCGCCGCGGCGGCCGCGCCCACCACCGCGCCCCGATCCGCGCCGACCCACACGGACACGCCGCTCGGCAACACCCGCCGGAGCCAGGCCGCCTCGTCGCCGTCGCGCCCCGCCTCCGGCCGCTCCACGCGCCGGGGCGCGGCCACCGCGCGCCCCCCGTAGCCATGCCCGACGATTGCGACGGTCGCCCCGGCGGCCGCCGCGCGCGCCGCCAGGTGCGCCACGATCGGCGTCCGGCCCGCGCCGCCGAAGGCCAGCCCGCCCACCACCACCGTGGGCGCGGGCGGGGCCCCCTCGGGACGCGCCGCCAGCAGGCGGCCGCCCGCCGCCACCGCCCGGCCGAGGGCCCGGCTCGCCCAGCCGGGGCGCGCGCGGTGCAGCCAACGCTGGGCCAGGTGCCTCGACATCCCACTCCGCCGATGCGCTCACGCCGCGCACGGGCTATCATCCCCGACCGTGCAGCGCTACGAAATCCACATCCCCGCCGACGACACCGCGCCGGCCCGCGTCGAGCGGGTGCACGGCGACAACTGGCTCGATGGCCTGCGCCGGGGGCTCAAGGCGGCGGGCCTGCCGGCGCCCACCCGCAACCTGCGCTTCGACCTGCGCGACGACGGCTCGGTGGAGATCACCGACGCCGGCTCGGGCGCCGTCTACAGCGTCTGCCCCCTCGACGATCCCATGGTGGCGGCGGCCACCGGCGCCCGCGCGATTGATCGCGACGGTCGCGCGCCCCTCGCCCTCGAAGGCGGCGGGGTCGATGATCCCTTCGACGACGTCGACGAGATGGACGACGCCACGCCGCAGAGCGGCCTGCAGCCGATGGCGCTCCGTCGCCGCGCGCCGGCCGGCGGCCGCTCGCGCGACACGACGCCCGCGACCCCGCCAGCGCCGGAGGTCGCGCGTCCGAGCGGGCTCGACACCGTGGACTTCGACGCCGATCTCAGCTTCGAGTCCCACGTGGTGCGCTCCGCCGCGCCGCCGCCTCTGCCCGCCGAGGTCACGCACCCGGGCGGCACGCTGATCGACGAGCTCGACCGCCTCGCGCTGCTCGGCGACGACGTCTACCAGGCGTGCGGCTTCGTGCTCGACGCCGCCATCCGCCACATCCCCAGCGCGGCGGGCTCGGTCCTGCTGGTGGACGCGCGGGATCGCTGCCTGTACTTCGCGGCCGCCCGCGGGCCCGCCGCGCAGCGCCTGAAGACCCAGCGCGTGCCCCTCGAGGTGGGCCTGGCCGGCGCGTCCATCCGCACCCGCCGGTCGCTCAACATCGACGATCCCGCGCGGGATCCCCGCTTCGCCCGCAACGTGGCCGACACCGTCGGCCACCTGCCCCGCTGCATCCTGGTCGCGCCCATCGTCCAGGGGCGCCGCGCCTTCGGCGTCGTCGAGCTGCTCGATCGCGCAGGGGCCAAGGGCTTCAGTGACGACGAGGAGCGCACGCTGCGCCGGGCAGCCCGCCGACTCGGCGCCTACTTCGCGGGGTTGCTGGGCGACTGAGCCGGCGGCTCGGGAGCCTCCCCACCTACTCCGGACGGAGCGGGGTGCCGGGCTGCGCGCCGAGGCCAAGGCGCCAGGCCGCAGGGACCCTCGACGCCTCGCGGCGCCGGCATGGGCGTGCAGACCGGCGCAACCGCGTCGCGGAGCAACCCGTGGGGGCCCTCAGGTCTCGAAGAAGGCCCGCAGCGCCCGACTGCGATGCGCCTGCCGCAGCTTGCGGATGGCCTGCGCCTCGATCTGGCGGATGCGCTCGCGGGTCAGGTCGAACACCTTGCCCACCTCCTCGAGCGTGTGATCGCTGCGCACGCCGATCCCGAAGCGCAGCCGCAGCACCTTGGCCTCGCGCGGGGTCAGCGTGTCCAGCGCCTGCGCGGTGGCCTCGTTCATCAGCTGGCGCCCGGTGGTCACGTCGGGCTGGGCGATGGTGCTGTCCTCGATGAAGTCGCCGAGGTGGCTGTCATCGTCGCCCACCGGCGTCTCGAGCGACACCGGAGCCCGGCTGATCTTCTGAGCCCGGCGCACCTGGTCGGGCGTCATGTCCAAGCGGGCCGCGATCTCTTCGGGCAGCGCCTCCCGCTCCAGCTCCTGCTCCATCTGGCGCGCCACGCGGCTGATCTTGTTGATCGTCTCGATCAGGTGCACGGGGATGCGGATCGTGCGCGCCTGATCGGCGATGGCGCGCGTGATGGCCTGGCGAATCCACCAGGTCGCGTAGGTGCTGAACTTGTGCCCGCGCTGGTACTCGAACTTGTCCACCGCCCGCATGAGGCCGATGTTGCCCTCCTGGATCAGGTCGAGGAAGTGCAGGCCGTGGTTCAGGTACCGCTTGGCGATGCTCACCACCAGGCGCAGGTTGGCCAGGATCATCTCGCTCTTGGCGCGCTCGAGCTCGCGCTGCTCCCGGCGCAGGTCGTGGACGATCTGCACGAGGTCGTCGTAGGGCACCCCGGCCCGGGTCTCGAGCGTCCCGATCTGCTTGCGGGCCTTGCCGACGCTCGCGGCCAGCTCCGCCCAGCCCGCCGCGTCGAGCCCCGACTCGGCGGTCGGCTTGCTGCCTCGGGCCGTCAGCGCCTCGGCGGGCACGCCCGCCATCACCTCGCACTCGCGGATGAAGGCCTGCCAGTCCTTCATCTCGTCCCGCAGCGCCGCGAGGTGGTCGGTGAGCTCCACGATGACCGGCCAGCTCACGTTCATCCGCTGCAGCAGATCCAGCAGCTCGGCGTCGTAGTCGCGGTTCTTGCGGCGATCGGTCTTGGTCACCCGTCGGTCGCTGCGCACGCGCGCTCGGGCCACCCGCTTCATCTCGGCCGCCAACGCCTCGACCCGCTCGATGCCCTGGAGGCCGGTCTCCTGATCCGGCTCCTGATTCGACGATCCGTCGAGGATCTCGCGCAGCGACCGCGTGCCCTTGCGCACCTGGCGCGGCAGATCGACGAGGTCGTTGACGCCGGCCGCCGTCCGCAACACCCCGAGCAGCACCCCGTTGCGCGCGGACTCGATGCGCATCGCGATCGCGACCTCCTGCTCACGGGACAGCAGGTCGACGCACCCGATCTTCGAGAGGTACATCCGGACGCTGTCGAGATCGCCCTGCTCGGGCCCTCGCTTCTCGTCCGTCCGGGGCGCTCGACGCCGCCGCCGAGTCCTCTCGGCCGGGCCGTCGTCCACCTGGGGCTCGTCGTCGTCCCTCGTTCCCGACATCGCGACCTCCATCGGCCCGGGCATACGGGCGGCGGCGCGAGGGCGGCCGCTCGCCGCCCCCCCACAATCGGAGATGCCCGGCAGAGCCTTGAGTCGCGCGCCCCGTCGCGACCACGCGCACCCCAGGCGGCCCCACCAGCGTCCCGAACATCGTCACTCTAACTCAAGACCCGAACCGGAAAAACGCCCCCGCCGGGATGACTTGGCGTGCCGGCCCCGAGCGCGTCGCGCACCGCCGACCACACCGCCGCCGGCGCCAGGGCGTCGAGGCAGGGACGCCCCGCGACCCGGCAGCGACCCGCGCCGTGATCGCTGCAGGGCGCGCAGGGCAGCGCCCGCCACAGCGCGACGCCCCGATCAGCGGGGGGTCCCCAGCGCCCCGGCGCGGTGGGGCCGAAGAGCCCGATCACCGCCGCGCCCGCGGCGGCCGCCAGGTGCAGCAGCCCGGTGTCCCCGCCGATCACCAGGCGGGACGCGCCCAGCACCGCCGCCAGCGCGTCCAGCGGCAGCCCGGTGGGCACGACGGCGGCCTCGCCCGCGACCGCCG
>JAUHXL010000755.1 GCA_030426945.1 bacterium
AAGCCGTAGGTGCTGCCGGCGATGGCGTGGGTGTCGAGGATGGGCACGGGGACCTCCTTGGGTGGTGCCCTGGGCGGCGGGCGCACGGCGCCCGTCCACCGCAGGGCGATGGGACGATGTCATCGGGTGTGGGCGCGGCGTCGGCGCTGCGATCGGGTCAGCGCAGGGCGGTCTCGGTGGTCGCCTTCTGCATGCCCAGCGCGGTCATGTCGCGCACGAAGTCGTCCTGGAACGACTCGAAGCCGGTGACCGGGCTGGTCGCGTCCTCGAGCAGCACCATCTTGCGCACGTAGGCCGGATCGCTGAACTGCGCGGCGATGTCCCGCACGGTGTTGGCCAGGCAGTGCGAGCCGGCCTCACCCGCGAGCAGGATCAGGTCGGCCTTCTCGAGGGTGTCGATCAGGCGCGCGTTGACCTGGGTGTCGGGATCCTCCGGATCGGGCACCTCGGCCTGCACCGCCGAGAAGTGCTCCGTCCACAGGTTCGAGCCCTTGGTGACGTAGTCGACGACGGCGAAGCGCTCGGTCTCCCAGCGCTGGAAGGCGTCGAACAGGCTGGGCACGACGTTGTGGCCGTGGCTGCCGATCAGGCAGTGCGGCGGCCAGATGGTGTGCGGGTAGCGCCCGCTCTTCTCGAGGGCCTCGAGGTAGGCCAGCGCGCGCGGGCGGGCGCCGGGCAGCGCGGTCGTCCACCGACCGGACTTCACGTCGGCGGCGCTGATGCTGGTGAACGGCGCGGGCGGGTTGCCGTCGCCATCGCGCCAGAACACCGGGTGGGCGATGTCGACGCTGTGGTGGCTGTCGAGGGTGACGTGGATGTCGGCGATGCGGCCACGCAGCCGGTCGACCAGCCGCGCGAGGCGCGCCATGTCGCGCTCGGCCCCCGGGACGTACAGGGCGCCCCGGTCGGGATCGCAGAAGTCGTTCTGGGGGTCGATGACGAGCAGGTGCACGTTCTTCATGACGGGCTCCGATGCGGCAGTGGGCCGACCCAGGCAGCGTGGCACTTCGGTCGGCTCGGGTCCAGGGGCTGCGCCCCAATCAGGTCACTGGAACCAAATTAATTGTCATTGTGACCTTTTACCAAACACTTTCGTAAATCATCATTGTTTTCGCGTGCTTGGCGTTCTCCTTGTGCGTTGACCGCCCGGCCCGAAGGGCGAGTCGCGCGCTGCGGCTCCGCGCGACGCGCGCCGGCCCGCGCGCCGGGCCGGGCGTCCGCCCGCCGGCGCGTTGCCGACCCGCCGTCCGCGGGCTATCCTGCTCGGCGGCGCAAGCCGGGGAGGCTCGTGGAACCCGTCATCGACCCGGACGGTCGTTGCCCTTCGTGCGAGGGGCCCGGACCCGTCGCCGCGCCCTGCGCGACGCCGCGCTGCCAACGCCGCGGCTATCACTTCGTCCCGTCCGAGTGGTTCGCCGCCATCGATCACACCGGCCTGGTCGATCCGGTGCTGGGCCAGATGCGCGGCGACTACCTCGTCGTCGGCGTCCTCGGCAGCGGCGGCCTGGGCAAGGTCTACCACGCGCTGCAGTGGCCCATCGCGCTGCCGGCCGCCCTCAAGCTGTTGGGCAACGGCCACGAGCCGCCCGATCCCCACGCCGTCGAGCGTTTCCGCGGCGAAGCGATGGCGCTGGCCCGGCTGACCCACCCCAACATCGTCCGCCTGTTGAAGTTCGGCGTACACGACGGGGTGCCCTACCTGGTGATGGAGTACGTCGAGGGCAGCCGCACCCTGCGCGACCTGCAGCGCCGCCGCGAGCTCGACCCGGAGTCGGCCCTGCGCGTGCTGCTGCAGATCCTCTCGGCCCTCGAGGACGCCCACGCCCGCAACATCATCCACCGCGACATCAAGCCGCCCAACGTGATGGTGCAGGCGGTGCCGGGCGAGCCCTTCTTCGTCCGCCTCGTCGACTTCGGCCTCGCCAAGTTCACCGAGGACGGCGACGACACGCGCCAGCTGGCCGGCACGCCTTCGTACATGGCCCCCGAGCAGCTCGACCGCACCAACATCGGCCCCTGGACCGACCTCTACGCCGTCGCCGTCATCGCCTTCGAGCTGATGACCCGCCGCCGCCCCTTCCCCGGCACGTCGAGCGAGGATGTCCTGCGCCTCAAGCGGCAGGCGGACTACAGCCCCCTCGATCAGGTGGCCGATCTCGACCTGCCGCGGCCGGCCCGCGCCTTCTTCGAGCGCGCGCTCGCGCCGAACCCCGCGGATCGCTACGCCGACGCCGCCGACTTCCGCGCCGCGCTGCAGGGCGCCTTCGGCTCGGCCAACGCGACCGCCGCCTGGACCATCCCGCCCGACATGCTCGAGGCCGCCATCGCCGAGGCGGAGGCCGACGATCCGCCCGAGCCCACGTCGCTGCAGATGCGCGGCGAGTCGTTCACCGCCCCCAGCCGCCGCCCCACCCGACGCCGGGGCGCGCTGTTCGCCGCCTTCGCCGCGGCGGCCCTGGGGG
>JAUHXL010000186.1 GCA_030426945.1 bacterium
GGGTCATGTCGGGCATGTACAGCATCTGCATCTGCGGCGAGGGGCCGTCGACGGCGCTGTCGAGCTCCCAGTAGCCCTCGGGTCCGAAGTCGAGGAAGACGCGCACCTCGTGGGTGGTGACCGCGGCCGACACGTTCTGGATCGTGACCGGCACCTCGAGGTCGAGCGTCTTGTCGATGCGCACCTCGATGTCCTCGACGGCCTCGCCGGGGCTGACGCTGATGAAGCGCTGCACGCCCATCGCGATGGGCTGCAGGTCGGCGCGCACCGGTCCGTAATCGAGGCTGCCGTCGAGGTAGCCGTCGAGCAGCTCCTTGCGCACGTAGCCTGCGGTGACGATGGCCGCCAGCTCGCCCGGCCGCACGAAGACCTCGAAGGCGCCGTCCTCGAGCAGGACGCCGTTGGGCTCTGGCCAGGGCAGGCCGGCGCGGTTGAAGAGCGACGAGTGGCTGGTCTCGACGAAGGCCGCGAGCACGAGCCCCGGCTCGAGCGGCTTCTCGAGATCGCCCAGGCCGACGACCCGCCCCATCAGGCGCGAGGGCGGGATGGGATCCCGGTTGCCGCCGCCCTGCTCGATCTGGTGGGGGGTGAGGTACAGCGTGACGTTCTCGTGCGTGACCCGCTCGAAGGTGCCCACCTCGTAGCCCGCCTGCGCCGCGGTGACCGACACCGGCCCGGCCAGCGCGCGCTCGGACAGCGTCACCTGGCCCTTGGCGTCGCAGGTGCCCTCCCAGCGCCCGTCGGCGTCGAGGGCCACCGCCAGCACGCGCGCGCCCTCGATGGCCTCGCCGGTGTAGGCGTCGAGCACCGTGACGTTGATCGCGCGGCCGATGGGATCCCCCCACACGCCGCCGAACCGGCTGACCGGATCGAAGTACTCGAAGGCCTCGGGCAGCAGGGTGTCGTCGAAGGGCGTCGACGCGCGCAGCGCCACGAAGCCCGGGCGGCCCGGCGGGGTGCGCGCGAAGGCGCGCTCGCCGTCGACGAGCTCCACCAGCTCGAGGGCCTGGCCGTCGAAGCTGAGCTCCATGTCCGCGGTGAAGCCCCGCCCCACCAACTCGACCACGGTGCCGCCGGCGACGGCGCCCCGGGGCGGCCGCACGTCGAAGACGTCGATCGCCTCGAAGTAGGTGAGGCCGTCGGCCAGCCGCGCGGTGTCGTCGCCCTTCGTGACCACCACGTCCACCGAGCCCGGATCGGCCGCCGGCGCGGTGCAGCGCAGCAGCTGGGGAAGCTCCACGTCGCAGGGGACGACCACGTCGTCGAGCTTCACCTCGATGGTGTCGTCGAAGCCGTTGCCGCCGACGAGGAAGGTGGCGCCGCCCACGCTGGCCACGCGATCCGGCACGACGCCGGTGATGCCGAACGGACCCTCGGCGTCGGCGAGGTAGAGATAGGCAGAGCGGGCGGTGAAGGTGCCGTTGACGTTCTCCACGACCACGTCCGCCGGGCCGGGCGTGCCGGGCGGCGTGGTGACGCGCAGGCGTTGGCGCCCCAGCTCGCTGGCGCCCACCTCGGCCGCCGCGCCGCCGATCGTCACCCGGCTGCCCTCGGTGAGGCCGGCGCCGTCGATGACCACGTCCTCGCCGCCCGCCTCGCCGCCGAAGTCGGGCGTCACCGCCTCGACGAGCAGGGCCTCGAAGTAGGTGAAGGCGCCGGGCAGGCGGGCCTCGCCGTTGATGTTGCGCACGACCACGTCGACGGTGCCCGGCGCCGAGCGCGGGGCGACGACGCGCAGGCGTAGGGGGTTGAGCACCTCGACCTCGGTGGCCGCGACGCCGCCGAAGCGCACCTCGGTCGGATCCACGAAGCCGGCGCCGTCGATCTGGACCTCGACGCCGCCGGCCGCGGGCGCGCGATCCGGCTCGACCGCGCGCAGGGCCACCTCGCGGTAGTAGGTGAAGCCCTCCTCGAGGTAGGCCGGGCGGGCGCCGTCGGGCCAGGTGACCTTCACGTGCACCGGACCCACCTGATCGGCCGGGGGCGTGGTGCACCGCAGGTGGTTCTCGTTCTCGACCTCGATGTCGCGGCAGCGCTCGTCGCCGAGGAACACCGAGACGCCGTCGACGAACTCGCGGCCGACGAGCCGCACCCGCAAGCCGCCGGCGATCTCGCCGCGGCTGGGGATGATCGAGTTCAGGCGGCCATCGTTGGCGCCGGCGTCGGTGGTGGCGGGGGGGCCGCCGTCGAGGGGCGCGCCCGGCGCGGCGTCCGGCCGGACGGCGCCGCCGTCGCCGAGACCGCGGCCGTCGTCACCGGTGGCGTCGCCGCCGTCGCAGCCGACGGTGAGGGCGAGCAGCAGGAGGGAGAGCGTCGGGCTGAGCGCAGAACGGAGGCGCATCGAGGAGGCATCCCTTTCATCACGGCCACCGTGCATCCGCGAACGGCGCGCGGCGGCGCGGCGCAGGGTGGATGCAAGAGGCGAACCGTTCGTCACGCGATCACCCCTCGCGGTGCGCGACCGACGCATCGGCTGGGCACGGGCCCTGCCCCGACGGCCGGCCATCCGCGGTCCGCTTCGCCGAGGTGTTCGGCGCCGCGTGCCCAGGATCACCGTGCGCCGCGAGCAAAGCAGCGACTCGGGCTCTGCCCAGGGATCGGAGCCCGGCTGAGAGCCGAGCGCTGATCGCCGAGAGCCGGTCGGATCCGAGCAACGATGGTCGTGGAACAAACCGCCCCTTGCGTCCCCCCCGGCCCGCGGTGAACATGCCCCGCATGATGCCCCGCGTGCCCGACAAGACCCTGCGCCACCTCGAATGGTCGCGCGTGCTGGGCCGGCTGGCCGAGCACTGCCGCGGCCCGGTGGCCGCCGACGCCGCTGCGCGGCTGCCCTTCGCGGCCGATCGGCGCGAGCTCGACACCCGCCTCGCCCGCACCACCGAGGCGCGGCGCCTGCTCGACGCCGGACGCTCGATACCCCTCAGCGGAGTGCCCGACGTCGTACCCGCGGCGCGGGCGGCGCGCCGGGGCGGTCTGCTGGAGCCGGAGCAGCTGATCGCGGTCGGCCACCACCTCGAGGCCGCCGCCCGCTGCCGCCGCTACCTGGCGGATCTCGAGGACGAGGCGCCGCTGCTCGCCGAGCAGGCCCTGGGCCTGGCCGACGAACCGGACCTGGGGCGCGCCCTGCTCGACGCGTTCGACGAGCACGGTGAGCTGGCCGACTCGGCGAGCGGAGAGCTGGGCTACCTGCGCACCCGCGTGGGCACCCTGCACGAGCAGCTGAAGCAGCGCGTGCACGGGCTGCTGGGTGATCCCGAGTACGAGGGCATGCTGCAGGACGACTACTACACCATCCGCGAGGATCGGTACGTCCTGCCCATCCGCTCGGGCCACAAGCGCCACGTCGAGGGCATCGTGCACGGCTGGTCGGCCTCGGGGCAGACCGTCTACATCGAGCCCCAGCCGGTGGTCGAGGCCAACAACAAGCTGTTGATGGCGCAGGCCGAGGTGAACCGCGAGATCCGCCGCGTGCTCACCAAGCTGTCGCGCCAGGTGGGCGAGGCCGCGCGGGCCATCGAGGACTCGCAGCAGGCGCTGGTGGCGATCGACCTGGCGGTGGCGGCGGGTCTGCTCTCCAAGGAGCTCGAGGCCACGGCGCCCGCGTTGACGAACGCCCCCCGCCTGCGCCTGAAGGCCGCGCGACATCCGCTGCTGCTGCTCGCCGGCGTCGAGGTCGTGCCCAACGACATCCTCATCGAGCCGCCCCATCAGGTGCTGGTGGTGACCGGCCCCAACACGGGCGGCAAGACCGTGGCGCTCAAGACGGCGGGCCTCTGCGCGCTGATGACGCTGGCCGGCCTGCACGTGCCCTGCGCCGAGGGCACCACCCTGCCCGCCTTCCCCGGCGTCTTCACCGACATCGGCGACGAGCAGAGCCTCGACGACAGCACGTCGACCTTCAGCGGCCACATCGCCAACGTGAACGCCATCCTCGGCGCGATGACCCCCGGCAGCCTGGTGCTGCTCGACGAGCTGGCGGTGGGCACGGATCCGCTGCAGGGGGCGGCGCTGGCGCAGGCGGTGCTGGAGGGCTTCGCATCGCGCGCGTCGCTGGTGGTGGTCACGACGCACTACGAGTCGCTCAAGGCCTTGCCCTTCGACGACGCGCGCTTCCGCAACGGCGCGATGGGCTTCGAGGTCGACCGCGGCGCGCCGACGTATCACCTCACGCTGGACGTGCCGGGCTCGTCCTCGGCGCTGCGCACGGCGCGGCGGCTGGGGCTGGCGGCGGACATCGTCGACCGCGCCGAGGCGCTGGCCGGGCCGCAGCAGAAGGCGCTGCAGACGGTGATCGAGGCGCTCGAGCGCGAGGCGGCGCAGGCGCGGATCGAGCGCGAGGCGGCCGAGGAGGAGCGGCGCGTCCTGCGGGCCGCACGCGAGTCGGCGGAGGCGATCGAGGGCAAGCTGCGGCAGCGGCTGCGCGACGGGCTGGCGCGGGAGCGGGACGCGGCGCTCGAGGCGGCGCGGAAGCTGCGCGATCAGGTGCAGAAGGCGCAGCGGGAGCTGAAGGGCCAGCGCCGCGACGCCACCTGGTTGGCGGAGCAGAAGAGCAAGGCCGAGCGCGCCATCGACGAGGTGGTCGCGGCGAAGGAGGCCGACAAGCAGGCGGCCGCCGGCCCCGCGCCGGCGCCGGGGACGCTGAAGGCCGGGCAGCGCGTGTGGGTGGTGTCGCTGGGGGCCGAGGCCGAGCTCGTCGCGCCGCCCGACGACCGCGGGCGCTGCGAGGTGCGCGCGGGCATCCTGACCGTGAAGGTCGACGCCGCGGACCTGCGCCCGGTGAGCGCCAAGCAGGCGAAGCGCAACCGCGACGAGATCGAGGGGCGCCGCCCGCCGAGCCCGGCCACCGCCGACGTCGACTGGGAGAGCGCGCCGCCGCAGACGCCGGACAACACCTGCGACGTGCGCGGCATGCGCGCCCACGAGGCCCTCGAGAAGGTGGAGCGCTTCCTCGACGGCCAGTTCGAGCGCGACCGGTCGATCGCGTTCATCATCCACGGCCACGGCACCGGCGCGCTGAAGCGCGAGGTGCGCCAGTGGCTGCGGAGCAGCCGCTACGCCCGGGACCAGCGCCCCGGCCAACGCCACGAGGGCGGGGACGGCGTCACCGCCGTCCTCCTCGCCTGATGCCGCCGGAGCTTCCCTTGCGCCCCATCGCCGCCCTGCTCGCGCTCCTCGCGATCGCCGCCCCCGCCCACGCCCAGCGACCCACCGCCGGCGTGGTGGCGCCCTTCGGCGACGTCGCCGCCGGCGATCACGTGGACGCCACCGAGATCAACCCGGCGGGCATCGGCTTCGGCGAGAGCTTCGAGCTCTCCTACGCCTATGTCGCCAGCGGGGATCGCGATCACGTGGGCGACGGCCACGCGCTCTTCCTCGGCCTGGGCGCGCTGGACCCCTACCACACCAGCCTCGGCCTGCAGTGGCTCGACCCGCCCGGCGAGCAGAGCACCTTGCCGATGAAGGTCACCTGGGCGCACGCCCTGCGCCTGTCGCCGGCGGTGACCATGGGCTTCGCCTGGCACACCTTCCACGCCGACGATCCGGGGCTGCTCGACGACGTCAGCAGCTTCGACTTCGGCGTGCAGCTGCGACCGGTGCGCTGGATGGCGGTCGGCGCGACCGTGACCGACTTCACCGCCCCGAGCGTCACGCCGCGCGCCCCGGCCGGGGTCACGCCGGACGCCCTGCGGCTCGAGCGCGGCTTCGGCCTCGGGCTGGCCATCCGCCCAGGCACCGAGCGCGTCACGCTGGGCGTGCAGGGCAGCGTGCTCGAGGACGGCGACATGGCCACGGTCGGGGGGCGCCTCGTCGCCCGGCTGTTCGGCTCGCTGGCGCTGACCGCGCGCTACGAGGCCCTCGACGCGCGCGACGATCCGGTGCATCGGGTGCTGATCGGCCTCTCGGACGAGGGGCTGGCCGGCGTGGGCCTGTTCGGCTACGCGCCGGACGCGGGCGAGGACGGCGGCAACACGGGCATCGCGGTGACCGGGCGTCTGCGCAGCCGGGCCGAGGAGACCCCGGCCCTGTTCCGCCGCCCCACGGTCGTCGAGGTCGAGATCGGCGACGTGGCCGAGTACAGCACCCGCGGCTTCTTCAACCCGAAGCCCCAAGCCCCTTTCCTGGGGCTCTTGCGCACCCTGCGCCGCCTGGCGCGGCACGACGAGGTCGACGCGGTGCTGCTCGGCTTCGGCGACGCGAGCCTGGGCTGGGCGCAGGCCGCGGAGCTGAGCGAGGCCATCGCGCTGCTGCGGCGTCATGGCAAGGTGGTCTACGCCTATGTGCCGGTGGGCGACACGCGCACCTACGCCATCGCCGCCGCGGCCGACCACGTCTACACGACGCACGCCGGCGGGCTGCTGCTGACCGGGCTGCACGCGGAGCTGCTGCACCTCGGCGCGCTGCTCGAGAAGCTGGGCGTGCGCGCCGAGTTCGTCACCACCGGCGCCTACAAGAGCGCGCCCGAGCTGTTCACCCGGACGGACGCCTCGCCGGCGGCCACGCAGGTGCAGAACGCCCTGATGGACGACCTGTACGGGCGCGTCGTGGGCCACATCGCCGAGGGGCGGGGCCTGTCGCCCGAGCAGGTGCGCACCATCATCGACGCCGGCCCCTACACCGCGCAGGCGGCCAAGGAGGCCGGGCTGGTCGACGGCGTCGTCTTCTACGACGAGTTCGAGCAGGTCATGAAGACGGCCTACGGTCCGCGGGTGCGGTTCACCGACGCGCGCAGCCTGCTCGACGCCCGGGAGGCGCGCTGGGGGGTGCTGCCCACCATCGGCGTGCTGTACGCCGTGGGCAACATCACCGACGGCGAGTCGGTGGCCAACCCCTTCACCGGCGTGGCCAGCACCGGCGCGCAGACCTTCGTGCGCGCGGTCGAGCAGCTGCGGCTCGACGGCGACGTGGCCGCGGTGGTGCTGCGCGTCGACAGCCCCGGCGGCTCGGTGACGGCGTCGGACCTGATGTGGCGCGCGCTGACCCGGCTGGCGAAGGAGAAGCCGCTGATCGTCAGCATGGGCGACATCGCGGCCTCGGGTGGCTATTACGTCGCGGCGCCGGGCGCCGAGATCCTCGCGATGCCCGAGACGATCACCGGCAGCATCGGCGTCTTCACCGGCAAGTTCGACCTGACCGGGCTGTACGGCCACATCGGCGTCGACAAGACGCAGTTCACCCGGGGCAAGCGGGCCGCGCTGCTCAGCGAGGCGGTGCCCTGGACCGACGACGAGCGGCAGGTGGTGCAGAAGGCGATGGACGCCTTGTACGACCTGTTCCTCGAGCGGGTGGCGGCCGGCCGGCCCAAGCTGCGCAAGGATCAGGTCGAGCCCCTGGCCGGTGGCCGCGTGTGGACCGGCGCGCAGGCCCAGGCCTGCGGCCTCGTCGATCGCTCGGCCGGGCTGCTGACGGCCATCGACCTGGCGGCGGCGCAGGCCCGCGTGGGCGACGACGAATACACGCTGCGGGTGTTCCCGGCCCCCAGCAGCGCCTTCGGCGGGCTGCCGACCGCCCCGGTCCACGCGCTGGGCGCCGCGCTGCTCGCCGCGCCGACCGGCCCGCCCGACTGGGCCCGCGCCCTGCTGGCGGTGCCCGCCCTGCGCGCCGCGGCCTCGCTGCCGCTGCTGCAGTACCCGCCGGGCACGGCCCTCGCGCTGCTTCCCTTGGCCCCCGCGCCCCGGTAATCGACCGGAAGGTCAATGGGGTGCAAATCGCGCCGGGTGCAGATCCCACATTCGCATCGTGGTCGTGGTCGAGCCGGCTGGCGACACGCCCTGCGGATTCGGCCAGGCTCGACGCTCCGCACGGCCGGAGGCCATGGGAACCGCACGCAGGGCGGCCCGAGCGCCCGTCGTCCTGCGTGCGCCACGGGCGGCAGACGCTGGTGCCGTCGCCGTTTTCGGCCACGTCCATGAGCACGGCACCCGCAGCGGCGCGGTCTGCACGCCGCTCAGCGCCGCAGCACGATGCGCCGCAGCAGCAGGCCGCCCTCGCGGGTCGGCAGCGTCTCGCGCAGCGTGAGCACCTCACCGTCGAAGGCCGCGGGCAGGCTGCGGGGCACCTCGGCGCAGCCGGGCCCGGCCACGTCGAGCGTGACGCCCTCGGCGTCCACCCGCACCGCGGCGTCGAAGGCGACCTCGGGGGTCCGCAGCCGCGCCCAGCCCTCGGCGTCGACCACCAGCCAGGGCCCGCCGTCGCCGCCGCCCGCCGCCACCCGCACCTCGTCGTCGCGCGTGCCGTCGGGGGCCTCGCGCAGCTCGAAGCGCTCGAAGGCCGACCACCGGCCGAGCAAGGCGCGGGGGGGCGGATCACCGCGCGTGCGGGTGGGCTCGAGCCGCACCGCGCCGCCCTCGCGCGCGATCACCAGCGCGCCCTCCTCACCCGCGCTCACCGGCGCGGGCGGCGCCGCCACGCCCACGAAGGTCTGATCGATCAGCTGGCCGCAGAGCCCCAGCGCCGGATCCCCGACCACCGCGCCGCAGCGGTCCACGAGCACGCGCGGCGCCACGTCGCCGGCGCGGCAGGTGGCGGCGGCGTCGTAGGCCGCGTACAGGCCCTGGCGGTCGTCGGGGCTGCAGCCGGCGCTGCCGCCGCGCCAGGCCCCCTCGGCGGCGCGCGACCAGGTGGCCCGCGTGGCGAGCCCCGGCGCCAGGGCGTCGGCGGCGCCCGCGGCGAAGAGATCGGCGTACTCGACGCCTCCCCACCCGACCAGCGCGACGCGGGCCTCGATCCGCGGCAGCGCGAGCGGATCCCCCACCCCCGGTCGCGGCAAGGTCAGCTCGGGACCGTCGGGGGGCGCCACCACGCGCCACGCCACGCGATCACAGCCGTCGTCGCCGACCATCTGCACCTCGAGCCAGGTGGCCGCCTCGGCGGGCCCGCCCACCCGCAGGGGCTGCGCGGGTCGGCCGAAGAAGGCGCGCTGAGCGTCGGCGCGGAAGCCGGGCGCGACCTCGAGGGGCGCGGCCCAAGTGAGGGTCTGCCCGGTCGAGTCGAGGGGCAGGTGGATCCCGCGGGTCGCGCGCGGCGCGGCGCCGCCGATCTCCACCGCGCGCCCCTCGACCCACAGACCCACCTCGCCCAACACCGGCCCCCTCGGCGGCACGCGCGCCCGCAGCGCCACGCGCTGATCCGGGCGCACCTGACCCACCGCGCCCTCGCCCAACACCCAGCCCGTGCGGACGCCGCCCACGGTCAGCTCGACCCGGGCGTGCCCGGGCAGATCGCCCAGCACCGTCACGTCGAAGGTGCGCACCAGGGGCTGATCGGGGGCCAGCAGCACCGAGCCCGCCGCCGCCGCGTCGCCCAGCCGGCGCCGCCCGACCGCCTGCCCCGGCCACCACGCGAGGACGTCCGCCTCGACCCCGCGAGGGGCGTCGACCCGCCAGCCCCCCTGCCCGTCCGGCACGCCCACCACCCGGCGGCCCTCCGCCACGAGCAGCACCGCCGCGGCGTCCGGGGCCTCGACCTGCAGCCGCGTCTCGGTGCCGCGCGCCGACGCGCCGGCCCCCAGCACCAGGCCGAGATCCACCGTCGGCCCGGGCGCGTCCAGCACCGTCACCCGCTCGAAATCACCTTGAAAGTCGACGACATAGGGGCCGGCACCCACACCCTCGAGCACCGCCGGCACCAGCGGCTGCAGCGCCACCACCCGGTCGCCCACCGCGACGAGGCCCGCGACGGGGGCCCGCACCTCGAGCCGCCCGCCGGCGGCCGTGGTCGGCCCCTCCGGATCGCACGCGCCGAGCAGCAGCGCGACGCAGAGCGCGGCCGCGCCCCGGCCCGAGTGGCGAAGCCCGTCGATCATGGACCTCCGGCGGCGTGACAGGGGCCCCGAGGGGGGCCATCGGACGGTGGATGCTCGGCCGGCCCCTCGGGTTCGAGGCGGCTCAGAACTTGACGATGCTGACCTTGCCCGGGGCGATCGTCACGCGCTTGACCGCGCTGCGGCGGGTGCGATCACCGCCGAACGCCACCTGGACCTTGTGGGTGCCGGCCTGCACCCGGTACTTCAGCAGCGGCGTCTCGAGCGCGATCTGGTTGCCGTTGAGGAAGACCGCGCCCCACTCCCGCGAGTTGACGCTCAGGTACCCCACGCCCGAGGCGCCGTCGCCCCGCCGGGCCGCGCGACGCGGCTCGGGATCGGCCCGCCGGCGCTCCGCCCGGGCGCGCCGCGCCGCCCGCTCGTCGGCCTCGGCCCGCGCGCGCCGAGCGGCGCGCTCACGCTCGGCGTCCCGCGCCCGGCGCCTCGCCCGCTCCGCCTCGCGATCCCGATCCCGGTCGGCCCGCCGCACCACGCGCCGGCGCGGCGGCTCCACCTGACGCTCCGCGACCTCGGTGATGTCCTCCTCGCGCTCGAGCTCCACCTTCAAGGTGCGCTCGCGCGTCCCGCCCCACTCGACGGCCAGCTCGAAGCGCTTGAAGCCCGCCTTGTCCACCCAGACGCGCACCGGCCGATCGAGGGGCAGATCGCCCACCGTCAGGGGCGACCGGCCGCTCTCGCGGCCGTCGATGTGCACCTGAGCGCCGCTCGGATCGCTCTCGATGGTCAGCGTGCCGCCCTCCCGCTGCAGCGCGGCGTGCACCTTCATCTCCTGCCCCGGCTCGAGCGTCACCTCGGTGTCGTGGGGCTTGTAGCGGTTCAGCGCCACGCGCACCCGCACGGGCTTGCCGGCCGGCACCTCGACGCGGGTCGGCGTCGCCTCGTACTTGACGCTGCCGTCGACCTTGACCTCGGCGCCGCTGGGATCGCTGCTGATCAGCAGGGTGCCGGTGGTCTTGGCCGGTGGGGGCTCGATCGGGTTGCGCACGTCGACGACCGCGGGCGCCAGCGCGGTCGGTCGCGCGGGCGGGGTGTCTTCTTTGATGAGCAGGGACGTGACGACCGCGGCCAGCACGATGACCGCCACCAGCACGCCGACCATCCACAGGCGCTCCCGCCCGCGGCCCCCCTCGAGCTGGTGCAGCGGGTGGCCCACCGGGGTCGCGACGGCGCCCGGCCGGCGGCCCCGGCGGGGGGCGTTGAGCGCGGCCGACCGATCCCGGGGCGCCTCGGCCGGCACGATCACCGTGGGCTGGCCCTGGAAGCCGTCGTCGTCCGGCGCGCGGGCGGCGGGCGCGGGGGCCGGCAGCGAGCGCGCGGGCGCCGGGCGCGGGGCCGGCCGCTGGGGCACGGGGGTCGGTCGCTCGGACAGCGGGACCGGATCGGCCACCACGCGCACGGGCTGGGGCAGCGGGCGCCCGGAGGCCCGGGCCGGGCGGGCGTCGACGGTCGCCCGCTGCGCCGGCCGCCGCACGTCGAGGGCGTTGGTCGGCTCCGCGTCGCCGAAGATGCCGGGATCCGGTCCCCCCGGGGGGCCGTGCACCTCGATCGAGTCGAAGGCGTCGTGCACCGCGGGCGCGCCGTCGAAGTTCCAGGTGGGCTCGTCCTCGTCCTCGTCGACCAGCTCGAGATCGTCGGGATCCAGCTCGTAGAGGCCGCTGTCGAGGGTGGGCACCGAGGTGTCCACCTGCTCGTCCTCGACCTCGGTGGGCTCGAGGTCGTCGAAGTGGCCCATCGAGATCACCGACTGCCGGTCGGCGACGAAGTCGCCGCGCTCGCGCAGGAAGGCCTCGCTGTGGTGATCCTCGACCGGGGCCTCGTCGAGGAAGAGCTCGCGCATCATCTGGCCCAGGCGGGCCTTGTTGAAGACGACGTCCGAGTTGCGCAGGAATCGGGCGAGATCCCGCTGCATGTGCTGCGCCGAGGGGTAGCGATCCTCGCGGTCGCGCGCCAGCGCGCGCATGACGATCTGCTCGAGGGCGCGCGGCACCTCCGGCCGCAGGCGGCTCGGCGGCTCGATCTCGGCCCGGCGCACCCGGCTCAGCAGGGTGACGTCGTCGTCGTCCTTGTAGAGCAGGTCGCCGGTGAGCATCTCGTAGAGCACGATGCCGATGCTGAAGATGTCCGTCCGGTGGTCGAGGGGCTCACCCTTCGCCTGCTCCGGCGACATGTAATAGAACTTGCCCTTGATGATGCCCGACTCGGTCTCGTAGGCCCGCAGCGCGGCCTTCGCGATGCCGAAGTCGACCATCTTGACGTCGCCCTCGAAGGACACCAGCACGTTCTGCGGCGACACGTCGCGATGCACGATGTGCAGGGGGCGACCGCGCGCGTCCTTCTTGCGGTGGGCGTAGTCGAGGCCGGCGCAGGCCTCCATCGCGACGAAGGCCGCGGCGTCCACCGGGAACACCTGGCGGCGCTCCTTCAGCCGCTTCATCACCCGGTACAGGTCGCGCCCGTCGATGAACTCCATCGCGATGAAGTAGTGATCTTCGACCTT
>JAUHXL010000187.1 GCA_030426945.1 bacterium
TCGGGTGGGGCGTCCGCCGGACGGCGCTGCACCGGGCCCTCGCGGGGCGCGCCGAGGCGGCGGGCGTCGACCTGCGCTGGGGCGTCGCGGTCGAGGGGCTGGCGGCCGAGGGCGTCCGGGCGGCCGACGGCGTCTGGCCGGCCGATCTGGTGGTCGGCGCCGACGGCCTGCGCAGCGCCGTGCGGCGCTGGGCCGGGCTCGAGGCGCCGGCGGGGCGGCCGCCGCGCCTCGGCGTCCGGCGCCACTTCGCGCTGCGCCCGTGGAGCGATCGGGTCGAGGTCCACTGGGGCGACGGCGTCGAGGCCTACGTCACCCCGGCCGGGCCCGCGCGCGTGGGCGTCGCGTTCCTGTTCTCGCCGCCGGTGGGCGGTGACGTGGGCGACCTGCTGGCGCGCTTCCCGGCGCTGCAGGCGCGGCTCGGCGGGGCGCGCGCCGCCTCGCGCGCTCGGGGCGCGGGGCCGCTGGCGCAGGGCGTGCGCGAGGTCCGGGCCGGGCGGGTCGCGCTCGTCGGCGACGCCGCCGGCTACCTCGACGCCATCACCGGCGAGGGGCTCACCCTGGGCTTCCACCAGGCCGAGGCGCTCGTGCGCCGCTTCACCGAGGGCCGCCTCGACCGGTACCCGGCCGATCACCGCCGGCTGGTGCGCCGGCCCTTCGCGCTGATGCGCCTGCTGCTTGCGCTGCGCGGGCGCCCCCGCCTCCGCCGCCGAGCCGTGCGCGCCCTGGCGGCGGAGCCGGCCGCCTTCGGCCGGCTGCTGGCCCTCAACGACGGCGCGCCCCTGCGCCTCGCCGATCTGCCGGTCGGCGCGCGCGCCTTGCTCGCGTGGGTGAGTGCGCCCCGCTGACGAGGCGGCGGTCGTGGGGTCGGGCGCGCCGGGCGGGCGCCCCGACGGACCGCGCCCGCTGATCAGGGGCGGGCGCCCGGCCCGTCGTCGGCGGCCACCTCGATGAGCAGCTGGGTCGCGTCGCGCAGGCGGTGGGCGAGGCGGTCGAGGACGATGTCCATCACCGCGTGGGCGAGCGGGTTGCCGGCGGCGAACAGGGCGTCGAAGTCCGCGCGGCCGAGCTCCGCCACCCGCGCGCCGTCGGGGCCGGCGGCGCACGTGGCCGAGCGCAGCCCGCCGTCGAGCAGGGCGACCTCGCCGAAGAGGTCGCCCGCGCCCAGCGTCGCGAGCCGCTCGATGCCGCGACCGGGCACCTCCCGCTCCACCGCGATGCCCCCCGCCAGCACGACATAGCAGCCGTCGGCTGCGTCGCCCTGCACGAACAGCACGTCCCCCCCATCGAGCGCGCGCGCGCGCAGGGTTTGCGCCAACGTGGACTTCTGCGCGGCCGAGAGGCCGTCGAACAAGGTCAGCCCTTCGAGCTCCGTCGCGTTCACGCCGCCCCCCCCTTCGCGCCGCCGAACAGCCCCACCAGGCGCTGCCAGGCGCTCTGCCTCCGGCCCCGGGCCACCGGCGACACCACGCTGGGCGCCCGGCGCAGCCCGCGCCACTCCATCTCGAGCAGCTCGTTGGTGTCGCGCAGCCGCTCGCACATCATCAGGCCCACGTTGCGCAGCAGCTTGTAGGCGCCGGTGTTGCCCGCGGCCCGCAGGCGGTGGAAGGCCGGGCCGTTGATGACGATCAGATCCGCCGGCTCGGTGACGGTGAGCCGCAGGGTGCGCGGCGCCGGCTTCACCAGGCACAGCTCGCCCACGACGGCGCCCTCGGCCAGCCGCACCACCTCGCGCGGCGCCTGACCCTCGACGGGCAGGGACAGCGTCACGACCCCCTTCTTGACGATGTAGGCCCCGTCGGGTTTGTCCCCGACGTCGAAGATCACCTGCCCCGCGACGGGGTGGGTGTCGAGACCCATGATGGCGAACAGCCCCTCCAGCTCGGCCTCGTCGAGCCCAGCGAAGAGAGGCAGCTTCTTCAGGTAGTCGATCACCGGCTGCGACATCGGGCGCGCACCTCCGTCGTGGAGCAGCCCGCACCCTATCGCACGGCCCGCCGCGCGTGTAGCCGAAGGTGCCCGGTGGGTCTGCGCACGGGCGGTGGGTGGCCGGTCGAAGCGGCCGTCGGCGACCAGCGGTGCCCTCGAGGCCCGGCAGGCTGCTACAGGCCGAGGGCGCGCAGGATGGGCCCGATGATGGGCAGACCCTTCAGCAGCGCGAGGAAGCCGCCCTCGTTCTCGGCCAGCGCCGAGCCGCCGCGGCCGCCGCTGTCCCCGCCGCCCGCGGGCCCAGGCGAGCCGCCGCCGGACGACGGCGCCCGATAGTCCTCGTCCCACTCGCCGATCACCTCGCCCAGCGTCTCGACGAGCGACGTGAAGTCCTGAATCGCGCTCTGCATGTGGACGCGCTCGGGCACGGCCTTGTCGCGGATGGGCGCGAAGGCGGCGTGCAGGTTGGCCAGGTGCTCCTGGGCGCGCGCGTGGGCGCGCTCCAGATCGCCCTTGGCGTCCTCGGCCTGCGCCGGCGGCAGGAAGCCCTCGCCGGCGAACATCTTCAGGTCGTTGGCGGCGGCCTCCGCCTCGCTCGAGCTGTGCTCGTCGAAGCGCTGCAGGCACTCGAGGTGCAACTCGACGGCGCGCCGGGCGGCCTGCGTCAACGTGGGATCGTCGTGGTCGCCGATGTCCCACTGGTTCGAGACGTGGTGCGCCGCCATCCAGCGCGTCCGCGGGTTGGCGTCCTGCATGTCCCGCTGCATGTGCGCGAAGGTGTACTCCTCCTCCGGCTCGTCGGGCAGACCGGCCGCGCGCTGGGCGTGGTTCGCCGCCATCTGCCCCGCGATCTGCCCCTGCATCTGCTGGGCGAAGCCGGGCGTGTACTTGGCATACAGCTGGCCGTACTGCGTGGTCAGGTGGTGGTGGACGTCCTCGCTCATCGCCTGGTTCCAGCCGGCCTGCGCGCGCTGGAACTGCCCCCACTCGAAGCCCGCCCCGGCCACGAGCGCCTGCATGTCCTCGCCGCCCGCGGCGCGCGCCATGATCTCGGCGTACTTCTCGAGCGAGACGCCCTCGACCTCGTACTGGCTCTGATCGGGCACGTCGGCGTGGTGCGCTTGCAGCGCCAGCTCCTGCTGCATCATCGCGAACTTCGCGTGCAGCTGACCGGACGGATCCGCCTCCATCCGGGTCCACCACCCGTTCCAGGCGTGGGCCCAGGTGTTCTCGTCGGTCCCGCGCTGGGCGAGATACTGCTGCAGGTACGCGCGGTGCGCGGGCTCGCCGTACTGGGCCTTCAGCTCGCCGTCCTTGGCCATGATCTCGGCGCAGTCGCGCAACGTCAGACCGTAGATCGCCTCGTCTTGCATGGAGTCCTCGTCGGCGCGCGCGGCGCCGGTCTGCTTGGGGGATTGATGCGCCCGAAGGCGACTACTGGCAGGCCACGAAGTACTGCGACTGGCACTGCTGGATGCTGCGGATGTTCTCTTCGATCGCGGTGTCGTTCTCGGTGCGCTCGCCGTTGGCGCCGGGGTGGCCCAGCCCCTCGTAGCAGTGGCGGTTGATGTCCCGCCGCGCCTCGATGCACGACGACGTCGCCGACAGGTTCCGCTGAATCTGGTCGCAGGCCAGGGTCGGCACGTTCTCGGTGCCCGGGCAGCTGCGCGGCCCCTGGTGCTGGCACCAGTAGTCGACGCGCTCCTGCAGCCGCCGGTGCGTCTCGGGATCACAGTCGCCGGGATCGCTCGGCTCGCTGACCGCCGTGCTGCCCACGCGCGACGGGCGCGACACGACGACGGCGTGCTGCTGGCCGGTGATGTAGACCACGCCCGCGACGATGGCCGCCCCGATGGCCGCGACCGCCGCCTCGCAGCCGCCGCCGGCGCAGCCGACGACGCACACGGGCGTCAGCGGCCCGCACTTCTTCACCGGCTCGGGCTCGGGGCGCGTCGGCAGGCAGCACTGGATGTGCGCCGGTCCCGCGCAGTAGCCGGGCACGGGATCGCCGGCGCACTGGGCGACGTCCTGGCAGACGCCCGGCTCGCCGGCCGCGTCGCAGCGCTCGCCGTGCGCGGGCACGCCGTCGGCGGGGGGCGGGGCGTCGCCCGGCTCGACGCAGCACTGGATGTCCGCCGCGCCGGGGCAGTAGCCGGGTCGCGAGACGCCGGCGCAGCGGGCGACGCGCTCGCAGGTGCCGTTCACGCCGTCCGCGCGGCAGGCCGCGCCGATGGCCGGGTCGTCGTCCATCTCCGCGGGCGGCGACGGGGCGGGCGGGGGCGCCGCGCCGCCGCCGGCGCAGTCGGTGCAGTCCGAGCCGGGGGCGCAGAAGGCGCTCGCCGCGCCGGCGCGCCCGTCGTCGCAGGCGCCGTCGAGGGCGTAGGCGCAGCCGTCGTTGCAGGCGGCCGGCAGGGGCGGCGGCGCGGGCGGATCGGCCGGCGCGGCGGCGCGCTCGCAGCGGGCGGCCGCGCCGTCGACGCAGGTCTCGCCGGCGCCGCACGCCGCGCGGCGCACCTGGGGCGGTTCGGCGAAGGTGTCGCAGTAGATCAGGCTGCCGGCGCCCTCGCAGACGCCGCCTTCGGGCACGCCGCCGCAGGCCGCCGCGGGCTGGGCGGGATCGGGCTCGACCGGCGCGGCGGCCACGCAGAAGGCCTGGCGCGCGCCGGTGCCCGGATCCGGCCGCTCGAGGCAGGCCTCGCCGGCCGCGCAGGTGTGGCGCCGCAGCGTGGGTGTCGCGCCGGCGACGTCGCAGTAGTCGTAGCCCGCCGCGCCGAAGCACGCGCCGCCCACGCCGGTGGCCCCGCAGCCGGCCGCGACCTCGGGCGCCCCGGGCGCGTTCTGCGCGGCGCGGGCGTTGTCGCGCGCCACCTGGACGAAGTAGTCGGTCGCGATGACGCCCACGCCGGTCACCCGCAGGGTGGCGCCGGGGGGTTCACCCAGCCCCGCCGCCACCTGCACCGAGGTCGGCTCGGCGATGACCGCCGCCACGCGCACCCCGGCCTCGTCGTTCAGCACGCCGGTGCCGGCGACCGGGCCCGCCGGGCGCGAGGTGTCGTCCAGGGTGGGGATGTCGCGCAGGAAGGCGACGGGATCGTCGGTCAGCCGGTCGCCGAAGCGCCGCCGCGCGGCGTCCTGCTCGGTCTCACCGGGCTCGATGGGCACGAGGTAGGCCGTGAAGTAGACGGCGGCGCGGTCCGCCGACGACTTCGACACCTGCACCGACTCGAAGCGGGGCCCAGGCGGCTCGGCGGGCGGATCCTCGGCGCCCGCGCAGCCCGCGCCCACGGCGAGGCCGAGCAGGGCAGCGAGCGAAGGCCGGGTCCAGCGAGGGCGGCGGGCAGGCGCGGCGGGCGTCATGGCGTCCTCGGTGCGGTCGGGATCGGCGCGTCCGGGCGGCGGCGCGCACCCCGCGACGCCGACCTTCCGGCCCGCGCGCGACGGGCGCTCCGGGGCACGCTGTACCAGACGCGCCACCCGTCGTACAGTGTACGCCGTTCAGGTGAACGGGGAGTCCGATGCTCGCGCCTTCTTTGCTGGCCCTCGCGGTCGGCCTCTTCAGCCCGACGGTGACCGAAAGTAGCCTCGCGGTGCCCGTGGGATTGGACCTGGGGGTGACGGTCACCGACAGCTTCGATCCGGTGATCGGGGCCGACGTCGGGCTCACCCTGCTGGCGCCGGGCGCGTGGTTCGGGGTGGTCGCGGGGACCGCCTACGACTTCCGCTTCGAGGCGCCGATCGGCGCGGTGTGCATGACCGCGGGGCTGTGGGGCGTGGGCATCGAGGCCGGCGTGGTCAGCGACTTCGACGACAGCGGCCTGCGGTTCCGGGCGCTGTTGCCCTCCCCCCTGCTGGGCCTCTACATGGGCGTCGAGGATCTGCGCGAGGTGCGGTTTCTCGCGGGCCTGGTGGCGCGCTTCCCCTTCGAGGTCGAGTGACCGGGTCGGCAGGCGCAGGCCGTCGGCTGCGCGAACCGCTGCATCCCGCTGGGCGGCGCTGCGGGGCAGACGCCATCCGAGGAAGCGCCGAACGTGCGTCCGCCCGAGGTCGTGCGCCCCGCGCCCTGCCCAGCGGGCGCCCCGGCCCGCTCGCGACGGCGTCCCACCTCCGCTGATCCCGTGACGGCGCCCGAGGGTGGCGCGCCCCGGCTCAGAGCGCGTCGCGCAGGGCCTGGACGACATCGCGGGGGGCGCAGGCGTCGGCGGTCGGGCAGCGGGCGCGGATCGACAGGTCGTACCGGTAGGCGCGCGCGCGGAAGTGGGGGTTGTGGTCGCGGGTCCACGAGTCGATGTGGTTGCGCAGGCACCGGTTGCCCCACGCGTCGGTCAGCCCCTGGCGCCCGAGGCGGTCGAGGCAGGCCGCCTCGTCGCCCCCCTCGGCGGCGCGGTAGGCGCACCACTCGGTGCGGTGGAGCGAGTTGATGCGGCAGTAGCAGCCGGTCGAGCAGCCCTCGGTGACGCCGCGATCGAAGGGGTAGGTGCGATAGCCGCCGCCGAGGTTCTCCACGATGCCGCCGGAGAGCGGGAAGATACGGGAGGACTGGCCGAGCACGGCCCGCGCGATCAGGACGAGGGCGTCGACCCAGGCGTCGGGATCGCGCGCCTCGAGGGCCGCGACGGCGGGGATTCGGCGCGTGGCGTCCACGATCCAGCGGGCCACCCGATCGGGCGAGGGGGTGGCGGTCACCACCTCGGCGCGGACGCCCCCGGTGACGTACCGGCAGCGCTGCGCCTCGTAGGGCCAGCCCGGGAACTCGGTCGGCGCGCAGTCCTGCTCGACGTAGGGCACCGCCGACAGCACCTCGACGAGACGGGCCGGCACCGGCGGCGGCGGGGCGTCGGGGTCGTCGGCGCAGCGATCCGGGACGCCGGGGGGCATGCGCTCGCAGCCGAAGGCGCAGTCCTGCTCGACGACGAACTGGCCATCGCGGCAGACGTAGAGCAGGCGCGCGTCGCCGGGGATGGTGTTGCCGCCGCAGGCCCGGCCGCCCTCGAACCCGCAGGGGATCTGGCAGTCCACGCAGGCGGGATCGTCCTCGTCGCAGGCCTCGGGGTCTTGGCGGACGCCGTCGCCGCAGAACGGCGCCGGGCCGAGATCGGCGGGCGTCGGGGCGGCGTCGTGCGCGGCGGCGTCCGCGGAGGGCGGCGCCGCGTCGGACAGGGCCGCGTCGGGGGGCGATCCGTCCCCCGTCGGGCCGGCGTCCCCCGTCGGGCCGGCGTCCCCCGTCGGGCCGGCGTCCCCCGTCGGGCCGGCGTCCTCCGTCGAGCCGGCGTCCGGCGGCGGGGTCGTGTCCGCCGCCGAGGCGCCGTCGACCGGGGGCGTCGCGTCCACGGCGGGGGGCGCGCCGTCGGGCGCCTCGCCGCAGGCGATCAGCATCAGGCAGAGGGCCAGCGCGCCCGAGCGTCGGCGGCGCAAGCGAGCGGTGGGGTCGGTCATGGTGGGGCGCTCCTCAGGGCCGCGAGGCATCGATCATAGGCGCGTCGGGCCCGCGTCGGGAAGTCGACCTACGACAACAACGGCAAGTCGCGCCAGGTGATCGACGCCGGCTTCGACTGGGCCCAGCGCGACCACATCAGCGCCGGCGACGACCGACTCGGCGGCTGGAAGCCCCTGCGCCTGCCCGACCGCGTCGACACGGTCACCCTGCCCGGCAACCTGCCCCCCGGCGACGGCTGGCTCGGCGTGCCGGGCGACGAGAACGACGCGGTCACCGGCGCCCACGGCGCGATCCGCCCCCGGCGTCCGGGTGACGGGCGTGGGCGGCGTGACGCGGCAGGCGCCGCCCCGCCCTCGGCCCCGCGTGGGGAGGCGAAGCTCTCGAGGCCGACGCCCGCTTCGCGCGCGCGGCGGGCGCCCGCGCGGTGCAAGCTCAGCCGCCCGGTGGCCGCACGAACCACGCCGTCAGCGCCGCCCGCTGCGTGAAGCCGTGTCGCCGATACAGGCGCAGCGCGCGCGCGTTGGATCCCATCACCAACAACTCGACGCGCTCGGCGCCCTGCGCGCGCAGCGCCTCGACGCACCCGCGCAGCAGGTGCGCGCCCAGCCCCTGCCCCTGGAAGCGGGGCAGCAGGCCGAGGCTGTCGATGTTGCCCACCGCGGCGCGCAGGGCCAGCTCGTGGAAGCCGATGACCGCGTCGCCCAGGCGGTACAGCGCGACCTGATCGGGGAACGCGCGCTGGTCCAGCCGCTCGCGCGCCTCGGCGCGCGACATCGACCCGCCGTTGGGCGCGTCGGCGAAGGCCGCCTCGGCGACGGCGCGATAGGTCTCCACTTCGTCGGCCGACACCGCGCGCCGGGTGAGCTCCGGGCGCGGCGCCAGCGGCGGCGCGGCGCCGGTCAGGGCCAGGCGCAGCGCGTCCTCGACGTAGTGGAAGCCGTGCGCCGTGACGAAGTCCGCCAGGTGCGGGTGCGCCGGCGGCAGCCCCACCTTGATCGTCGCGCCGGCGTCCCCGACGCGCTCGAGCGCGGCCGCCAGCAGCCGATCGAAGGTCGGACGCTCACCCGCTTCGACGCACACGCCGGTCACGAACGCCACGCGGCGCGGGGCCAGCTCGCGGGTGACGACGGCGAGCGCGCCGCGCGGCCCGTCCGGGCCCCACACGGAGAGGTGCTGGGCGCCCCGCGCGAAGGCCGAGCTGCCGCAGGCCTCGTGCGCCGCCGCGGGGTCGACGAAGCGCACGGGATCGAAGGCGTGCAGCCACGCGGCCAGCGTGGCGCGGTCGCCCTCGCCCAGCGTGTCCCAGGTCCGCAGCGCGTGCGGTCGAGGGGGATGCGCCGAGGGTGCGCTTCGGGGGTCGGCTGGCATCGGCATCTCCGGCAGGACGAGGCGGTGTGGGGGTTGCCCGACGGCGCCGCGGCGAGGCGCCCGCCGATCAGGTCGAGGCGCCGACCTCGACCCACGCACCGGCGCGAGCGCGCCGGGCGCGAAGCGGGGGGGCGTCGGGGCGGCGTCCACGGGCAGCGGCGCGGCGCCCGCGAGGGCCGCTGCCCGGCGCGCGGTCGGACGTCTTGCCCCGAGCGATCAGCGGGGGGGCGGGGGTCAGCGCGACCGACGGTCGCCGCTGGGGACGAGCGGTGGGGCGGGCCATGCGGGGGCGCTCCTCGGCGTCGCGAGGCCCCGATCATAGGCGGGTCGGGCCAGCGCCGGGTAGTCGGCAGGTCACCCCCGGACCCGCGGGTGGTCGGCCCGAGCGGCGGTCGGTCACCGGCGGTGCGCGGTCCGCCAGGCGCGGCACGCCGCGCCGAGCGCGGACCCGCTCGGGACGACCGGGCAGAAGGCGCGATCAGCGCGAAGGCGCTGACCGTGGACCGCCGCGAGCCCGGCGGACCGGGCGCGGCGTGCCGCGGGGCAGCCGGAGTGGATCACACCCCAGATGGACGCAGCAGGGAGGGGGCCGTCGAGCGATGCGGCGGGCGCCGCGAGGCCCCGGCAGGCTGCCGCCGGCTCCCCGGTGTACATCGGCGTGAATGAACGTCGTTCGCGGCCGTCGGCGCGCCGCCACTCCAGTCGAAAGGGGAGTCGATGGACGCCAAGCCGCTGCGGTCGGGATGCGCGACCGCTCTGGGACGCACGCTGATCATCTCGGTCGTTGGCCTCGTCGCCTGCGGGGGCGACGGTGACGGGGCGGGCAGCCCAGCCGCCTTCGTGGGCCAGTACGCCACCGCGCAGTGCGCGCTGCTGCGCACCTGCTGCGCCGACACGGACGCGCCGGTCGACTACGACTGTGAGGGCTTCGTGCGGTCGCAGTACCAATTCGCCCAGCAGGCCGTCAGCGCGGGCGGCCTGCGCTACGACGCGGACGCTGCCGAGGCGTGCCTCGAGTTCCTCGAAGCCAACGCGGGCAACTGCATCGCGGGCGAGGCCCCCGCGTGTGATCGGATCTTCGTCGAGGTCGGTCAGGATGGCGCGGGGGTGGGCGAAGCGTGCGACTTTCAGAGTGACTGCGCGGCCTCGGCCGAGGGGGACGTGACCTGTCGGCCGCCCACCTTCGGCGCGGACGACGTCTGCATGCTCAGCGTGCGGGTCGCCGAGGGCGACGCGTGCCACGAGAGCTGCGAGGCGGACAGCCGTGGGGGCACCACCTGCCTCGGGGGCGGCCTGCGCGAGGAGCGGCCGGTGCGCGCAGGGCAGTGTTGGCGGGACGACAACCTGCGCTGCGACGGCGAGTCGGGCACCTGCGTCGCCCTCGCCGCCGCGGGCGAAGCCTGCACGCGCGCGAGTGATTGCGGCGCCGGCCTCTTCTGCGGCGCGAGCGAGGGCGACGGCGACACGTGCCAGACGCACCTCGCGGTCGGCGCGGCGTGCAGGGCCGACCAAGACGGCGCGTGCGGTGAGGGCTACTGTGGCGCGGACGGGCTGTGCGCGCCGCCCTTGCCGCTCGGCGCAGACTGCAACCCGGCCGGGGACGAGGTGTGCGCCCCGGGCGCCGACTGCGACCGCGACACCATGAAGTGTCAGGCGAGCGGCGGCGACCTCGGCTGCGGGCTCTTCCGAGCGCTCGCCACCGGCGGTTTCGGAGGCGGCTGACGCGGCCGCCATGGGATGGCGCCGGTCGCGGGGTGACGAGGTCAGCGATGCGTTTGATGGTCGGACTCTGGGTCCTGCTCTGGACCGCGACAGCCGTCGCGGACTGCCCTTCTCAGGTCGAGGCGCACCTCGAGCACGCGCGCGATCCCCTGCTGCTGCTGCTCGATCTCGATCGCCTGCGCGCGCGGGCCGCCTTCGTCGCCGAGCACGGCGAGCGGGCCTTCCCCGCGCCCGACGCGCCGTGGCGCGTGGCGGGCGGCGTGGGCCTCGGCACGCAGTTCGTGCTCGGCGCGCGTGACTGCGAGGGCCAGCGCGACGGCGAGGTGCAGACCACGCTGGCCAATCTGGGCTTCACGGCCAGCGCCGAGCACCGCGCGTCCGGTCTCGCGCTGCGCGTGTTCGGCACCGGGCGCATCGACAGCGTGCTGCTCACCGACAGCCGGGCGGAAGACAGCCATGCACAGCTGGGCTATCTGCGCGGGCTGCTCGGCGTGGGGCTGCAGGTGACGCCGTGGTTCGAGGCGGCCTGGGCCGAGCTGGGCGACGCGCCCATCCGCGGCGACGACGACGACTGGCGCGCGCGCATCCCGCTCGACGACGACGTCGGGCCCAGGCACCTGCTCGAGATCGGCGTGCCCCGGCTGGGCCTGCGCGCGCAGTTCACCGATCACGACGAGGCGCTCGGCCCGCGGGCCTTCGAGCTGCGCGACCTGCCCGTCGCGTGGCGTCTGCACGCCGCCTTCCTGGCGCGCCGGCTGCCCGTCGAGGACGGCTGGCTGGTGGCGCCCAAGCTGCTGTACCGCCACCACGAGACCCCCGAGGCGCACCTGGACGTCGGCCTCGAGGTGGGCTTGGGCACCGACGACGGCGGGCTTCGCCACGTGCGGATCGGCCTCGAGCACCTGCTGCTGGCCGCCGAGCCCGGCCGCGGCGCGGCGCCCGGCCTGGGCGTTCGTCTCGAGCAGCGCGCCGAGCTGTCGGTGCACCGCGGCCCCGCCGTGCGGGCGCTGACCGACGCCGGCGCCGCGTTCGGGGGCGGCTGGCGCATGCTGGCCGGCCTGCAGACCCCCCACGCCTACGTGTTCTTCGACTTCGGGCTGGGCTTCAACGACGTCGAGCTGCTCGACGCCGTGCCGGTCACGCGCAACCGGGGCGTCATCGACGTGGGGCTGCACGTCGAGACGCGGTGGGCGCTCGGGGGCGGGTAGGCGCCGGCGCGCGCGGAGGACTCAGAGTCCCGGGGCGCCCTCGCGGCGGCGGACGCCCGTGCCGTGCTTCCTCCGAGGCTCAGCGCAGCGCGCGGTAGCCCATCCAGGTCAGGCAGGGCAGGCCGACGCCCGCGTCACTGTCGATGGTCGCGCCGTCGGCGCTGACCGTGCCGGTGCCGAAGACGGTCCAGCTCGCCTCGGGCAGGAGGCGGCCGTTGGCGCCCCGGCAGTCGAGGCCGCCGAGCACGAACAGCTCCACCGTCGTGCCGGGCGCCAGGCCGGTCGTGTTGGGCACGTGCACCGGGGCGCCCGGCGCGTCCACCGAGCCCTCGGGATAGAAGGCGTACACGCCGTCGGGGGGCGGGCCCTCGCCCAGGAAGCACAGGCCGCGCGCGTCGACCGGCACGCGCCGGCCGCCGATCGCGTCGTAGGTGTCCCCGCCGCTGTAGAACTGCCGCGGGACGAGGTCGAGCGTCAGGCCGTCGTCGATCGTGATCGCCCGCGCCGCGTCTTGGTCGCCTTCGGGCGGCTGGGCCAGCGCGGGGCGCGTCCGGAACAACACCAGCGGATCCTCCACGCGCAGCACGGGCGGGGCGTCGGCGACGTCGATCTCGCAGTAGGTCGTCGCGCGCCGCGAGTCGAGCAGCAAGACCCGCAG
>JAUHXL010000188.1 GCA_030426945.1 bacterium
GTGGTCGCCCTCGGTGTAGTCGAACTCGCCGGTCACCGTGACGAACAGCAGCGTGTTCGCCTTGGCCTCGACGCTGTACCAGTCCTCGTTGGCCGGGCACAGCAGGCGGTCCTTCGCCTTCTCGGGATCGTAGGGCTTGGCGTCCTGCCGCGTGTCGTCGGGCTCGTGATCGTCCTCGCGCTTGGGGCAGGGCGGGTTGGCCTCGTACCACGCCAGCTCGAGGTTCCAGCGCGCGTCCGCGTCCTCGGGATCGATGGCCAGCACCTTGCCGAACTCGACCTGTGCGATGTCCCACTCCTCCTTCGCCACGGCGGTCAGCCCCTTGGCGAAGGCCACGCGCTTGCGCAACGCGTCGTGGTTCTCGGGCCGCTCCTCGGGCTTCTTGGCCTGATCCTCGGCCACCCGCCGGAAGGCCTGGTCGAGGTCCGTCTTCGCCTCGTCGGGCTTCTGCAGCAGCAGGTGGCCGACGGCGCGCGCGTGGTGCACCTCGGGCGCGTCGTCCTCGACGGCCGACAGGTGCTCGAGCGCGGCCTCGGCCTCGGCGCCCTTCAGCGCCTCGCGCGCCTTCTCGACGTTGGAGTCCGCGCAGGTGAAGGGGCCGAAGCCGGCCAGCAGCAGCGCGGTGAGGCCGATGCGCAGTCTCATGCGGCGTCCTCCCGGCGACGGCGCCGCCGCTCGCCCACCAGCAGCTCCACCAGCAGCAGCGCGATGGCGGGCAAGAGCGCCCACTGGAACTTCTCGCCGTAGGTGTGGCGGATGTTCGCCTCCATCGCGTGGCGCTGCAGCGTACTGAGCTCCGCCGCGACGTCGTCGGCCACCGAGCCGGTGCCGTCGTCGTGGAACACCCGCCGCGCGTCCGCCGGCGCCTCGGGATCCGCCAGCCGCGCCAGGTCTTCGAGCAGCGCGATGTTCAGCTTGCTGTAGATGGGCTTGCCGGCGCGGTCCTTCTGATAGCCCGCGTGGGTGCCGTCCTCGTTCAGGATGGGGATGGGCTCGCCCAGCCGCGTGCCCACCGCGATGGCGAAGACGCGCACGCCCGCCTCGGCGGCCTCGCGCGCGGCGGTCTTGGCCGCCTCACCCTGATCGCTGGCCACGTCCTCGCCGTCGGTGATCAGCAGCAGCACGCGGCTGCGGCTCTGCTTGTCGCCGCGATCCTCGGCGCCGGTCAGCAGCTTGGTGCCCTCGTTGATCGCCATCGCCAGGTTGGTGCCGCCGACGGGCATCGCCTTGGGGTTCAGGCTGTCGAGGTACAGGCGGATGGCGCCGCGGTCGTGCGTCAGGGGCGACTGGGTGAACGCGATGCCGGCGAAGGGCACCAGCGCGGTGCGGTCGCCGCTCAGCCGGCCCATCAGGCGCTCGAGCTGGTTGCGCGCCGAGTCGATGCGGCTGGGCACCACGTCGCGCGCCAGCATCGACTTGCTGATGTCGAAGGCGATGGCGATGTCGATGCCGGTGGGCCGCAGCGTCTCGGGGCGTCGCCCGTACTGCGGGCGCAGGGCAGCCAGCGTCACCAGCGTCAGGGCCAGCGCCACCAGCAGCTGCTTGAACAGCCGGCGCTCGAGGCTGAAGGTCGACAGCAGCTTGATCACCAGCGGGTGATCGCCCGCTTGCTGCAGCTTGTGGCGCCGCACCAGGTGGCCGTAGGCGAAGGCGGCGACGCCCAGCAGGGGCACGGCCAACAGCCACCACCAGTCCCCGTGGCCCCACCTCATGGGAACCTCCGCAGGACGGTCTGCCCCAGCAGCACCTCGAGCAGCAGCAGCAGCAGCCCCGGCACCAGGAACCAGACGAACATCTCGGTGCGCTCAGCGGCGGCGTAGTCGACCAGCCGCGACTTCTCGAACTCGTCGAGAATGCTACGGAAATCGCGCTTCAGGGCCTGCTCGTCGGTGCTGCGGTAGAAGGTGCCCTCGGTGACCTTGGCGATGTCCTCGAGCAGCGCGGGGTTCACCTTGTTGTCGACCGCTTTGTAGACGCGGTGGCCGGTGAAGACGTCCACCATGTCGGTGGGCTGGCGCGACTGATCGTCGCTGCCCACCAGGATGGGGAACACCTTCACGCCGCGATTCGCGGCCTCCTTGGCCATCTCGACCGGCGACACGTTGCTGCCGTTGTCCTCGCCGTCGGTGATGAGGATGACCACCTTCGACTTGGCCTCGCTCTCGGCCAGCCGCGCCAGGCTCATCGCCAGGGCGTTGCCGATCACCGTGGCCGAGCCGTCCACGTCGCCCAGCTTCATGCGCTCGAGGATGCCCAGCATGACGCCGTAATCGAGCGTCAGCGGGAACTGCAGGAAGGCCTCCTTGCCGAACACGACCAGGCTCACCCGGTCGTAGCGGCGGCTCTCGATGAAGTCGGTCAGCACCTCGACCGCGGCGGTGAAGCGATCCTTGGGCTCGCGGCCGGCGTTCTGCAGCTTGACCAGGTCTTCGTCGCTGATGTCGACGGTGGCCATCGAGCCCGACAGGTCGAGCGCGACGACGATGTCGATGCCCTCGACCTCGGCCGTCTCCTCCTCGGTCAGCTGCGGGCGGGTGGCGGCGATCAGCAGCAGCGCCAGCGCGGCGACGCGCAGCGCGAAGGGCAGGCGAACCAGGCGCGCCCGCCAGCCGGGGGCGACGCCCGCGGTGCGGTGGCGCGTGGGGTAGCGCAGGCCGGGGGTCTGCGCGCGGCGGCGCAGCCAGGCGAACAGCACAGCACCCAGCGCGGCCAGGGCCAGCGCGCCGAAGCCGATCTGCGACCACAGATCGTAGTCGGGCCAGGTCACGACGCGGCCTCCGGCGCGGGCGGCGTCTCGCCCTTCGGCTCGACCTCGGGCGCGCGGGTCAGGGCCACCAGGCCGCGGGCCAGCTTCATCACGGTGTCGGTCGCGGCGTCGCCGGGATCGAAGTCGGCGAACTTCACCAGGTCGGTCTCGCTGAGGAAGTCGTCGATGCCCACGCGGGCGTCGCCGCCCAGCGCGATGGCGTCGATGCGCGCGCGGATCTCGTCGCTGGTCATCTCGAGGGCCGGGAAGCGGTAGCGGCGCTCGAGGTAGGCGCGGACGATCTCCGAGAGGCGGACGTAGTAGGCCTTCACCTGGCCCTGCGCGGGCAGGTCGTCGCGCTCGAGCCGGTCGAGCGCCTCGAGGGCGATCACGTGCGCCGGGCGCGGATCGAACCAGACCTCGGGCACCGGCTTGCGGGCGTCCAGCCAGCGCTTCACCAGCACGCCGACGCCGATGCCGATGGCGATGCCGAGGGCGACCAGCGTGCCGATGAGGGCCGGCCAGTGCGTCTTGTGATAGGGCAGCGGGCCGTGGGCGGCGAAGAAGGCCTCGGCGTCCACCTGCGGCTCGCGGAAGGTGCGGAACTTGGGGTCGGTCTCGCCGGCCAGCACCGACTTCACCGGCACGCGCTGAGGCGGGATGGGCAGCCTGGCCTGGCCGCCGGTGGCCTCGGTCCACACCACCTGCACGCCCTCGACCTTCACGTCGCGCAGGGCCATCGGGCGCAGGGTGAAGCGGCGGGTCGACTTCAGCTGGCCGCCGGGGGCCTCGACGGGCGGCGCGCCCTTCTCGGGCTCGGCGCCGGCCGGCGCGTTCACCGCCAGCGTCACGTCGGGGCGGTGCACGACCTCGATGGTGCACACCAGCGGCTCGGCGATGCGCACCGGGTTGGGCGCGCAGGTCATGCGCGCGACCGGCGGCGGCCCCTTCGGCGGCGGCGGCCCGGACGGCGCGGCGGCGTCGGCCGCGGGCAGCGCGGCGTCGGCGGTCACCCCGGCGTCCGGGGCGCCCAGCAGCAGCCCCGCCAGCAGCAGCAAGGCGCCGGTCATGCGCGCTTCGCCCGGATGCGGAAGTAGTTCACCAGCGGCGCCGCGTAGTCGGTGGCGTCGGTGGCCACGCGGATGGGGTTCACCCCGTAGCGGCGGAAGTCCTGCAGCCGCGTCGCGTCGCCCCGCGCCTGCTGCGCCGCGAAGGCCCCGCGCACGGCCGCCGAGCCCCAGTCCATCGCCGACAGCTCGCCCGTCTCGGCGTCCTCGAGCATCACGATGCCCAGATCCGGCAGCGCCTGCTCCGCCGGGTCGAACACCGTCAGCGGCACCAGGTCGTGGCGGCGCGCGGTGACGTGCAGCGCCCGCTCGTAGCCGCCGTCGAGGAAGTCGCTGATCAGGAACACCACGGCCTTGCGCCGCTGCACCCGCCCGACGAACTCCAGCGCGTTCTTCAGGTCCGTGCCGTGCCCGACGGGATCGAAGCTGAGGATCTCGTCGATGATGCGCAGCACGTGCTTGCGCCCCTTCTTGGGCGGCACGAAGCGCTCGACGGTGTCGGTGAAGGCCACCAGCCCCACGCGGTCGCCGTTCTTGATGGCCGAGAACGCCATCATCGCGGCCAACTGCGCGGCCACCCAGCGCTTCTCGCGCTTGCGGGTGCCGAAGGCCATCGAGCCGCTCATGTCGACGACGACGAGCACGGTCAGCTCGCGCTCCTCGACGTAGGTCTTCACGTAGGGCTCGCCCGTACGGGCGGTGACGTTCCAGTCGATGGTGCGCGGATCGTCGCCGGGCGCGTACTGCCGCACCTCGTCGAAGGACATGCCGCGCCCCTTGAACACCGAGTGGTACTGCCCGGCCATCTGCTGGTTGACCAGCCGGCGGGTGACGATCTCGATGCGGCGGATCTCCGCCAGCAGCTCTCGGCTCAGCTGGGCCATCGGGCGCTCAGAACCCCGTCTCCTTGCCGCGCGCGCTCATCAGGGCACCTCCACGACCTCGAGGATGCGACCGACCAGATCGTCGCTGGTCATGTCCTCGGCTTCGGCCTCGTAGGTGGGGATGACGCGGTGGCGCAGGATGTCCGGGGCGACCGCCTTGATGTCCTCGGGGATGACGTAGCCGCGCCGCTTCATGAAGGCGTGGGCGCGGGCCGCGCGGGCCAGCCAGATGCTGGCGCGGGGCGAGGCGCCGTACTCGATGAGCCGGTCGAAACCCTCGAGACCCTTGGTCTTATCAGGGCTTCGCGTGGCGAAGACGATGTCGAGGATGTACTCCTTGACCTTCTCGTCCACGTAGATCTCGCTGACCACCTTGCGCGCGTCGTGGATGCGCTGGGGGGTCATCACCGGCTTGATGTCCGGCGGCGAGGGATCGAGCTGGCGGCGGATGATCTCGCGCTCGTCGTCGCGGCTGGGGTAGCCCACCTTCACCAGCAGCATGAAGCGGTCGACCTGCGCCTCGGGCAGCGGGTACGTGCCCTCCTGGTCGATCGGGTTCTGCGTCGCCATCACCAGGAAGGGCGAGTCGAGGGGGTAGGTGGTGTCGCCGATGGTGACCTGCTTCTCCTGCATCGCCTCGAGCAGGGCGCTCTGCACCTTGGCCGGCGCGCGGTTGATCTCGTCCGCGAGGATGATGTTGGCGAAGATCGGCCCCTTCTTCGGGGTGAACTCGCCGCTCTGCGGGTTGTAGATCAGCGTGCCGATCAGGTCGGCGGGCAGCAGGTCGGGCGTGAACTGGATGCGCTGGAAGCGGGCCTGCATCGTGGCCGCCAGCGTGTTCACCATCAGCGTCTTCGCCAGGCCGGGCACGCCCTCGAGCAGCACGTGGCCGCCGGTCAGCATGCCCAGCAGCACCCGCTCGATCATGTGGCGCTGCCCCACGATCACCTTGTCGACCTCGGCCATCACCTCTTCGATGAAGCCGCTCTCGGCGCGGACGAGGTCGTTGATCACGCGAACGTCGTGCTGCACGGGCCGGTTCCTCCTCGAGTCGACGCTTTCGGCCGGGTCAGCCCGGGCCAGGGCCGGGCAACCTTAAACAGCCGTCGGCGCCTGTCAACCGCGCCTTCGGGGGGTGTATTCCGGGGTCGGCGCGAAGGCCGGGCGGCGGGGCGCGGGGGCCGGCGGCCGCTGCGTGCCGATTGACTTTCGACCGCTCCGCGCGCACCATGCGGCGTTCGCTCGCGTGCCCTCGGGGGCGCGCCCGCACCAGGAGTCTCAATGAAGCTTCGCGAAGAACTGCTGCTCGACAAGCGCCTCATCGAACGCCACATCAAGCGTGGTCTGATCAGCCGCGAGGATTACGACAAGCACCTCGCCGATCTGGCCGACAAGCGGAGCACCGCCTCCGTGATGAAGGTCGAGGTCAGCTCGGTCGGCGTGGGCAAGGTCGTCCGGGCGGACGACGGGGAGCACGAGGGTTGAACCGCCCCCGGCCGGTGCTGGCCGGGTTGCTCGACCTGCGGGCCCGCATGAACCAGCTCTTCGACGAGCTGGTCCAGGCCCGCGAGGCGGGCGGATCGGTGCACTGGACGCCGGTGGCCGACGTCATCGAGACGTCCACGGGCTATGCCCTGTCGCTCGAGCTGAGCGGCGTCGATCCGGCCGAGGTCGACATCGTCGTCGACGGCCGCACCGTGGTGGTCTCGGGCCACCGCCCCTATCCCCAGGACACGGCCGAGGGCGCGCACCGCATCGAGCGGCACCACGGCGCGTTCACGCGCACCTTCGAGCTGCCCGAGCCGGTGGTGGCGTCGTCGCTCAGCCAGCGGTATGAGAGGGGCGTGCTGACCCTCTGCCTGCATCGCGAGTGAGCCCATGAGCGACGACGACAAGCGGGTGTTCGCCACCGACGCCGACGGGCGTACCACCGTCGAGGACGCGCGCGACGGCGACGACGACCCCCGCGAGCGCGCCCTGCGCGAGATGACCTTCTCGACCCACCTGATCTCGCTGAACGCGATGGCCCTGATGAACCTGGGACTGCTCGGCGAGGGCGACGACATGCCGCCGCCGGATCGCGCGGCGGCGCGCCACGTCATCGACACGCTGGCCATCCTGCGCGAGAAGACGCAAGGCAACCTGACGGCGGACGAGCAACGGCTGCTCGACGGGCTGCTGTACGACCTGCGGCTGAAGTTCGTCGAGACGCAGGGCAAGTGAGGCGGGGCACGGCGAGCCGGTGCCCCCCGAGCCGCGCGCAATGAGACGGGCCCTGACGCTGGTGAGCGCGCTGGTCTTTGCCGGCTGCGTCCCGGAGCCCGCCCAGCCTTCGCCCGCGGAGGGGGCGCGCGGCGCCGCGGCGCCGCCGAAGCCCGACGCCGCCCGCGCCCCGGTGCTGCGCGCGGCGGTGCCCCGCCCGACCATGCCCCCCGACGCTGGCCCCCCGCCGGTGCCCGAGCGGCCGGCGCCCGGCGTCGGCGGGCCGGACTTCGCCGCCGTGTTCGCCGCGGTCAGCCCCTCGGTCGTCGCGGTCAGCGCCGGCCACCTGGACGCCGACCGCCGCTTCGTCTCGGATCACGCCGGCACGGGCTTCGTCTGGGACGCCGCCGGGCACGTCGTCACCAACGCCCACGTCGTCGGCGAGGCCGAGCAGCTGCGCGTGCGCACGCTGGACGGGCGGGTGAAGCGCGCCCGACTGGTGGGACGCGACGTGCCGACGGATCTGGCCGTGCTGGCCCTCGACGACCTCGACCTGCGCGCCGTACACCGGGGCGACGTGCGGGCGCTCGAGCCGGGGCAGTGGGTGGCGGCCATCGGCAACCCCTACGGCATGCAGCACAGCATCACCGTGGGGGTCATCAGCGCGGTCGGGCGGCGCCGGCTGCCGCCGGGCGGGCCCAAGTACGCGGACTTCATCCAGACCGACCTGGCGATCAACCCCGGCAACTCCGGCGGACCGCTGGTGGACCACCGCGGGCGCGTCGTCGGGCTGAACACGGCGGTGTTGGGGCAGGGGCAGGGGCTCAGCTTCGCGACGCCGGTGGACATGGTGGCGACGGTGGCCGAGCGGCTGCTGGCCGAGGGGCGCTTCGTGCGCGGCTTCGGCGGGCTGTTCGTGCGGTCGGTCAGCCCGGCGACGGCCAAGAAGGCGGGCCTCGAGCGGCCGGCCGGTGCGCGGGTGAGCGGGCTGGTCGAGGGCGGACCGGCGGCGGCCGCGGGCCTGCAGAAGAACGACATCATCCTGCGCTTCGGCGCCGAGGCGCTGGACGACGCGGGCGCGCTGCCTTGGCTCATCGCGCGCACGCGCCCCGGCACTGCGGTGCCGCTGCACGTGGCGCGCGGCGAGGCGCGCGTCGACCTGACGCTGACGGTGGGAGAGGTGCCGTGAGCGAGGCGCGCGTGGGCCCGACGCTGACCGTGGGGGCGGTGCCATGACGGTGCTGTGGAGCGTGCTCGCGTGGGGCGCGGTGCTCGCGCTGGCGGCCATCGCGCACCTCGTCTTCTGGGAGCGCCGCTACCGGCGCCTGCGTCCGCCCGACGAGCGCCACTACGTGCGCACCGCCGACGGCTGGCGCATCGCGGTGGGCCGACTGCGCCCGCGCGGCGCCGACGCCCACGGCGCGCCGGTCGTGCTGTGCCCCGGGCTGGCCTGCAACAGCCGGCTGTTCGACTTCGACGACGACCACAGCCTGGGCGGCTACCTGGCCGACCGCGGCTTCGACGTCTGGATGATGGATCCGCGCGGCACCGGCGACAGCGAGCGCCCCGGCCTGCGCCCGCGCCGCTGGCGCTACGGCTTCGCCGACTACGTCACGCACGACGCGCCCGCCGTCATCGAGCACGTGGTCGAGCGCAGCGGCCACGCCCGCGTCCTGTGGGTGGGCCACTCGATGGGCGGCCTGATCGGCTACTTCGCCGCCGCGCAGACCGACGCCGGCCGCCGCCTCGCCGGCGTGTGCACCCTGGGCAGCCCGGCAGACTTCAGCCGGCACAAAGAGGTGCTCGGCTTCTTCCACGGCTTCGTGCTCGACTGGTTCCTGCGCTTCTGGCCGGTGGTGCGCCTGGGCCACATCTGCAGCTTCGTCGCCCCCCTCGCCGGCCGCTTCCGCGTCTACCCCGAGACCCTGTTCATCAGCCACGACAACGTGCGCGGCCAGACGCTGCGCCACTTCTGCGTCGAGGTCGTCGAGGACGTCCCCCGCCACCTGCTCGACAACTTCGCCGACAGCGTCCACCGCGCCCGCGCCCTCGACGGCCGCACCCTGGACGAAGCGCACGGCGCCCTGGCCTGCATCGACCCGCCCGTGCTCGCCATCGCCGGCGACCGCGACTACGTGGCCCCCATCGCCAGCGTCCACGGCGCGACGCAGATCCTGCAGAGCTGCGCGGTCACCGAGCTGGTCGTCGGCGGCGGCGACGCGCCCCACTTCGGCCACCTGGACCTGCTGGTGGGCGACGCCGCGCCGACGACGGTGTACCCGCGGGTGGGGGAGTGGTTGGAGGCGAACCGGCCGGGAGGCGGGGGAGGGGCTGGGTGAGATCTGGGGGGCACCTCTTCCGGCAGGTCCAGTGACGTTGAGGGACGGAAGCTCGCGTGGTGGATCGGCTTGACGATCATGTCAAGTTTGATCATCGTGTCGAGGTGATGCCCGGCCCGCGCCCGGAGAGCACCTCATGCTGCTGCCCGACTTCACCGACGGAGGTACGCTTCCCCCGGGCGACTATCCGCTGACCCTCGACCAGCTGAGGGCATCGTCGCTCGTTCAGGGTCCGCCCGCCGGCTATCCGAACTGGGACCGAGACTGGCGCAGCACGTTGGTCGACGGTCTCGAAACCATGGTGCAACAGCTGTGGCGAGTCGGGATCGAGGACGTCTTCGTCGATGGCTCGTTCGTCGAGGACAAGGAGCACCCCAACGACATCGACGGCTACTTCGTCTGTGACGTGAAGGCGCTCGCCAGCGGGCAGCTCGAGGCGGCGCTGAACCTGCTCGACCCGCACAAGGCCTGGACCTGGAAGCCCTCGGCTCGGCGTCCCTATCGTGGCTATCCGAAGCGACAGTTGCCGATGTGGCACGTCTACCGTGTCGAGCTCTACTCGCACTTCGGGCAGCCCTCTGGCGTGCGCGATCGCTTCGGCAACGAGTTGGAGTTCCCGTCCGCGTTCCGGCTGTCGCGTCGCAACGGGCGGCCCAGGGGCATCATCAAGATCATCCGAGGAGATGCGCCGTGATTCGCAACGAGAACGAGTACCAGGAGGCCGTCCGGCGGCTGCGCGAGGAGCGCGAGCGGTTGGCGGAGCACGCGGAGCGGCTGGCCGAGTCGGGCCTCGTCGAGGACGAAGTGAGCCGTGCGCTGGATCCGCTGCGTTCGTTCCACGAACAGCTGGCCGAAGAGGTCGAGAGCTACGAGCGATTGAAGCGCGGCGAGATGGACGAACTGCGAAACCTGCACGGGCTGGGGACGACCTTGGTGGGGTTGCGGATCGCGCTCGGCCTCACCCAGCGTCAGCTCGCCGAGCGTTTGGGCGTGCACGAATCGCAGGTATCGCGCGACGAGCGCAACGAGTACCACGCGGTCACCGTCGAGCGCGCCAGCCGCATCCTCGACGCGCTGGGCGTCGAGCTGCGCAGCGTCTTCGAGGTGCCGTTGGTCAGCGGCCCGGCGCACGGTGACGCGCCCAAGGTGGCCGCGGGCGGGTGAAGAGGCTCGGAAGGGTTGGGGCGGCGCCTGTTCCGCCTCCGATGGGGCCACGACGCTGCGGGAAGGGTACTGAGTCCGTGACCGAGCACGACTTCTACGCCGGCTTCGAGGGAGAGCCCGAGCTGATCCTCGAGTATCGACAGGATGGTCACGTGCGGGCGACGATTCGGGCGTGGAGCGGCTACTTCGATCAGCTCATGGCTCGGCACGACCCGCCGGAGGATGGCTGGAGGGGGCTGGCACTCCATCACCATCTCGGCACAGGGTGGAACGAGCAGGCGACCTGGTCTGACCCCGATGCGAGAGGGACCCTGGCGATCATTCTCGACGCCCGCCGAAAGGCGGTCGATGAAGATGGGCGCCCGTTCGCAGATGCACTCGTGCAGCTTCTCGAACCAGGCGGTGGTGCCAGGCAAGTCTCGGGCGGGTTCGTGCCGACCAACCCCTCGGTCGCTCGGCTCACCGCGGCGCGGACGCTCGCATCCACGCGCGCACGGCGAAGCCGAGGCCGAGCAGGCCGAGGCCGGCCAGCCACACGGGCCACTCGACGAAGAAGGCCAGGCCGAAGCAGGCGACCAGGCCGGCGACGGCGATCCAGCGCGGGAAGCGGCGGGACTCGACGGGGAGGTACAGCGCCGAGAGGTTGGTCAGCCCGTAGTACACGAGCACGGTGAAGGCGCTGAACGACCAGGTGGTTCTGATGTCGCCCAGCAGGACCAGCGCCGCGATGAACGCGCCGATGGCCCACACGGCGTGCGTGGGGCTGCTCGTGGCTTCGCTGACGTGGTCGAGGGCGGCGGGCATCTCCCGGCGGCGGGCCATCGCGAGCAGCACGCGGCTCAGGCCGAGCAGCAGGTTGAGCAGCACGCCGGCCATCGCCGTGACCGCGCCGACGGCGACCAACCAGGCGACCTGGGGGTGCCGGAAGGCCCGCGCCACGACCTCGAGGGGCGCCGCGGCCTCGCGGGTCGAGGCGGCGAACGCTTCGGGACCGACCACGGCGACCGCGGTGGCCGACACCGAGACGTACAGCAGCATGGACAACACGAGCGTCGCGATGATGGCCCGCGGGATGGTGCGCGCGGGGTCGCGCACCTCCTCGCCCAGCGTCGCGATGCGCCCGTAGCCGGTGTAGGCCACGAACATCAGCGCCGTCGCGTGCAGCAGCGCGGTGGGCGTGTCGAGGGCGTCCAGCCAGGTGGACGGCCCGACGCGTTCACCCACCCGCGTCAGGTCGACGCTCAGCCAGCCGAACACGACGAACGCCGCGAGCGCGGTGAGCGTGAGGGTCACGATCGCGATGTTCGCGTGGTTGGACCGGCGCACGCCGCCCGCCACCAGCGCCGTCAGCACCAGCACGATCGCCAGGGCCACGCCGACGCGGATCATCGCGCCGTCGGCGACGCCGAGCGTGTGCAGCAGGTAGCCCGCGCAGCCGAGCGCCGCGGTGGCCGCGGACGCGCTCTTGGCCGCGAGGAACATCCAGCCCGCGGTGAAGCCCGCGACCGGGTGCACGAAGGTGTGGCCGTACTCGTAGGTGCCGCCGCTGACCGGGTGGGCGGCGGCGAGCTGCGCGCTCGACAGGCCGTTCGCGGTGGCGACCAGCGCGGCGAGCACCACCGCGAAGACGACGCCCGAGCCGACGACGCCGGTGGCGATGCCGAGGCTGACGAAGACGCCGGTGCCGAGGATCGAGCCGAGCCCCATCCACACGGCGCCCCAGAGGCCGACGACCCGGGTGAGCGAAGCCGGCGCGCTCACGGCGCGCCTCGGGCCACGGTGGATCGTTCGGTCGTCAGCGGCGCGCGTGTCATGCGTCGGCGGCTCCTCCCCCAGGTGACGTCGATCGCCGCGAGGACGGCGTCGGTCGGCTCGTCGGCCCGATGGGCCCGGCGCCCGGACGCAGGA
>JAUHXL010000756.1 GCA_030426945.1 bacterium
GACTGCGCCGACGGCCCCGGCCCCGGTGGGCCCGACGGCGGGCCGCCCGGCGACGGCGGGCCGCCGCCGCGCGATGGTGGCCCCCCGCCGGGTGACGGCGGGCCGAACCCGCGGCTGGACATGGGGCCGCCGGCCGACATGGGGCCCGCGCTGCCCTGCGATCCGCCGGCCGCCGGTGATCTCGTCGTCAACGAGCTGCTGATCGACGCGGCCACGCCGGAGGGCGACAACGAGTTCGTGGAGCTGGTCAACCTGACGGGCCGAGCGCTGGCGATGGACGGCGTGCGGGTGCTGGTCAACAGCGCGGGCAGCGAAGAGGCGACCGAGGTGCGCTACACCTTCAGCGGCGGCTGCCTGCCGGCCGGCGGCGCGCTGACCGCCTACGCGAACGACCGGGCCGAGGTGGCGCCCGAGGCCGAGTTCCCGGTCATGGTCGACGCCAGCAGCACCCTCGCCAACTCGCGCGCGCTCTTCGGCGCGCTGCGCTTGGGCGACACCGTGCTCGACACCTTCGCGGTGCCCCAGGCGATGATCGAAGAGAGCGTCAGCGCCAACCGGGATCCGGATCGCAGCGGCGCGACGTTCAGCCTGCACACCACCCTCAACCCGGACGCGATGAGCTCGCCGGGCCGCTGCGCCAACGGCGGCCTGCATCACGAGGGCTGCCCCGCGCCATGAGTCGCCGGTTGGCCCACCCCCGCCTGGCGGCCGGCGTGGCCGCCGCGCTGCTGCTGGCGACCCAGGGCGGCTGCCCGGACACGGACGTGCCCAGCCTGGCCGGCCCCGACGGCACCACGCGCACCTGCACCGCCGACGAGCTGGAGGCCTTCCGCGCGGCCAGCGACGCCGACGAGCGGACCGATCTCTGGGTGGCGTTCGTGGACGTGGGGCAGGGGGACGCCACCTGGATCCGCACGCCGGGCGTCGTCGACGTGAACGCCAAGGACATCCTGGTCGACGCCGGCGACAGCGGCGAGGCGCCGCGCACCTTCGCGCCGGACGGCGATGAGGCGCTCGTCGACTTCATGCAGAGCAGCGGCTGGGGGCCGGGGCGGCGCGTGGACTACCTCGTCGTCACCCACACCGACATCGACCACTACGGCGGCGCCGAGCGCATCCTCGCCGACTATCAGGTCGAGACGTACATCGATCCGGGCCGCGACGCGCCCGATCAGTCGACCTATCAGCGGTTGCTGGCCGCCGTGAACGCGCAGCCGGGCGTCACGGTGCTGCGCCCGGTGGCCCAGACGGGCATCGATCCCGAGGTGCCCGGCGCGATGACCAGCCAGGGGTGGGGGCGCGACGTCACCGTGCGGCTGCTGAGCGCGAACCCGTTCGCGTCGAGCGACAACGACGCCTCGGTGGTGCTGATGCTGGAGTACCGCGGCGTGCGGCTGCTCCTGACCGGCGACACCGAGTTCAGCCTCGAAGAGAGGCTGCTGCGCGAGGGCGTCGAGGTGCGGGCGAACGTGCTGAAGGCCGGCCACCACGGGGCGCGCGAGACCAACAGCGCGGCCTTCCTCGACGCGGTCTTCCCCAGCGACGACGGCTATCGCTACGCGATCATCTCGTCGGGCCAGCGAGACAACCTGCCCTTCGCCGACACCGTCGAGCGGCTGCTCGACGCGGTGGGCATGGATGGCCTGTACCGGACGGATCGCGACGACATGGGCAAGTCACAGCGTGAGGCCCCCGGCGACGATCACATCCTGATGCGCGTCACCGAGGACGGGGAGCTGACCGTCTGCTACGCCTTCCCCGACTGACCGGCCCGCGCCGCGGGGATCAATCCCCTCGGCGGGTCAAGTTCCTCCGCTTCCCGCTGAAATCTCGTCACTTTTTGCCCCTCACACCCGTTGACACTGGCGGATCCCGGCTTCTATAAGCGACGGAGGGGCGGGTGGGTCGATGGACGACCCACGCGCACACGGGGGACGCGGAGCCACGCGATGAGTGTTCACACCTGCACGGTCTGCCAGGAGCCCTTCGAGCTCCGCTTCGCCTATCAACTGCAGCGCACGCCGGAGGCGATCCACTACTTCTGCTCCCAGCGCTGCCACGAGCGCCACCTGCTGTCGGCCAACGAGAAGGTGTGCGACGTCTGCGACACCCGCTTCGAGCTGCAGTTCGCCTACCAGCAGACCCAGGTGGACGGCGAGGTGCGCTACTTCTGCTCCACCGGCTGCCGGACCGGCGAGATGCAGGTGGTGACCGAGCGCGGCCGGCGCATGCGCCGCATCGCGGTGCTGAACCAGAAGGGCGGCACCGGCAAGACGACCACCAGCGTGAACGTGGCTGCCGGGCTCGCCGAGGCGGGGCACCGGGTGCTGCTCGTCGACCTCGACGCCCAGGGCAACGTGGCGGTGTCGCTCGGGCTCAGCTCGCGGCAGAACATCTACCACGTGCTCGTCGACGGGGCGCACCCGGCCGATTGCATCGTCAACG
>JAUHXL010000757.1 GCA_030426945.1 bacterium
TCTTCGCCCTCGCCTACGGCCTCGCCCGCGCGCTGCGCCTGCCCTTCGACGTCGCCGCCCCGGCCGCGATGATCGGCACGTCCAACTTCTTCGAGCTCGCCGTCGCCGTCGCCATCAGCCTGTTCGGCCTGGCCTCGGGCGCCGCCCTCGCCACCGTCGTCGGCGTGCTGATCGAGGTGCCGGTGATGCTCTCGCTGGTCGCCTTCGCCAGTCGCACCCGCGGCTGGTTCACCCCAGAGCCCACCTGAGGACCCCATGACCGCGCCACCCTTCGAGAGCGTCCTCTTCCTGTGCGTCGCCAACTCGGCCCGCTCGCAGATGGCCGAGGGCCTCGCCCGCCACCTCTTCGGCGACCGGGTGCGCGTCCAATCCGCCGGCTCGGCCCCGTCGCGCGTGAACCCTTACGCCGTCCGCGCCATGGCCGAGCTGGGCATCGACCTCACGACGCATCACTCCAAGTCCGTCGACACCATCGACCCCGACACCGTCGACCTCGTCATCACCCTGTGCGCCGAGGAGGTGTGCCCCGTCTTCCTCGGCCGCGCCCGCCGCCTGCACTGGCCCCTGCCCGATCCCGATCGCAAGGACGAGCCCCTCACCGACGCCCAACGCCTGCAGCACTTCCGCGCCACCCGCGACGACCTGCGCCGCCGCCTCGAGGCCCTCGGGGTCGGACCCAACTAACGAACTTATTCGCCCTCTCGCCCACAATTCGACGCCCAAGGTCCTCCGACCGCCCAGCCGACCGCGCCCGGTCTGCCATCGGGGCCGCCCCAAGCGACCGGACCAAGGTGCCGCTTGGGCCACACCTGATCGCCTGGGCTCACCGAGCCCGGTGAGCGCTCGGCGACGTGCCGAACGAACGAACCAGTCTGCTCCGGCGACCAAGACCGCATGGGTGCGCGTGCGCGCGCGACCGCCTTCCTGCATCGCCCACTTGACAACTAATAAGCCTTTGCTTATCAATCACCCCATGCGCAGCGCCGAGACCGAAGACCGCATCTTCCGCGCCCTCGCCGATCCCAGCCGGCGGGCGATCTTCGAGTCGCTCACCCAGGGCGAGGCGGCGGTGCGCGAGCTCACCGCGCGCTTCGACATCTCGCAGCCCGCCGTCTCGCAGCACCTCGCCACGCTGCGCGCGGCGGGCCTCGTGGACGGCCGCCGCGAGGGCCGCAGCGTCTACTACAGCGTGCAGCCGGAGGGCCTGCAGCCCCTGGTCGACTGGATCACCCACTACCGCGCCTTCTGGACCGATCGCATCGATCGCCTCGAGAGGCTGCTGGAGACGATGGACGAATGAGCATCACCGACCAGACCGAGCGCGGTCAGTCCGCCACGCTCGAGTTCGAGTTCGACCTGCGCCACCCGCCCGAGAAGGTGTGGCGCGCCCTCACCCGGCCCGCGCTGCTCAGCCAATGGCTGCTGCCGATCGCCGCCCTGCAGCTCGAGCCGGGCGCGAGCTTCCGTTTCCAGGCGCCGCCTCAGCCGGGCTGGGACGGCGTCGTCGACTGCGAGATGGTCGCGATCGAGCCCCACCGCTGCATCAGCTGGAAGTGGGTGGTCGGCGAGCTCGACACCCTCGTCACCTTCACCCTCACGCCCACCGACACCGGCACGCGCGTCGTGCTGGTGCAGTCGGGCTTCACGCCGGCCCAGAAGCAGAACTTCGGCGGCGCCCGCTACGGCTGGCGGATGATGGGCGATCGCCTCGTCGACCTGCTCGACCGACTGTAACCCCGCCGCTCACGTCCGGCGGGCCGCGCCCGCCCGCAAAGGCATGTCATGCACGTCTTCCTCTGGGTGCTCCAGGTCCTGCTCGCCCTGCACACCGCCATGGGCGCCGGGTGGAAGTTCTCCAACGCCGCGCAGACCGTGCCCTCGCTGAGCGCCATCCCCCACCCGGTGTGGCTCGGGCTCAGCGGCGTCGAGCTCCTCTGCGCGGTCGGCCTGGTGCTGCCGGCCCTGAGCGCCGTACCCGGCGTCCTCGCGCCGCTCTCGGCGGCCGTCATCGCCGTCGAGATGCTCGCGTTCACCGGCCTGCACCTCGCGTCGGGCGATCCGAACCACGGCCAGATGGTGTACTGGCTGGTCGTCGCGGCCCTCTGCGGCTTCCTCGCCTTCGGCCGCTTCTCGCTTCAGCCGCTGTGAGCGTCGCCGTGCCGCCCGAGGTGCTGCGTCCCGCGCAACGCCGCCTCGCCCGAATGGGATGGCTCGCGTGGCCGACAGACGGTCTCGGCCGACCTCGTCAGGGCGCGTCCACGCACTGCGTCCCACCGCTCCCCTCGATGGGCTCGCACACCTTCGGCGCGCCGCGCTGGGGGCAGTCTTCGTCGACGCGGCAGGGATCGACGGCGTAGGTGCAGAAGAACCCCAGCTCGCGGCAGGGCGCGAGGAAGGGGGTGCAGCGCCCCTCGGGGTGCTCGACGCAGTCGGCGTCGGCG
>JAUHXL010000189.1 GCA_030426945.1 bacterium
TGTGCAGCCCGGCCGTGCCGCGCATCGACACCTGTCCCGGCGGCTTCATCGAGGAGTGCCCCGACACCTGCGTGCCCGTCGGCGCCGATCCGTTCGTCCACGCGCGTTGCATCAACCTCGGTGGTCCGGGCTACTGCTCCTGCACCTGCCGCGACGTGCTCGACTGCCCGGACGGCTTCGTCTGCGCGGATCTGTCGGCGCTGGGCTTGGCGGACATGGATCCGCGTCGCCCCGGCTACTGCATGCCGATGGCCGGCTACACCTGCCCGGTGCAGGCGCTCGCCGGCGCGCCGGATCAGTGCCTCACGCTGACCTGCGTGCCCGACGGGCCGGATCCCGACGACGCCTACTGCTCGGCGAAGTGCACCGACGACGACGACTGCCCGACGGGCTATCGTTGCGGCGTCTTGGAGGGGGAGCGCTACTGCCTGCGGCCGTGAGCCGGCCGCGAGACGGTGGTCAGCCGGTCAGGCCAGCGCGCTCGAGCAGGGCGGTCTGGTCGGGGCCGCGCCCCATGAACGCCGCGTACAGCTCGGCCGGATCGCGGCTGTCGCCGCGCTCGAGGATGTGCTGGCGGAACGCCATGCCCACCTCGCGCGAGAACAGCCCCTCGTCGCGGAAGCGGGTGAAGGCGTCGGCGTCCAGCACCTCGGCCCACTTGTACGAGTAGTAGCCCGCCGCGTAGCCCACGGGGTTGGCGAACAGGTGGGTGAAGCCGGCGATCATCCCGTAGTCGTCGGGCAGGGGCACCGGCGAGAAGCGCTGCATGATCGTGCGCGCCCAGGGCAGGACGTCGCCGTCGCGATCAGGATCGTAGTCGCAGTGCAGGGCCAGGTCGGCCGTCGCGAAGCCCAGCTGCCGCATCTGCTGAGCCGCCGCGCGGTAGGTGCGCGTGCGCAGCAGGCGGTCGAACAGGGCGTCGGGGATGGTCTCGCCGGTCTGCCAGTGGCGCGCGAACAGGTCGAGCGACGGCTTGGCCCAGCACCAGTTCTCCATGATCTGCGAGGGCAGCTCGACGAAGTCCCAGGCCACGTTGGTGCCGGCCAGCCCGCGCACCTCCACCCGCGTCAGCAGGTGGTGCAGCAGGTGGCCGAACTCGTGGAAGAAGGTCTCGACCTCGCGGTGGGTCATCAGCGCGGGCTTGTCACCCAGCGGCGGCGTGACGTTGGCGCACATGACGCCCACCTGCGGGCCTTCGCCGGGCAGCGTGGTGATCAGCGGCCGCATCCAGGCCCCGCCGCGCTTGCCGGCGCGGGGGAAGAGATCGGCGTAGAAGACGCCGATGCGCGTGCCGTCGGCGTCGTCCACCGCGTACACGCGCACGTCCTCGTGCCAGGTGGGCCAGTCCTCGATCGGGCGTACATCGACGCCGTACAGGCGGTTCACCAGCGCGAACATGCCGTCGAGCACCTTCTCGGCGGCGAAGTAGGGGCGCAGGGCCTCCTCGTCGAAGTCGAAGCGCGCGCGGCGCAGCTTCTCGGCGTAGTAGCCCAGATCCCAGGCGGCGATCGGCGGCGCGCCGTCGCCCTCGAGCTGCCGACGGAAGGCCTCGAGATCGGCGTGCTCCGCCTCGAAGAAGGGGCGGGTGTGCGTCTCGAGCGCCTCGACGAAGCGGCGGGCGGTGGCGGCGTCCTTGGCCATGCGGCGCTCGAGCAGCAGGTCGCCGATGTGCGCGAAGCCGAGCAGCCGCGCCTTCTCGGCGCGCAGCGTCAGGATGCGCGTGATGAGGGGCCGGTTGTCGCGGTCGCCGCCGGTCGCGCGCGTGTTGTAGGCCCGGTAGACGGCCTCGCGGATCGAGGCGTCGTCGAGGTGCTGCAGCACCGGCATCATGCTCGGGGCGTGCAGGGTGAAGCGCCAGCCGTCGACGCCGGCGCCCTCGGCGCTGGCCCGGGCCGCCTCGACGGCGCTGGGCGGCAGGCCGGCGAGGCGCGCCTCGTCGTCGATGATCAGCTGCCAGTTGTCGATCTCGTCGACCACGTTCTGCGCGAAGCGCGTCGTGACCTCGCTCAGCTCGACGTCGATCGCCTTCACGCGCGCCTTCTGGGCGGCGGGCAGATCGGCGCCGTGGCGGCGGAAGTCGTCGACGGTCTTCTGCAGGAAGCGCGCGCGGGTGGGATCGAGCGCCGCGGCCTCGGCGGTGGCGGCGAAGGCCTGCACCGCGCGCCAGAGCCCCTCGTCGAGGGGCAGCTCCGCGTAGAACGCGCTGACCTTGGGCTGGGCGGCGTTGTAGGCGGCGCGCAGGGCCGGATCGCCGGACAGCGACTCGAGGTGGTCGACGATGCCCATGGCCACCTCGAGGCGCTCGGTCGCGTCGTCGAGGGCGCCGAGGGTGGCGGCGTAGGTCGGCGGGCCCTCAGCCTCGGCGATGCGGCGCACGGCCGCGCGCGCGCGCTCGAGCAGGGCGTCGATGGCCGGCTCGACCTGGGCGGCGTCGATGCGGTCGAAGGGGATCCGCGTGGGCGGATCCAGCAGCGGGTTGTCCGTGGGCTTGGTGTCGCTCATGGCCGCGAATGGTAACAGAAGCCCCGGCCCGCGTGACCTTGCATTCACCGGGCCGCTTCCCTAATTTGCGCGCGATTTCCGGCCGGAGGTGCTCGATGGACCGCGCGACCGACTCGTTGATCCCGCTGCTCGACTTCCGCGACTGGACCGGGGGGACGCCCGACCGGCAGGCGGCCTTCGTGGCCCGCGTCGGCGAGGCCCTCGAGACCTTCGGCTTCGTGTCCATCGAGGGGCACGGCGTGCCCGACGCGCTCGTCGCCGAGGCCTACGCGGCCGCGACCGAGGTCTTCGCGCTGCCCGACGAGGCGCTGCGGGTCTACGAGCGGCCCGAGGTGGCGCGTCAGCGGGGCTACACGCCCCTGTTCCTCGAGAAGGCGAAGGATCGCAGCGCCGCGGATCTCAAGGCCTTCTGGCACGTCGGCCGCGACCTGCCCGCCGATCACCCCCTGGCGGAGCTGATGCCCGCCAACGCCTTCCCCGACCCCCTCGTACCCGCCTTCGGCCGCACCACCCGCGCGCTGTTCGCGGCGCTCGAGGGCTTCGCCCTGCAGATGCTGGACGTCATCGCCCGTCACCTCGGGGTGCCGCCCGAGGGTTTCCGCGATCTGGTGCGCGACGGCAACAGCGTCCTGCGCGTGATCCACTACCCGGATCTCGACGGGCCGGCGCCGGTGGGCGCGGTGCGCGCCGCGGCGCACGAGGACATCAACCTGCTGACGGTGCTGCCCGCGGCCACCCGGCCGGGCCTCGAGCTGCTCACGCGCGACGGCACCTGGATGCCGGTGACGGCCCCGCCGGGCGTGCTGGTGTGCGACACCGGCGACATGATGCAGCTGTTGACCGGCGGCCGGCTGCCCGCGACGACGCACCGGGTGGTCAACCCCAGCGCGCAGGACGGCGGGCGGCTGTCGATGCCGTTCTTCCTGCACCCACGGCCGGACGCGATGCTGACGCCGCTGTGGGGCGACGCGCCGCCCAAGCGCGCCCACGACTTCCTGCTCGAGCGGCTCGTCGCGAACAACGTCGCCTGATGGCGAACAGCTACACCCTGAAGCTGCCCGGGGACGAGGCGCCCCGGCTGAAGGCCTTCTTCCTGCAGCACGGCTTCGAGCTGCGCGACGCGCCGCACGCCTTCTGGCAGGCGCGCGGCAACGGCTGCAACGCGACGTTCTACCAGTCCGGCAAGCTGCTGATTCAGGGCAAGGAGGCCGAGATCTATCGCGGCCTGCTCGGCGACGACACGCCCGACGCGCGGCCCTACTTCCGGGCGCTGCAGAAGCAGCCGAAGCCAGCGCCGGCCACGTGGATCGGCACCGACGAGGCGGGCAAGGGCGACTACTTCGGGCCGCTGGTGGTAGCGGGCGTCGCGGTGAAGCGCGAAGACCTCGAGATCCTCTTCGAGCTGGGCATCGACGACTCGAAGGCGCTGGCCGATCACCGGCTGCCGGCGATGGTGCAGGGCATCGAGGCGCTGTGCCGCACCGAGGTGCTGTTCATCGGGCCGGCGAAGTACAACGCGCTGTACGCCCGCATCGGCAACCTGAACAAGCTGCTGGCGTGGGCGCACGGCAAGGTGATCGAGAACCTGCTGACGCAGGGGCCGGCCGACTGGATCCTGGTCGATCAGTTCGCCAAGGGGCCGACGCTGCGCCGCGCGCTGGGCCCGCTGGGGCTGGCGGCGAACCTGACCGAGCGCACCAAGGCCGAAGAGGATCCCGCCTGCGGCGCGGCCAGCGTCCTGGCGCGCGCGGCGTATCTGCGCGGGCTGGCGGCGCTGTCCAAGCGCTTCGGCGTGCGCCTGCACCCCGGCGCCGGCCCGCCCACGCTGGCCGCCGGCCACGCCTTCATCAAGACGCACGGCGCCGCGGCGCTGAACGACGTCGCGAAGGTGCACTTCGCGACGACGAAGCAGATCGGCGGCTGACGCGGCGACCGGCGCGGCCCGCTCTCAGACGCCGGCGTCGTCGAGCACCAGGTCGACCCCGCCCGGCAACAACCCCACCTCGAAGGCGACGTCGAGCACGGTGACGCGGTCGCGGATGTCCCGCGCGCGGCGCAGGACGCTGGCGGCGTCGGCGCGCGTGATGCCCAAGGCGGCGAGCGTCGAGGGGGCGTCGGCGGCGTCGAGCGTGGCGCGCACCTGCGCGGGCGTCGGCAAGGGGCGCTCGGCCAGGGCGTCGCGGATGCTGGCCCAGCGGGCCCGCAGCGTCTCGACGCGGGCGGCGGCGCGGGCGTGCTTGCGCTGGGCCTGGGGCAGCACGGCGTCGGCCAGTGGCCCGAAGTCGCGGCGGATGCGCTCGGCCTCCACGTCCCAGGCGGGCGGCGCCACGAAGCGCGGGGCGGTGCGCAGCAGGCGGTGGTACAGCGCGGCGCTGATGCAGGTCGCGACGCCCACCTGGGCGCCGTGCAGCCGCGTCGGGCGCCCCTCGATCAGCGCCTCCATGTCCCACAGGTGGCTCAGCAGGTGCTCGCCGCCGCTGGCGGGCGCGCTGCTGCCCGCCGCCACCATCGCCACGCCGCTGAGCACCAGGGCCCGCCCCAGCGCCGCGTGGGCCACCGGCTCGCGCGCGGCCAGCCCGGCGGCCGCCGCGGCGGCCTCACCCAGGGCGGCGTCGACGATGCGGCCGGGCAGGGTGTCGTAGCCGCCGCCCTCGAGCTGATCGCTCAACCACCAGTCGCTGTCGCTGACCGGCTTGCTCAGCAGATCACCCAGGCCGGCCTGGGCCAGCGCGGGCGGCGCGGCGGCCAGCACCTCGCTGTCGAGCACGATGGCGCGCGCGGGCGACGCGGGCACGGTCGTCTTCAGCCCCTCGCTGAGGATGGCCGCGATGCCGCTGGCGTATCCGTTCATGCTGGCGGCCGTGCCGAAGACGACGAAGGGCTTGCCCAACAAGGCGCCCGCGCGCTTGCAGAGATCGTTGATCGTGCCGCTGCCCACCGCCAGCAGGCCGGGCGCGTCCTCGACGGAGGCCCGCACGATCTCGACGGTGGCGTCGTCGGCGTGCGGGTGCTCGGGCAGGCGCAGCCACGCGCCGCCGACGTCGCCCAGGGCCGCCGCCGCGCGCGTCTGCGGATCGGCCACCAGCAGCGCGTCGGCGCCGACGTGCTCGCCGAGCAGATCGGGCAGGGATCGCCGCGCGCCGCGCCCCACCACCACCTCGAGGGGCAGGTCGAGGCCCGGCGGGAGGGGGGCGGGACAGAGTCGAGACAGCTTCATGCACAGCTCCAGCGCGAGACGGCGTGATTCTGGGCGCTCGCCCCCCTCCGCGTCCACCCACGCCGCGGTGGTGCCGCGGCGGCGGGCGTGGTTACAATCGCCGCGCCCACACCGGGGCCGCGGGGGACGCATGCTCAGTGGTCTGAAACGTAGCCTGCGCGGCGCGGTCGAGCAGCGACTCGACGGCGCCCTCGTCGATCGGATCGACGCGCTCAAGGCCCCGATGGGCGCCCGCACCAACGACGACTTCGGCCTCGACCCCGAGCAGATCAAGATGGTCATCCCGGTGGTCGAGTTCTTCTACCGGCACTGGTTCCGGGTCGAGACCTTCGGGCTGCGCGACATGCCGCCGGGGCGCGTGCTGTTCGTGGCCAACCACAGCGGCCAGGTGCCCATCGACGCGATGATGGTGGCCTCGTCCCTGCTGCTCGACGGCGATCCCCCGCGCGCGGTGCGCTCGATGATCGAGCGGTGGGTGCCCACGCTGCCCTTCGTGAGCACCTTCTTCGCGCGCCTCGGCCAGGTGCTCGGCACGCCCGAGAACTGCCGCCGCCTGCTGACCCAGGAGGAGGCCGTGCTGGTCTTCCCCGAGGGCGTGCGGGGCATCAACAAGACCTACGATCACGCCTATCAGCTGCAGGACTTCGGGCACGGCTTCATGCGGCTCGCCCTCGAGACCGGCACGCCCATCGTGCCGGTGGCCGTCGTCGGCGCCGAGGAGCAGTACCCGACGCTCTGGAACGCGAAGTCCTTGGCGCGGCTGCTGGGCCTGCCGGCGGTGCCCATCGCGCCGACCATGTTCGTCACCGGCGGGCTGCCCCTGCCGGTGAAGTACCGCATCTACTTTGGTCGGCCGATGGCCTTCGAGGGTGATCCCGACGACGACGAGTCGGTGGTCGGCGCCCAGGTGGGGCAGGTCAAGGACGCCATCGCGGCGCTGCTCGATCGCGGGCTGCGCGAACGCGAACACATCTTCTGGTAGGGAGGGGGCGGCCTTGCGCATCGCCATCACGGGCATCAGCGGGCGCCTCGGGGGCCTGCTCGCGCGCCACCTGCACCGGCGCCACACGGTCGTCGGCGTCGATCGACGCCCTTTCCGGGGCGCCCCACGCGACGTCGAGATGCACCGCATCGACATCCGGCGGAAGCGCTGCGAGGAGGTCTTCCGGGCCGGCCGCTTCGACGCCGTCGTGCACCTGAACCTGATGCACGACCCCCGCGCCTCGAGCCGCGACCACTACACCTTCAACATCCAGGGCACCGACAAGGTGATGCAGTACTGCGTGCGGCACGGCATCCCCAAGTTCGTGCTGCTGTCGAGCGCCAACGTCTACGGCCCCCGCCCGGACAACGATCAGTTCCTCAGCGAGGACACACCGCTGATGGGGGCCGAGCGCTTCGGGCTCATCGGCGATCTGGTCGGCGTCGACATGCTGGCGCAGAGCTTCTTCTGGAAGCACCCCGGCGTGAAGACGGTCATCCTGCGCCCGGTGCACATCGTCGGCGCGGTGCACAACGCGCCCAGCAACTACCTGCGCCTCGAGCACCCGCCGCGGCTGCTGGGCTTCGATCCGATGGTGCAGGTGGTGCACGAGGAGGACGTCGTGCGCGCCATCGAGCTGGCCTGTCAGCCGGAGGCCGAGGGCATCTTCAACGTGCCCGGCTGCGAGGCCGCGGCGCTGAGCACGCTGCTGCGCATGGCCGGCGGCAAGGTGATCGACTTCCCGCACTTCCTCGCGCAGCCGGTGCTCGAGTCTCTGTGGCGTTGGCGCCTGTCGAGCTTCCCGGGGCCGGAGATCGATCACCTGCGCTATGTGTGCATGGTGGACGGCGCCCGCGCCCGGGAGGCGCTGGGCTACACCCCGCGCTACGACCTCGACGCCACCATGGCGCACCTGCGCATGACGCGCCTGCTGCAGGCCTGATCGAAGGCGAGGGGGGGCCGGGCCGGCGCGGTCGCCGACCCGGCGGGCCGCTCAGCGCGCCGCGTCCAGCTCGGCGCGGCGGGCCGCGACCACGTCGTCGGCCAGCTTGTCCCGCAGCTCGGCCATGTGATCGAAGGTGCAGGTGAAGCTGGCGACGCCGAGGGTCACCGACCGCAGGTCGATGATCAGATCGTGCATCTCGGCCTGCGGGATGTGCGCGGTCAGCAGATCCCAGCCCGGCCAGTCCGGGCGCGCCGCGAAGTCGAGCAGGTGGCCGCGGCGACCGGGCACCACCCGCTGCACGCCGGCGCTGAACTGGCTGGGCACCGCGATGCGCACCGTCATCACCGGCTCGAGCAGCACCGGCGAACACAGCGGCAAGGCCTCGCGCATCGCCAGACCGGCGCAGGTGCGGAAGGCCTGATCGCTGCTGTCCACCGCGTGGTACTGGCCGTCGTAGAGCGTCACGCCGACGTCCTGCACCGGGAAGCCCAGCGGGCCCTGGGCCAGGGCGGCCTCGGCGCCCCCACCCACCGACGGGATGAAGCGCTTGGGCACGACGCCGCCGACGATCTCGTCGTCGAAGACGAAGCCCTCGCCCCGGGCCAGCGGGCGCACCTTGATCTTGATGTCGGCGAACTGTCCGTGACCGCCCGTCTGGCGCTTGAAGCGCGTGGCCTGATCGACGCTGCGCTGGATGGTCTCGGTGTAGGGCACCTTGGGGCGCTCGGTCTCGACCTCGAGGTTGAAGCGCTCCGCGAGGCGCTCGACCACCACCTTCAGGTGCAGCTCGCCCTGGCCGTGGATCAGCAGCTGGTGCGTGGCGCCGTTCTGCTCGATCCGCAGGGAGGGATCGTCCTCGGCCAGGCTCTGCAGCGCCCCGAGCAGCTTCACCTCGTCGGCCCGCTTGGTCACGTGCACCGACCGGCTGTAGAGCGGATCGAGGGGCGCGGGCCACGGGGTCGCCTCCGCGGGGTCGCCCAGCCAGCTGCCCGTGCGCAGGGGCTCGGTGCGCGCGATCGCGATCACCTGGCCCACCTCGGCGGCGTCCGCCTTCTCGCGCTCCTGGCCGTGCAGGCGGAACAGCCCGCCGAGCCGTACGGGCTCGTCGCCGAGCGGCACCTCGAGGTTGCTGGTCAGCGTGCCGCGGAACACGCGGGCCAGCGACAGCTTGCCCACGTGCTGGACGTGCTCGGTCTTGAACACGCGCGCCGCCACGCCCTGGCCGTCGGGGTCGACGCCGAGGCGGGCGCCGGTGACCTGCGGCTCCGGCGTCTCGTGCCGCAGCAGCTTCATCAGCCGGGTCACGCCGGCGCTCAGGTCGGCGCTGCCCAGCATCACCGGCACGACCAGATCCTGCTCGAAGTCCTGGGCCAGCTGGGCGTACAGGTCATCGGCCGAGGGCATGATGTCCTCGAGCACCTGCTCGAGCAGCGCGTCGTCGAAGTCGGCGAGGGCCTCGATCAGCTGCTCGCGCGCGGCGTGCTCCTCGTCGGCGAGACCGGCGGGCATGGGGATGGGCTCGGAGTGCTTGCCCGGGCGGAAGCGCCACGCCTGCTCGGTGACGAGGTCGACGAAGCCCTTGATCTCGCGGCCTTCGCGAATCGGCACCTCGCGCAGCACCAGCGGGCGCGCGCTGACGGTGCGCAGGGCCTCGAGCACGTCCTTCACCCGCTCGGTGGCCACGTCCATCTTGTTGAGGAAGACCACGTGCGGGATGGAGCGCTCGTCGAGCAGGTGCAGCAGGGGCGCGAGCCCGACGACGCGATCGGCCGCGGGCTCGCACACGACGACCGCTGCATCGCAGATGGCCAGGGCGTCCTGCGCGTCCTGGCCGAACTCGACCGAGCCGGGGCAGTCGAGGAAGGTGTAGCTGTCGCCCAGCCACTCGGTGCGCGCCACGTTGAGGGCGACCCCCATGCCGTGGGCGCGGGCCTCGGGCTGGCGATCACCGAGGCTGGTGCCGGCCGTCACGCTGCCGCGCTGGGCGAGGGCGCCGGTCGTCATGAGCAGCGACTCGAGCAGGCTCGTCTTGCCGCTCTGGTAGGGGCCGACGATGGCGACGACGCGGGGGGCGCTGGGTGGACGCTGCGGCATGGGAGCTCCTCGGATCGGGCCCGTTGGGCATGTTGCGAGCGGGCCCGGCGGAGTGCAGTCCATGTGCCAGCGCCGCGAGGCGTTGCGCTCTGGAGCCGGAGGTCACGGGTCTGCGCGCTGGCGGCCGACGCTGTCACGGCGTGGTGACGCGGGCGGGTGGGGGGCCGCGCGGGGCGCGTTCGGGGGAAGGACGCGCCCCGCGCGGCGAGGGACGGGGGGCTCAGCCGCAGGCGCCGTTGACGCAGGCCTCGCCGGCGGGGCAGTCGGCGCTGCGGACGCACTCGGGGCTGACCTCGACCGGGTCGTGGCAGTAGCGCTCGTGGCACACCTGACCGTCACCGCAGTCGGCGTCGGCCCAGCAGGCCGGCCGGCAGCGCGCGTCGACGCACTCGAGGCCTTCGCCGCAGTCGACGTTGCGCACGCAGCCCGGGCGGGCGAACACGTCGGGCATGCAGATGCCGTGGTCGCAGAACGCGCCGGCCTCGCACTCGGCGTCGCCGTCACAGCGGGCGTGGCAGGTGGCGTCGATGCACACGCCGCCATCGCAGTCCGCGTTGCCGCGGCAGGTCACCGGCCGCTCGGCCGCGGGATCGCAGCGCCCGTCGAGGCAGCCCGTGCCCGCCGGGCACTCGGCGTCGGCCGCGCAGGCCATCAGGCACTTGCCATCGACGCAGGCCGCGCCCGGGCCACACTGGTTGTCGAACTGGCAGGCGTCCATGCCGTGGTGGTGCACGACCACGCACGCGCCCGCCTGGCAGGCCATGCCCGCCTCGCAGTCGCCGTTGGCCTCACACTCGCGGGCGCCGGGGGTGCGGCACAGGCCGGCGTCGCAGATGTCGCCGGCGGGGCAGTCGCACAGGTTCTCGCAGGGCGTGGGCTCGGGCTCGGGCGTCGGCACGACGCAGGCGCCCTCGGCGCAGACCTGGCCGTCGGGGCACTGGCACGAGGCCTCGCAGCTGGCGCTGCCCTCGACGCAGGCGCCGTCGACGCAGCGCTCGCCCGCGCCGCACTGGGCGTCGCCGCCGCACTCGACCGTGGGATCCTCGACGCAGCGGCCGTCGTCGCACAGGCGCCCGGGGCCGCAGTCGGCGTCCGCGGCGCAGGCGGGCGGCGGGGCCTCGCCCACGCAGCGGCCGTCGACGCAGCGCTTGCCGTCGCGGCAGTCGTCGTTGCGGAAGCACTCGGTCTCGACGGGCGAAGGCACGCCGTCGTCGCAGGTCCACCCGGCGGGCAGGGTCGAGTCGTCGGCGCACTGCGGGGCGCAGCGCCCGGCGACGCAGTAGCCGCCGACGCCGCAGTCGGCGGTCAGCTGGCAGGGCATCCGACACGTGCCATCGACGCACACGTCGGCGCCCGGGCAGTCGGCGTCGCGGGCGCAGCGATCGGCCTCGAAGCACTGGCCCGCCTCGCACACGCAGCCCGGCATGCAGTCGCCGTCGCGGCCGCAGGCGTTGTCGGGCTGGGCGCCGCCGCCGCCGCCGCCGCCGTTGTCGGTCCAGACGCAGCGCCCGTACGCGTTGCAGGCCTGGCCGTTGGGGCAGTCGGCCTGCTGCAGGCACTCGGGGGTGGCGCCGCCGCCGCCGCCGCCGCCGGGGCGCTGGCCGTCGACGCAGGCGCCGTCGGCGGTGCAGATCTGCCCGCCCGGGCAATCGAGGTCGATGAAGCAGGGCGTCGAGGCGCGAGGCGGGCGGAGGTCGTCGCGGTCGGGTCCGCACAGGCCGCGGTCGCTGCAGACGGCCACGCCGGGGCAGTCGAAGTCGTCCTGACAGCCGAGGGGGCGGCACTCGCCCTCGTCGCAGGCGTAGCAGCCGGTGTCGTCGCAGTAGTCGTAGTGATCGGCGGGGATGCAGTCGAAGCAGTCGTCCCACTCGCAGCCGGTCAGGCCGAGCAGCAGGAAGAGGGGGGCGCAGCGGAGAAGGCTTCTCATGGTGGAACCTCGCGAAGACGGTGTCGGCCGGCCCCTTCCGCAAGGCGCGTGCCGCCGTCGGAGGCCCGCCAACCGGGCGGTCGAGGCCCGACCCGTGAACACTCGACGACAGACCACCGTGGCTGAGGTTCACACCGCCTCGGGCGCGCTTGACGGCCGCCGGCCACGCGCGCCACAGTCCGGGCATGCGCCGCGCCCTGCCCCTCGCCGTCGCCGCCCTGCTGCCGGGCTGCATCCTCGAGACCGACGACTGCGGGGCGGGCTTCGTGCTCGAGGCGGGGCGCTGTGTGCTGTCCACGCCCGCGCCCCCCTTCGGGGGCCGGCCCGCGCGCCGGCTGGACGCGGGCGCCGCCCCCCGCCGTGACGCGGGGGCGCCGGTCGACGCCGTCCCCTGGGACGCGTACACCGCCGCGCTGGTGGTGGATCTGACCGACATCGCCGAGCCGCCGGGCTGGCGCACGCCGGGCGTCGATCTCGACGCCGTCTCCGTCGAAGGAGACGGCCAGTTCGGCGTCGCCCGCGCGGTGCTCGCCGCCGAGCTCGTGCCTTGGGAGGCGAGCGCCGCGCAGCAGCCCGGCGCCGCCCTCGGCGCGCCGGACGC
>JAUHXL010000190.1 GCA_030426945.1 bacterium
TGCAGCTCGCCGAGACGATGGGCGCCGCGACGCACGCGCCGGGCCCCCTGAACAAGGCGCAGGCCTCCCTGAAGATGGCCCTGACCGCCTTCGACCAGGCGAACTACACCGAGGCCACCCGCGTCGCCGGGCTGACGACCGCGGACGCGGATCTCGCGATCGCCGCGGCGAAGCCGTTCTACGAGGCCCAGGAGAAGCGCAAGGCCTACGACCTCGAGCTGAAGCGGATGCTCGAGGCCACCGCCGACGTGCCCGGCGCCGAGGCCCGCATCGAGCGGCGCGGGCTGGTGGTGACGCTGCGCAGCCTGTTCGCGGCGGGCAAGTCGAACCTGGATCCGGGCGTGACCGCCCCCCTGCGCATGTTGGGCAAGATCGCCAACGATCATCCCAACTTCCGTTTGATCATCGAGGGCCACACCGACAACCGGGGGCGCAGCCAGCGCAACCTCGAGCTGAGCGAGAAGCGGGCGCAGGCGGTGACGAACCACCTGGCCGGCGAGGGCGTCGCCAACGACCGGATGACGGCGCTGGGCAAGGGGGACGCCGAGCCGATCGCCGACAACAGCACCCGGCAGGGGCGCGAGACGAACCGGCGGGTGGACATCGTGTACTTGCGGCCGGTGGTGCCCGATCCGCAGGTGGCGCCGGCGCCGGCCCCGTAGGGCGGCGCGGCCGCCTCGGCCGGTCGCGGTCGTCGGCGGTCGAAAGCCGCGCGCGGGCCGCGCGGCCAGCCGGGTGGACCCCGACCACGGCCACGACGCTGGGGGCGGCCTTCGGCCGGCGCCCCCTCAGCCCATGCGGTGGCCCTGACGCTCGACCAGGACCTTCTTCACCTTCGACAGCACGTCCTCAATCTGGAACGGCTTGGTGATGTAGAACTTCGCGCCGACGTTGATGCCCTCGATCATCGACAGCGGATCGCTCTTGGCGGTCAGGAAGATGACCGGGATGGCGCGTGTCTCGCGGCGATTCTTCAGGGCCTTCGTGAAGGTCAGGCCGTCGAGGTTGGGCATCATCACGTCGGCGATGATGAGGTCGGGCTTGAAGTCCTCGAGGGCGCGGAGACCGTCGAGGCCGTCCTTCGCGGTGCGCACCTCGAACCCATGCTTCGTCAGCAGACGGCTGACCAGCTGACGGACGTGGTGTTCGTCCTCGATCAGCAGGATGTTCCTCTTTTCTTCGTCCGCCATGCGCCTCCCTCAGCGTCCGCATGATCCCCGGTCTGTGGCCGCCTGTAAACCTCCCATGACATGGTTCGGTGCGAGGCGGTCCAGGCAGGCGTGGTGGCCGAGCGGGCAGCGGCGCGGCCCGTGGGCCGAGCAGGGCCGGCAGGAGAGCCCCGCGACCCACCGATCCACGCGGCCGGGATCGGGCGGGTGGGCCGCCGCCGGCGTGGGGCCGAAGAGCATCACGGTGGGCGTCCCGACCGCCCGCGCCAGGTGCGCGAGGCCCGAGTCGCCGCCCACGACGGCCGCGCACGCGGCCAGCAGGCCCGCGGTCGCGGGCAGCGACAACCCGAAGGCCTCGAGATCGGCCCCCCACCCTTCCGCCCAGTGCGCCTCGTCCGCGCCGCCCACCGCCACGATCGGGTGGCCCGCGGCGCGCGCGGCGCCGACCAGCGCCCGCCAGCGCGGCGCCGGCCAGCGCTTGGTGGCCCAGCGCGCCCCCGGCACGAACGCGAGGGCGCCGGGCGGCACCGCCGGGTGGGCGGCGCGAGCGCGCACGCGGGGCCGTCGGACGGGCATCGGCACCCCCGCGGCCTCGCCCAGCGCGAGGGCGTCCTCGACGAAGCGCGGGCCGCGGCGCACCCGCCGGGTGTACCCCAGAGGCCCCCACCCGAGCCGCCGCGGCGCGCCCACCGCCGCCGCCAGGAGCCCAGTCCGCCAGGACGGGTGCGCGCCCAGCACCAGGTCGAAGCGCTCGGCCCGCAGGCGTCGGCCCAGCGCCCAGAGGCCCGCGGGCCCGGCGTCGACGCCGCGCTTGTCGTAGGTCCACAGGGCCTGCAGGCCCGGCGTGCCCGCGGCCAGCGCGCCGAAGCGCGGCCGGGTGACCAGATGCACCGCGTGCCCCGCGCGGCCCAGGTTCTCGAGCAGGGGCAAAGTGAAGATCACGTCGCCGAGGAAGGCCGTGTTGATCACCAGCGTCTTCACGCGGCCCCCCACAGCCGGTCGAGCGCGGCCAGATGCTCGGCCGGGCTCGGCGGCGCGAGGGCGGGCGCGCGCGGCGCCCGCCGCGCGGCCTCGACCCGCGCCGCCAGCCCGTCGACGCCCTCATCGGCCGCCCACACGTGATCGGCGTGCAGCAGGCACGCGGCCCCGGTCGCCGCGCTGACGACCGCGGGTAGACCGGCAGCCACCGCCTCGGCCACCACGTTCCCATAGGGCTCGTAGCGCGCCGGGTGCAGCAGCACCGAGGCCCGCGCGATCCACGGTCCGACCGGCGCCGGCCCCACGAAGTCGACCCGATCAGCGACGCCCAGCCGCGCCGCGCGCCGCCGCCAGCGATCCGGCCGGCCGTCGCGACCGACCACCGTCAGGTGCGCGCCGGGCAACCGCGCGACGACCGCCAGGGCGGCCACCAGCCCCTTGCGGTCGAAGCCATGCCCCGCGAAGAGCAGATCGCGGTCGCGCGGCGCCGCGGGGGCGGGCGCCACGAAGACGGGGTTCAGCAGGATCTGGGCGTCGACGCCGTAGTAGCGAGCCAGATCCGCGGCGACGCGAGGTGAAATCGCGATCACGTGATCGGCCGCCCGCAGCACCGCCCGCTCGGCGGCGACGTGCCGGGCCCAGCGCAGTCGACTCTTCCCACAGGCCGCCACCCACGCGGCGCTGCAGCCATCGGCGGCGCGGACGACCGGGGCCTCGGCGCGGGCGCGGACCGCGAAGCGCAGGCCGCCGTCGACCAGTCGAGGGCCGAGCGCGCCCGCCAGCCAGGCCGCGTAGCGCTCCACGCCGCCCGCGTGCGGGCCGGTCGCGGGCCGCGCGCCGACGAGCTGAACCGGGGGGCCGGGGGGGGCGTGCAACAACCTGCACCTTATGATCGGGGCCGCGTGCCCCTACAATGGCGCAACCATGATGGAACAGCGCCTCGGCCGCTACACCCTCGACGACGAGATCGGGCGGGGCGGCATGGCGGTGGTGTACCGCGCCACCGACCCCGTGCTCGAACGCAAGGTCGCGCTGAAGGTGCTGCACCCGCACCTCGCCAGCCGCGAAGACGCGCGCGCACGGTTCAGCCGCGAGGCCCGCGCCGTCGCCCGGCTGCAGCACCCGCACATCGTGGAGGTGTTCGACTACGCGCCGCCGGAGAGCGAGCGCGCCTACATCGTCACCGAGTACATCGATGGGCCGACCCTGCGCGCCTTCGTCGAGGGGCACGCCGTGCGGTTCCCCGAGGTCGCCGCGCTGATCCTTGTGCCGGTCTGCGAGGCCCTCGGCCGCGCGCACGAGGCGGGCATCGTCCACCGGGACGTCAAGCCCGAGAACATCATGATCCGGCCGGACGGGACCCCGGTGCTGATGGACTTCGGCATCGCGCAGATGATCGACATGGAGACGCTGACGGCGACGGGCACGATGCTCGGCTCGCCCGCGCACATGGCGCCCGAGGTGATCGACGGGGCCCGGGTGGATCACCGCTCGGATCTCTTCAGCGTCGGCACGGTGCTCTACTGGCTGGTGTGCGGCGCGCTGCCCTTCACCGCCCCCAACCCCGCCGCGCTGTTCCGGCGCATCCTGGAGGGCCGCTACGATCCGGTCCTGCAGCGGCGTCCTCACGCCGGGCGCCGGGTGGCCCGCCTGATCGAGCAGCTGATGGCGCTCGATCCCGCCGAGCGACCTCAGACCGCCGCCGAGGTGGCCGACGCGCTGCGCGCGCTGCTCGACGAGGTCGGCATCCACGACGTCGATGCGGAGCTCGAGGCCTTCTTCGCCGACCCCGAGGTCTACCAGGACGGCCTGGCGCGGCGGCTGCTGACGGCCTACGTGAACGGCGGCCGGCGCGCGCTGGACGCGAAGCTGACCGGGCGCGCGCTGGACTTCATCGACCGGGCGCTGGCCCTCGACGATCAGGACGAGGCGGCCCGCGCGCTGCTGGCGAAGGTGGAGCGCGGCCGGCGACGCGGCGCGGTGGTGCGCGGTGCGGCCGCGGGCGCGCTGTTGGTGCTCGCCGGGCTGGGCGCGTGGGCGCTGTGGCCGGACGATCCGCCGCCCGACAGCGGCGGCGCCGACGCGTTCGGGCTGGGCAGCGTCCCGGCGCGGCGGCTGGACGCCGCGCCGCCGGTCGACCCCGCGCCGCCGCCCGACGCCGCGCCCCCCGATCAGGCCGTCGACGCCGCGCGGGTGGTCGACGCGGCCCCCGACGCCCGCCCGACGCGCGTCGTGCTGCGCCCCCGCCCAGTCCGCATCCGGCGACGCGACGCTGCGGTCGCGGCGGCCGCGCCCGACGCCGCGGCCCGCCCGCCGGCCCGCCAGGTGCTGGCCCGCATCGGCTCGAACCACAAGGGCGCGCAGGTCTTCGTCGACGGCGAGCGGCGCGGCTATGTCTACGAGCTGCAGACCCGCGGGCTCTCGCTCGACGTCGGGCGCACCCACCGGGTCGCGTTCCGGCAGAGCGGCTGCAGCCCCTTCGAGACCGAGGTGCAGATCGCCCGCGAGGCGAAGATCGGCCCGATCATCGAGTACACCTGCGAGTTCCTGCCCGCGAAGTTCAAGGTGACCTCGAACGTGAGAGCGGACGTGCTGGCCGACGACGGCACGCGGCTCGGCAGCACCAACCAGGAGATCCCGCGGGCCATGGTCGCCCGCAGCGCGCCGCTCATGTTGACCGTGCGCACCCCCGACGGTAAGTCCGAGAGGCGAGCCGTGCGACTGAAGGCGGGCGAGAAGGTCGAAGTGAAGGTGCTGTTCTGACGGTGCGCGCGCGACTCCGACCCCTCGCCCTGGCGGGCGCGGCGCTGCTGGCGCCGACCATGGCCCCAGCGCAGCCCCGGGATCCCCCACCCGCCCCCGCGCCGGTCGACCCCGACCGGACCTTCATCGTCGCCGAGAACACCTACCAGTACGGCGACTACCCGCGCGTGGTGCGGCTGCTGACGCCCCTCGTCGAGCCGGACATCCTGCTGGTGGCGGCCAAGGATCTCGCCGACGCCTACGAGATGCTGGGCTTGTCCCACTTCTTCCTCGGCCAGAAGGCCGAAGCGAAGACCTACTTCGAGCGCCTGATCCAGTTCCGCCCGGACCACGAGCTGAACCCCATCGTCGTGCCCCCCGAGGCGGTGGTGTTCTACGAGGAGCTGCGCGAGCAGCTCGCCGACGAGATCAAGCGGCGGCGCGAGGAGCTGCGGCGGCAGCAGGAGGCCGAGGACGCCCGGCGGCGGCGCGACAGCCTGGTGGTGTACGAGCGGCGGCTGAACTCGCGCTTCGTCGCGTCGATGCCCTTCGGCATCGGCCAGTTCCAGAACGATCAGGCGGGCCTCGGCGCGGTGTTCCTGGGCACCGAGCTGCTGGCGTCGGGCCTGTCGGTGGGCTTCTACCTCGCCGTGCAGGATCTGCGGGACGCGGACGGCAGCTTCCCGCGCAGCGACGTGACCCGCGCCAAGTCGCTCTATCAGGCGCAGCTGATCAGCGGCGGCATCGCCGTCGCCCTGATCATCGCCGGCATCGTGCAGGCCCACTACGCCTTCGACGAGGACGCCGGGCTGCACGAGGTGCGCCCCGGGCCCTCCGTCGTGCCCGAGGGGCTCATCTGGCGGTTCTGATTCGCCGCCCGACGCGGTAGGCTGCGGGCCGCGCTCACGCCCACGGAGTCTTCATGCCCAGCCTGGTCGTCGACGGTCGCTCGCACCTGATCGTGCGGAAGATCACCTCCATCGGCGCCGACCGCGACAACGACGTGGTCGTCGAGGGGGCCGAGGTGGCGCCGACGCACGCGCACATCCGCCTCGAGGGCGGGCGCTTCGTGCTGGTGTCGACCGCGCGCACCAACACGCTGCGCGTCAACGGCCGCAAGACGCGCAAGCACCCCCTCGAGCACGCCGACGAGATCGAGCTCGGCGACGCCACCCTGCGCTTCAACCTGTGGGACGAGCCCACCACCATCGAGGTGCAGCGCGACGCGGTGCCCCAGGACGAGCTGAAGGCCTACCGCCGCCTGCTCGCCTTCTCGACCTCGTTGGCGCAGAAGCAGGACGTCGACGCGATGCTCGAGGCGCTGATGGACGAGGTCGTCCAGCTCACCGGCGCCGACAAGGGCTTCCTGGTGCTGATGAACGACGGGGACGGGCTGCGGGTGCAGACCGCGCGCAACCTGAACCGCGAGAGCATGGCGGCCACGCTCGATCACGTCAGCGACAGCATCATCAGCCGCGCCATCAAGGCGCGGGAGCCGGTGATCGTCAGCGACGCGCTCAACGACACCACCTTCCGCGCCAGCGCGTCGGTGATGCAGCTGAAGCTGTGCAGCGTGATGTGCGTGCCGCTCGTCTTCGCGGGCGAGCTGCTGGGGCTCATCTACGTCGGCAACGACAACGTGGTGAACCTGTTCGAACAGCAGCACCTCGACGTGCTGGTGGTGTTCGCGGGGCAGGCGGCGCTGCTGGTGCAGCACGCGCTGCAGCGCGCCGCGCTCAGCCAGGACAACGCGCGGCTGCGGCAGGCCCTCGAGGGCGAGAAGTTCGGCTCGATCGTCGGCAGCTGCGAGCCGATGAAGGCCGTGTTCCGCAAGGTCGAGAAGGTCGCGGCCACCGACATCAACGTGCTGGTGCTGGGTGAGACGGGCACCGGCAAGGAGCTCATCGCCCGCGAGATCCACCGACGGTCGCCGCGCGCCGACGGCCCCTTCGTGGCGGTGAACTGCGGGGCCATCCCCGAGAACCTCATGGAGAGCGAGCTGTTCGGCCACCGCCGCGGCGCCTTCACCGGCGCGGTGGAGAACAAGGTCGGATCGTTCCAGGCGGCGAACCAGGGGACGCTTTTCCTCGACGAGATCGGCGAGATGCCGGTGCACCTGCAGGTGAAGCTGCTGCGCGCGATCCAGGAGCGCGTCATCACGCGCGTGGGCGACACCAAGCCCACGCCGGTGGACCTGCGGCTGGTGGTGGCCACCAACGTCGACCTCGAGGAGGCGATCAAGGAGGGGCGCTTCCGCGAGGACCTGTACTACCGCATCAACGTGGTGGGCATCGAGCTGCCGCCCCTGCGGGCGCGGGACGACGACGTCGTGCTGATCGCCCGCTTCCTGCTGGGCAAGTACGCCGAGTCGTTCGGACGCCCGGTGGTCGGCTTCACCAACGACGCGATCATCGCGCTGCGCAAGCACAGCTGGCCGGGCAACATCCGCGAGCTGGAGAACCGGCTGAAGAAGGGCGTGGTGCTGGCCGACGGCCCCAAGCTGACGCCCGAAGACCTCGACCTCGACGACGACGCCCTCGCTGGGCGGGTGCTGCCCCTCGCCGAGGCCAAGGATGCGTTCCAGCGCCGCTACATCGACGAGGTGCTGGCGCTCAACGAGGGCAACCGCACCAAGACGGCGCGGGATCTAGGGGTCGATCCCCGCACCATCTTCCGGCACCTCGAGAGGAAGCGCGATGAAGAAGACGACGAGTCGGATTCGTAACAAACCGACTTCATGGTCGAAAATTCCGCTTTGAATCGAGCCACCCCTTTGCACGGCCCGTGGAGTGTCTGCTAAAGAGATGCGTCGCCGCGGCCGTAGCGGACGCCGGCCGGGGACCACAACAGGTCGAACGCCTCGTTTTCGTTGAAGATACGCGAGGGTTCGTTGGGTATTTTCGACTCCGGAGGAGAGCGGATGAATAGCTTGCGCAAGCTGTTGACGGTCGGGTTGGCCACCACGGCCCTCGTCTTCGCGGCCGGCTGCGACGACGGCGGCTCGGACGACAACAACCAGGGCGGCGCGGACGCCGCCCCCGGCGCCGGTGGCACCCCGGGCGCCGGTGGCAACATGGGCATGGGCGGCGATCCCGGCGCGGGTGGCACGCCCGGCATGGGTGGCACGCCGGGCGCCGGTGGCACGCCGGGCGCCGGTGGCGCGCCGGGCGCCGGTGGTGAGCCCGGCGCCGGTGGCGCCCCGGGCGCCGGCGGCGAGCCGGGCGCCGGTGGCGAGCCGGGCATGGGCGGTGAGCCCGGCGCCGGCGGCGACACCGATCCCCTCCCCGCGACGGCCGCGGCGGGCGACTACTCGCCCTCGAGCCGCGTGAGCTACCTGAACATCCCGGGCACGCCCGACGACGCCGACGCCTCGGGCTGCGACCTCGTCGGCGGCAACAACGGCACCGGCCTCGCCGGCGTCCTCGCCCTCGCGGGCGGCGACCTCGGCCAGTTCCTGAACCCGGACGAGAACGGCGACATCTCGCTCATCCTCCTCGCGCAGCTCGCGGGCTGGGACGAGGGCCAGACCGGCAACGAGGTCGGCACCGCCGACCTGAAGCTGTTCAACGGCGAGCTGAGCGCGGACGGCGACTTCTTCATCGATCCCGCGTCGTTCATCGACGGCGATCCGATGAACGATCCGCTGATCTTCTTCCCCGGCGCCTCGACCGAGAACCAGCTCCTCGTGACCCCGGCCTCGGAGTTCGCCCTGTCGCTGCCCATCGTCGAGGGCCTGCCGATCCAGATCAACCTGAGCGAGACCCGGCTGAAGGCCAACCTGGCCGTGGGCGCGGCGGGCTTCGATCTGACCAGCGGCGTGCTCAGCGGCTACCTGCCCCGGCAGTCGATCGTCGACCTCATCGTCGCCATCCAGACCGCCTGCGGCGCCGACAACCCGCCCTCGCTGTGCGACACCGTCACCGCGGTGCTGCCCATCGACGGCGACCCCGAGGACGTCCTGCCCCTCATCCTGCAGCTGATCGGCGGCTTCGACGCCCGCCTCGACGCCGGCGTGCCCGGCGAGTGTGATCCGCTGGCGATGGAGGGCGACGCCAACGCGTGCAACGCGGTCAGCGTCTGCCTCGAGATCGAGAGCGAGGGCACCAAGATCGCCGGCGTCTCCGCCGAGTAAGATCGGGTCTTCGGACTCACAGAAAGCCGGCGTCCCCCAGGGCGCCGGCTTTCGCCGTTTCTAACCGGTGGGGCTCTCTTCGGGATCACGGCGCGCGTCTGGATGCACGGGCTGTCAGCCTTCAGCTTTCAGCCTTCAGCTCCGTCTTCACTCGGCATCGGCGCGCCGAGCTCGTCTCGCGGCCACGGTCGCCACGCTGACAGCTGACCGCTGACCGCTGACAGCTGAAAGCAGGTCGCGAACGGCTGCCTGCGTCCCGAGAGGAGCCTCGCCCGCTGGAACCCCTGACGCCCCACGGACTCGCGGAGTGATCGTGCCGCCCGTCAGCGCCCGCCGCCTGCTCGACGTCGCCCTGCTGCTGGCCGTGACCTATCTGGTGGCCTTCCTCGGCGTCGCGCTTTGGCGCGCCCCCTTCCCCTTCGAGCTCGAGTGGATGGAGGGCGGCATGGTCAGCCACGCCGCGCGCCTGCTCGACGGGCAGCCGATCTACGCGGCGCCCTCGGCCGACTTCGTCCCCTTCTTCTACACGCCCGGCTATCCCGCGGTGCTGGCGCTGCTGGCGAAGATCACCGGCACGCTCAGCCTGGGGCTGGCGCGCGCGGTCTCGATCGCCGCCACCGGCTGGACGCTGTTCCTGCTGTTCCGCATCGGCCAGCGCGAGGCCGACTGGCGGGCCGGCCTGCTGAGCGTCGGGCTGTACGCGGCCCTCTTCCGCACCAACGGCGCCTTCTACGATCTGGCGCGGCCCGACGCCCTGTTCATCGCCCTGGTGGCGTCCGCGGTGTACGTCGCCTTCTATCGCGCCACCCTGCTCGGCGCGATCGCCGCCGGCCTGATCTTCGCCGCCGGCTTCCTCACCAAGCAGACCACCAGCGTCTTCGTGCCCGCGACCGCCCTGTACCTGCTCTGGCGCGACTGGCGGCATGGCGCGGCCTTCCTGGTGGCGGCCTTCGGGGCCGCCGCCGCGGGCGTCGCGGCGCTCGACGCCGCCCACGACGGCTGGTTCTGGACCTTCATCTTCGAGGGCCACCAGGGGCACCTGTTCTATTGGAAGAACATCCTGCTCGAGTACTGGCGGGACGTGCTGCTCCTCGCGCCCCTGGTGCTGCTGCTGCCGCTCTTGTGGTTCGGCTACAAGGTGCCGATCGTCTCGCTCAGCGTGGGCCTGGCCGCCTGGTGGACCTACGCCTTCGTCTTCCGCGCGCGCACGCTCGATTACGTGCCGCACATGTACTACCGCGAGCTGTTCTACGAGGATCCGCGCTGGGCGATCCTGGTGCCGCCGGCGCTGATCGCCCTGCTGCTGCTGGCCTATCGCGCGCTGAACCCGGGGCCGCGGCGCCCCCGCACCCATGCGTTCTGGCTGCTGATGTTCGTCGCCGGCGCCGGCTCGAGCGGGCTGAACCACTCGACGCAGTGGGCCTACTCGAACTGCTTCATGCCCCTGTCGCTGTTCGCGGCGGCGTTGATCCCGCTCGCCGTGCGCGATCTGATCGCGCCCGCCGCCGAGCGCGCGCGCGCCGCGTGGCTGGTGCCCGCGGCGGTGATCGTGCAGCTCGTGGCCTGGTACTACCCGGTGCGCGAGCAGGTGCCCGGCGAGGCCGACGCGCAGGCCCTCGCCACGCTGAACGCGGCGCTCGAGGACATCGAGGGCAAGGTGTTCGTGCCGGCGCACCCGCTCTTCGCCTGGCAGCGCGACGGCGCGGTCCACGTCCACCAGATGGGCATCCAGGACGTGGCGTTCATGGGCGGGCTGAAGGATCTGCCCGAGCGCCTGCGCCGGCACGAGTGGGCCGCGGTCGTCGTCGACCAGCACAACCGCGTGCCCGGCCTCGAGCCCAGCTACTACGTCGCCGAGCGGTTCGCCTTCCCCACGCCCGACGCGCTGCGCACCAAGACCGGCTTCCTCGTGCGCCCGGATACGCTGTGGCTGGCCCAGGATCCCACGCCGCGCGCGCTGGCGCCGGGCCTGAGCGCCAACTTCGAGGGGCCCACGCTCGAGGGCTGGGCGGTGGCCGAGGGCGAGGCCTTCGAGGCGCGGCCCAGCCGCCGCCGGCTGCCGGGCCAGCAGGGCGCGCAGCTCGTGCTGTCGCGCCCGGCGGCGGCGAAGGGCGTCCTGCGCTCCATCCCGTTCCGTCTGGAGAAGCCCCGCCTGACCTGGCTGCAGGCGGCGCGCGGCATCGGCCGGACCTATCTGCAGGTGAAGGTCGGCGACGAGGTCGTCGCGCGCGGCCCGCGTTTGCGCCAGCGCCGCCTGCACCTGCAGCGCGTGGATCTCGATCTGCGCGCCTGGGTGGGCCGCGACGTCGTCATCGAGCTGCTCGACGGCGACGAGCGCGGCGAGCTGGCCGTCGACGACCTGCGCCTGACCGACTGACGCTCGGGCGCCGGGCCGGCGCGTTCTTCGCGCGTCGCCGCGCCCGACCTATACTCCCTCCGTGCACAGCCCCCTGCCCCGCGCCCTGTTCCACGGCCTGTTCCTCGGCGCCGTCCTGCTCGGTCTCGTCGAGGCGCTGCACCTGGGCGTGGTCGCGCCGGCGGGCATCGCCGGGCCCGAGCGCGCCCTCGCCGCCCTCTACGTGCTGGCGCCCTTCGCCGTCGTGGGGCTGGCCACCGCCACCCTGGCCGCGGGCCTGGCGCAGGTGTGGGCGCGCGCGCGCCGCGTCGCGGCCGAGCCCTCGGCGCCCAGCGCCCGCGCGGCCGACGCCAGCGCCGGCCTCTTCGCCCTCGTCGTGTTCGCCGGGCTGCTCTTCGGCGCCGCGCGCCTGGTGCTGGCGTACACGCACAACCGCGCGCTGGGCGCGTCGGCCCTGGCCGTCGGCACGCTGGTCGCCGCCGCCGGCGCCTTCTACACCTGGGTGATGCTGCGCGCGCAGCTCGCGCGCCTCGACGAGAAGCTGGGATCCCGCACATCGCTGCTGCTGGGCCTCGGCGCCGTGGCCTTCGGCGCCTCGCTGATGGTGACCACCGTGGTGCGCAACGACGCGCTGGCCGAGCGCCTCGGCGGCTGGCTGCCGGCCTTCGCGGTCGCCTATCCGCTGGTCACCGCCGCCGTCGCCCTCGCGCTGCACCGCTTCGCGCCCCGCGCCACCACCGGCGCCGCCCTGCGCCGCGGCGTGCTCGCCTTCGGTGTCATCTGCGCGGTCGGCGCGCTCGATCTGGTCCACCACATGGACGCCC
>JAUHXL010000191.1 GCA_030426945.1 bacterium
CCGGTCTGCGCTGGCGCACGCTGCGCTGGCGTCCCCACCTGCCCTACGGCCGCCCGCTGCCCGACGCCGGCGAGGTCGAGGCGGCCTTCACCGGCGGCGCCGCCGACATGCGCGACAACGTGCTGCTGTTGCACCTCGACGTGGGGCTCGGGGACGGTGAGGCGCTGCGCGACGCCTCGCCGTGGGGCACCCAGGGAACGGTGAACGGGGCGCTGGGCGCGGCGCCGGGGCTCTTCGGCGGGGCCGGCCGCCTGGGCCGCGCCGATCACCTGGCGCTGCCGTCGGATCAGCCGGCCTTCGACCCCGGCGAGGGCGACTTCACCTGGGCGTTGTTCGTGCGCAGCGAGCCCTGCGCGGGGCGCAACAACGTGTGGATGGGCGGCGAGAACGTGGAAGGCCGGGTGCATCTGTGGCTGGGCTGCCAGATCGGCGCGCCCTGCGAAGGCGAGGGCACCGGACCCGGGGGCGTCGTACGCGACGCCGAAGGCACGCTGGTCGACCTGTGCGGTGCGGCGGCGCTGGACGACGGGGCATGGCATCACCTGGCGCTGGTGAAGCAGGGGCACCGCCCGGGGCGCGTCGACTACGTACTCGACGGCGAGGTGGTGGCGGGGCGTGAGGGGGTGGAGTGGGCGGGCGGCTTCGGGCTCGACGGCACGCGGCCCTTCACGATCGGCGGGTTCCCGACCGGCAGCTACGACGCGGCGGGCGACGTGGACGAGGTCGCGATGTGGCACCGGGCGCTGTCGACCGAGGAGCTGCGGGCGATGGCGGCGCGCGGCCTGGCGGCGGCGCGCGTCGAGGTGCGCACCTGCGCGGACGCGGCCTGCGCGGAGGGGGGCGCGTTCGTGGCGCTCGATGGGGGGGACGACGGGCCCGGCTGGCTGGGCGCGGCGCTGCCCGAGCCGGCGCCCTTCGTCCAGTACCGGGTGGCGTTGAGTCGCCACGCCGGGCCCTCGCCGGTGGTGTGGGCGGTGGAGCTGACCGCGGCGCCTTGAGCCCCGGCCCGGGGCCGGGCAGGATGCGGCGTCCCGCGAGGAGGATCCGATGCGCCGCGTGCTGCTGCTGAACGTCGCCGCTTTGTCGGCCAGCCAGATCGGCGAGCGCACGCCGACGCTGAAGGCCCTGGCCGAGCGCGGCGCGCTGACGCCGATGGTGCCGCCCTTCGGCGCGCTGACCTGCCCGGCGCACGCGTCGATGAGCACCGGGCTGCCGCCTGCGGGCCACGGCATCGTGGGCAACGGGTGGTACGAGCGGGCACACGCCAAGGTGTTCAACTGGGGGCGGTCGAACCACCTGATCAGCGGCGAGCAGATCTTCGAGGCGGTGAAGCGGCGCGCGCCGGACGCGAAGACGGCCAGCCTGCTGTGGCGCTACAGCGCGCACTCGGCGGCCGACCTGAAGGTGATCGAGCGGCCGACGTATTGGGCGAGCGGCCAGAAGACCTTCGACTTCTACACCGAGCCCGGCGACCTGCACGGGCGCGCGCTGAAGGCGCTGGGGCCGTTTCCTTTCCCGTTCTTCTGGGGGCCGCTGGCGGGGTGGAAGTCGACCGGGTGGATCCTCGACCTGGTGAAGCTGGTGCTGCGCGAGGATCAGCCGACGCTGACGATGGCCTACGCGCCCTTCCTCGACTACGACGCGCAGCGCTTCGGGCCGGAGGATCCGCGGGCGCTCGAGGCGCTGACGACGCTGGACGCGGGGCTGGCGGCGCTGCTCGAGGTGGCCGAGGCGTCGGGCGTGGACGTGGCGGTGGTGTCGGACTACGGCTTCGTGGCGGTCGAGCGTCCCATCTTCCTCAACCGCGTGCTGCGCGAGGCGGGGCTGCTGGCGGTGCACGCGGCGGACAACGGCGAGATGCTCGAGCCGGGCGTCAGCCGCGCCTTCGCCCACTGCGACAACCAGCTCGCGCACGTGTACGTGGACGATCCCTGCGATCTGCCGGCCGTGGCGCGCCTGCTGGCCGAGACGCCCGGCGTGGCGCGGGTGCTGGACGCCGCGGATCAGCGCGCGGAGGGGCTGAGCCACCCCCGCTGCGGCGATCTGGTGTGCGTGGCCGAGCGGGACGCGTGGTTCGCGTACCCGTACTGGCTGGACGAGGCCAAGACGCCCGATTTCGCGCGCTGCATCGCCATCTTCGACAAGCCGGGCTTCGATCCCTGCGAGCTGTTCGCGCCGCCGGGCTTCGGGGGCAAGCTGCACCTGGGGCGGCGGGTGCTGCAGAAGAAGATGGGGCTGGCGGTGCCCTTCGACGTGGTCGACCCGGACGCGACGCGGGTGGGCGGCGCGCGCAACGCCGACCGCGCCGACGTACAGAACGGGGCGGTGCTGCTGACGTCGTGGGCGCGGCCAGAGGCGGCGTCGCTGCCGCTCGAGGCGGTGAAGCACGTGGTGCTGGACCGGCTCTTCGACTGAGCGCGTGGCGCCGGCCCGCGCCGGCAGTGTGATTCAGATCCGTTCGATCACCGTACGCCCCGCCAAGGCGGCCGGGCTATCAGCTCTCAGCCGTCAGCTGTCAGCTCCGCCGCGACGCGTGTACCGTGTGCCCGGAAGCGCCGCGCTTGGAGCTTGCCGGCCGGCTTCGAGCTCGGCAGAGCGTCCGGGGCTCGGCTGAGAGCTCAAGGCTGACAGCTGACAGCCGGTTGGCGGCATCACCAACGGCTCGTGAGCAGACCCCCCGGCCGGTGGGGGATGGTGGGGCGGGGAACGCAGCGGGGGGAGCCATGCGGCGCGTCGTGATCGGGGCGATCTTCGGGGTGGGGCTGTGGGCCTGCGACGACGACGGCGGCGGTGGTGAGGCGCGCGACGACCTCGGGGCCGTGGCCGACGGCACCGCGGGCGACGGCGGGCCGGCCGCCGACCGCGGTGCGGTCGACGGTGGCGGATCGGTGAGGGACGCGGCGGCGCGCGACGGTGGGAGTGTCGCCGACGGGGCGACGGACGCGCGGGTCGTGGTGGACGGCGCAGTCGCCGGAGACGCGGGGCGCGACGCGGCGGTGGACGCCGCGCCTGGCGCCGACGGCGGCGCGGCGGGCGACGGCGGGGCGCCCGCCGACGGCGGCGCGGCGGCCGACGGCGGGCCGGACGGGGCGCCGGTGGACCAAGGCGCCGAGGACGCCGCGATCCCCGTGGATCTCGGCGGGCCGGACGGTGCGCCGGCGGCCGACCTCGGCGCGCCGGACGGCGCAGCGGTCGACGACCTGGGCGCGCCCGACGCCGCGGCCCCGGTCGACCTCGGCGCCCCGGACGCCGCGGTCCCGGTCGATCTCGGCGCGCCCGCGGACGCCGCGCTGCGGCTAGACGCGGCGCCGCCGGTGGACGCGGCCGTGGTCGTCGTGCCCGACGCCGCCGTCGACGCGGCGCTCGACGCCGCGCCCGACCCCGACGCCGCGCCCGACCCCGACGCCGCGCCCGACCCCGACGCTGCCCCCGACATGGGCCCCGCGGCGCACCCGCTGTCCGACGAGTTCGATGGCCCGCCCGCCGATCTGCTGGCCGGCGCCGACATCGGCTGGCGGGTACTGCACCCCGACCGCGCCGCGCGGGTGACGCAGGCCAACGGCGTGCTCGAGATCGTCGCGCAGAACCCGCCGCCTGGGCAGAACTGGGCCTGGTTCCAGGACTTCTACGCCGTGCTCGTCTACCGCGAGGTCACCGGCAACTTCGCGGTCACCGCGCGCCTGCGCGTGGTCGACGACGCCCGGCCCGAGCAGCCGCCCACCGGCGACTTCAACGCGGGCGGCTTCGTCATCCGCGACCCGGCGGGCACGCACGGCGGCGACGAGCACTGGGTGATGTACAACTTCGGCGCGCAGGGCCCCAGCGGCTACTCGCGCGAGATCAAGAAGACGCAGGCGTCGCGGTCGGGCCTGTACCTGAACCCGCAGCCCTTCGCCGAGGACGTGCTGCTGGTGTGCCGCGTGGGCGACGCCTTCCGCTTCTGGACCTGGGACGACGGCGCCTGGCGCCCCGAGGCCTACCTGCCCGGCGTGACCTCGAACCAGGCCCACGCGTGGCCCGAGATCGACGTCACCGGCGTCGAGCCCATGCGCTTCGACCTGCCCCTGCCGGCCACGGTGCAGGTGGGCGTGATGGCGGGCGCGTGGACCACCGCCGGCCCAGCCGACGACTCGCGCACCCGCGCCGTGATCGACTACGTCCGGTTCGCGCCGACCGCGCCGACGAGCTTCGACGAGTGCACCGCGGGGTTCCCCGATCCCTGACGCTCACCCACCCAACGCCTCGGCCAGCAGGTCGAACACCACGCGGATGCGGCGGCTGGTGTGCAGCTCGCGGTGGGCGGTCAGCCACATGGGCACGGGGAAGGCCGGCAGGTCGGGCAGGGCCAGGCGCACCGCGGGCTCGGCGTCGGCGACCACCTGCATCATCATGCCCACGCCCAGCCCCGCCTTCACCATCGCCCACTGCGCGAGCTGGCTGTCGCTGACCGCGACGAAGCGGTCGGGCTGCACCGGCAGGCCGAGGCCCTGCAGCGCGCGGGCGAAGGTCTCGCTGCGGTCGAAGCCGACGAAGTCGCACCGCGCCAGCGCCTCCGGCGTGGCGGGATTGTGCTGGCTCTCGAGGTAGGCCGGCGTCGCGTACAGCCGCGCAGCCCCCGCGGGCAGCTTGCGCGCCACCAGATCGGGCTGGGTGGGCCGCACGTTGCGGATGGCGATGTCGGCCTCGCGGCGGCGCAGATCGGCCTGTGCGTTCGAGGCGACGATCTCGACGGTGATGCCGGGGTGGGCCGCGCGCAGGCGCGCCACGATGGGCGGCAGCAGGTGCGTCGCGATGACCTCGCTGGCCGTGATGCAGACGTCGCCATCGATCGACTGGGACTGACCGGTGGCGGCCAGCGACACCCGCGTCGCCGCCTCGCCCATCGCGCGGACATGGTCGACCAGCTCGAGGCCGGTGGGCGTCAGCACCAGGCCGTGCCCCACGCGCTCGAAGAGCGCGACGTCCAGCTCCTCCTCCAGCGCGGTCACCTGGCGCCCGACGGTGGGCTGGCTCAGGCCCAGCGCGCGCGCCGCGGCCGAGAACGAGCCCTCTTCCGCGGTGACCAGGAACGCCCGCGCGCGGTTCCAGTCGAAGGTGACGGTGCGCCAGTCCATGCAAGGGTGCATAGCATGGTCGTCGGCTTGGGACGAGACGGCTGCGCGGATGAACAGGTTGGAATGGGGCGAGGGGCGCGGGCGAGTCCGTCGTCCCAGAGTCAGGTGCCCGCGCGAAATCCAGGGCAGAAGGCGCCCGCCGCCCGGATCAACGTCTCGAACCGCGCCCAACGGGCCGATCACGGGCGGATCGGCCCCGGTTCAGCCCCCGCCGCCAGCGCTCCACCACCGCTCCGTCAGAATCCGCAGCAACTCCAAAGGCCTCAGAGTCGGTATGCGCGCCCAACGGGCCGATCACGGGCGGATCGGCCCCGGTTCAGCCCCCCGCCGCCAGCGCTCCACCACCGCTCCGCCAGAATCCGCTGCAATTCCAAAGGCCTCAGAGTCGGTATGCGCCGAGGGGCGCGCCAGGTCCGAGCGCCCTGGGCTTGCCCGACCCGCTCCCGTCACCGTAGGCTGCGCCCGCACCTCGCGCGTGAACCGGGGAGGGTTCCATTCGCCGCCTTTCTAAAGTCGTCGACCGCGCGCGCTGCTCAGAGGGCGGCGCCTTTGGTGTCCGCCCTGGCTCGACGCCGCTCGCCCCGGGAGGGTCCGGGGAGCCGGCCCCGACTCGACCCTCACTCGTGGGTGGCCTCTGGTTGTGGGGTGTCCTGGCTCTGACCCTGCATGGTTGTGTCTCGGGCCTCGTGCCCGATGACGGCGCCCCGGACGCGGGCGTGGCGGACGCGCTGGCGGGTCGGCTCTCGTGCCCCGAGGCGGCCGACTGCACGGGGCGAGCCTGCGGCCTCGATCCCCGATGCCAGGAGAGCTGCGGGGCCTGCGCGCGGGGTCTCTCGTGTGTCGATGGCCAGTGTCGCTGTGTCGCGGACTGTGAGGGCCGCGCGTGTGGGGACGACGGGTGCGGCGGTAGCTGTGGAGCCTGCGCGGCCGACGAGATCTGTCAGGCCGGTCAATGCGCCCAACCGCCGTCCGGCTGCCCCGCGACCACGGATTGCACCGCGCGGCAGTGTGGTCTGGATCCGATCTGCGGGCTGGACTGCGGCGTCTGTGACGTCGGCGAACGCTGTCTGGACGGGGCATGCACGTGCATCCCTCGCTGTGATGACGCAGAGTGCGGCGACGATGGCTGCGGTGGCGAGTGCGGACAATGCGCGTCGGGCAGCGTCTGCCGCCAGCAGAGATGCGGCTCGCCGCCAGCCGAGTGCCCCGACGCTCGACTCTGCGCCGGTCTCGAGTGTGGACCCGACCCGGTCTGCGGGCTGCCGTGCGGCCGCTGCCCGCAGGGCGAACAGTGTCTGGATGGTCAGTGTACCTGTAGCCCCGCATGTGACGGCCGTGGCTGCGGCGACGACGGCTGCGGGGGCACCTGTGGCGCCTGCCCCGATGGCCTGGTCTGCGAGGACGGCCAGTGCACCTGCGTCCCGCAGTGTGACGGCCGCGCCTGCGGCGACGACGGCTGCGGGGGCACCTGTGGGGCCTGCCCCGATGGCCTCGTCTGCGAGGACGGCCAATGCGCCTGCGTCCCGCAGTGTGACGGCCGCGCCTGCGGCGACGACGGCTGCGGGGGCAGCTGTGGCGCCTGCCCCGAGGGCCTGGTCTGCGAGGACGGCCAATGCACCTGCGTACCGGCCTGCCGGGGCAAGGTGTGTGGGGACGACGGCTGCGGCGGGGTCTGTGGACTCTGCCCTGATGGGTCGAGCTGCGACACCGTCCGCTGCTGCGCGGACCGCTGGACGACGGCGGTGCCCCTCGAGACCGGTGAGGTGCTCGCCCTCGACACCCGCGAAGGGGTGCTCTACGCCGCGGGCCGCACACCGCAAGGCCCCACCGTCGCGCAGGTGAACGCATGCACCGGCGAGCCACTGCGCCAGACGACGTTGGACGACGACGCCCTCGAGCCGTCCGCATCGATCAACGGTGTCTTGCTGCACGGCGACGAGCTCACGGTCGTCGGCGCGACCCGGGGGCTCGCCGGCGGCGTGGCGCCGGCGTACGTGGGCACGCTGCGCGCGACCACCTTGGCGCAGCGGACGCTCATGCCGCTGGCCCCGGGCGCGGGACGAGATGAGCTTTGGGGCGTCGCGCGCGCGCCATCGGGGCGGCTGCTGTTCACCGGCGGCAGAGATGTCGACGGCGCCAGCGGAGCGGCCTGGTGGTCGCTCCGCGGCGCGTCCCCGGGGGCCCTCTGCGCGTTCGAGGTCGATCCGCCGCCCTCGACGTTCGGCCGCGCCGCAGCCTACGGCGGTGGACGCTGGTGGATGGGAGGCAGCCGCGACAACCGCCCGGCGCTCGTCGATTGGGCAGAGGACTGCGGCGGCGTCGACGCGCCCAACTGCGGCTGCCTCGATGCGGTCACCCGATCGATCGATCTGCCCGAGACCGACACCGGCAATGTTCGCGCGTTTGCCCTGCACGGCGACCAGGTGGTGCTGGCCGGCCTGGCGGTGAGTCAGGACAACATGCTCGGCTTCGTGGCCCGTGCGCCGATGAACGGCGGCGCGCCGGTGGTCTTGCTGCGCCACGACCCGACGCCTCGCCTCGATGCCTTCGTCGACCTGGCGGTCACCGGGGATCGCGCGTTCGTCTCGGGCATTATCGACTTCGACGGCGCCGACTGGCTGTCCGGGCGGGCCGTGGTGTTCGAGGTCGGGATCGCGGACGGTGCGGTGCGCCGAGTCCTGGACTTCGGCCCCGGTGGAGCTCGCTCCGTGCGCGTCGACGAGCAGCGCCAGGCGCTCTACGTTCAGCTGATCGGAGGCGGCACCCGCCTCGCCCGTTGTCCGATCGACGGTCCATGCCCGTGAGGCGGGCATCCGAAGGGTGGAGGCGCGCGCTTCAAGGACTGTCCCTGCTGCTGCCGGCCTCGGGCTGCGGCCTCTGGCTCGAGCTCGACGAAGGGCTGCCCGGCGTCGACGCCGCCGAGGTGGGCCCGTTGGCGGACGCGGCCGATGCACCCGATGGCGCGCCGGACGCGGCCGTCGATCCGTGCCGGCCGGTCGGCCTGCGTGTCGCCGCGTGCGTGGGGCTCATCTGCCCAGCCACGACCGCGATCCTGGAAGAGGTCGCGAGCCTCGAGACCGCGCGCTGTGCGGTGGACCTGGCAGCCGGAGACCTCAGCCGGGACGAGGCGCTCCGCTTCGCCAGCCAGTCCTGCCAGAGCGAGCCGGTCGCCCGGCGCCGTCGGTCGTTGCTCGAGCCCTCCACGGGGCCGCTCGGGCCACTGTGCAACGAGGGGCCCGCCGTGCCCCTCGAGGTGTGTGAAGAGGCCTGCCGTCGGACGGCCGGCTGCCCCACCTCGGAGGGTCCACAGCACGAAGGCTGCCTCTTCGTCTGCCTCACCCGCGTGGCCGCGCGGGACGCGTTCATCTGCCGCGCCCGAGAGGACGCTGGCGAGGCGGCATGCGCCTGCCCCGCGCCGACCTGAGGCGCAGGCCTCGCGCGGGGGTGGTGCCACGCTTTCGAACCGAAGCAGGTAGCCGAAGCAGGTGCTAGCCGAAGCAGGTGCCAGGCAAATCCGGCGGCCCCTGCGCGGCCTTCTCCGCCATGGGCCCCCAGTCGAAGGCGCTGCTGAAGGCCGCCTACGAGGCCCGCGGCGAGGGCATCGCCGCCGTGCTCGAGGCCATCCGCACCGTCGCGAAGGACGGCCACATCGCCGCCGCCAAGGCGGCAGAGTGCGACCCGGACTGCCCCTGGCGGCTGCTCCCCGAGGGCTTCGACTGGCCCCCGCTGATCAACGACGCCCTCGACGATCCGCCCATCGTCGGCCCCTTCCTACCTCCCGACGCTGAGCTCCCGTTCTGGCCGAACAGCTGGGGCCCACCGCCACGCGTCATCGGCGACGGATAGGCTCGCCGCCGCCCTCACGAATCCGCCATCCGCCCGCGCGCGCCGCGACGCCACCGCGGCGGTGCGTGCCGAATCGGGCGCCGAGGCCGCGGACCGCGCCGATCAACCACCCGAAGCGCGCCAGACTGGCGGCTCCACGCCGTTTCGGCCTTCCTTTGGCCTGCGGTGGTCGCGGCTCCGCTAGAATACGCAACGATTTCAGAGGCCTCAGAGTCGGTATGCGCGACAGACGATGGGGCAGAGGTGCCTGCGGCCCGAGTGGAATTCGTGGACGGAAAGGTGTTCGAATGAGCGAAGAGTGGGTCGAACGCGACTTTCAGCGTTGGTTCAAGGCCCATGGGCGCTTGCCCTTTCGTGGAACTGAGCCGGAACGGCGGGTCGTCGTCGTCAGGGAAGAGGTACCCTTGGCGCGCGTGGTCGACCTAACTGCGGTGGACGAGCACGGCACCCTCGTGTTGATCGAGGTGAAGAATGAGCGTTCTGGTCGTCGTGCTATCGGGCAGTTGCTCGAGTACCTCGCAAACATTGGCGAGCTGAGGCTTGAGGACATCTACGAGGGCCCTCGAGTCCGAGTCCAGTTTCAAGAGGCGTACGACCACGCGCTTGATCGTTTCAGCACATCGATCGACGCGATACTTGCCGCTCCTGCGTTTGATATCGAGGCCGTGTTCACGACGCGGTTCCTGAACCAAGCGTTCTCGGCACTTTCGGAGCGGACAGGAGGCAGACGCATCTGCTTCCACCTCCTGCAGGCAACTCGTGCCGGCGAGCAGTTTCACCTACGGTTCGATGAACGGGAACCGATCTGCCTTCGCGATGCGCCATCCTTCGTCCAGACACCAGGCGGACGGCTGCTCGTGCGCCTCGGGGAGCGAGGTGGCCGTGCTCTGTGCTGGTATGCGGGGCGCAAGCGACGAGACGGCGGTTTCAAGTTGGCGAAAAGGTCTCGCATCTGCGAGGTGCCGCTCAGCAAGAAGGTGCTCCCTGGCGATCCCGGTCCGGTGGAATTTGCCATGGGACACATCTGGGTGAAGCGCGGTGCGCTCGGAGAATCGGCGATCGAACTGGGCATCATTCGGCTGACAGGGGACGCCTGCACCGCAATGCAGGTTCGAGCTTGGGTACGCTTGAGGCCAGGGAAGACACCTGAGCTGCAGCTCCGCTTCGATGAGTTGGAACGTTCCGGGTGGCAACGCACGAACGACCGGCACCCGGATCCGATCGAGCTAATCTGGCCGCTCGCCTCGAGCAGAAAGCGGCGCGCTTTCAGTCACGTGCAAGGGAGCAGCGCGCCGCCGTAGCGTTGGCCCGCGCCTCGATACCCATCGTGCGCTAGCCGCCAGAATCAGGTGCCAGGCAAATCTGAAGACGTCCGCCAGCGGGCGCGGCGGGCGGCGCGGCGATCCGCGGGCGTCGGCCGTCCTCGGTGCCAGGCAGATAGGGGAGAGGGTGGTGGCGGGGGCTCCGAGTTGCAGCGGGAGCGGATGAATCCGGCGTGACTGGGCGGACCGGAGCGCCGTGAGACGTTCGGTCGGGGCTTCGTGGGCTGTGCGGCGGGCGAAGACGCGCGGGGGGCGGGTGGAGCGGGCGTGGGCGGCGGCAGGTGGGCGCACTTCGTCGGTGGCGCGGGGCGCGGACGGTGGCGGGTTCGGGCGGCGCGGCGGCCGCTACGTCGCCGCGGCGGGCGGGTCGCAGAAGGCGTGGAGCGGGAGCACGCAGCCTTCGGGGAAGTCGCACTTGCCGCGGTGGGCGCGCAGGGCGTCGGCGGCGCGGCGGTAGGCCTCGACGAACGCGGCGTAGGCGGCGCGCCAGAGCTTGCGGGTCGCCTTGGTCGTCGTGTGGACGAGGGGCATCGGGCTCTCGTCCATGCTGGCCGGGCGGTGGTGCGGATGCATGGCGAGCACGCGGGCGGCGCCGAGAACGGACTTGCCCGTGCGGCGGCGCTCTTCGGCGGCGGCCGCTTCGACCTCGCGGATGATGCGGCGGACGAGGGTGACGCGCTGGCCGTGGGACAGGTGGGCGAGGCTGGGCAAGGGCTTCAGCTCGAGGTGCATGGCGGTGGTGAAGTCGGCCTCGTCGACGTGGGCGTCGGGGTTCATCAGCCGCGCCGCGTGCAGCGCGGTGCGGTCGACCCACTCGCCCTTCAGCTTGTCGCGGCCCAGCAGCGCGGCGTCGGACTGCACCCCGGGCCACTCGGCGATGCGTTCCGTGCAGTTCTCCTTGACGCAGTTGCTCAGGAGGTAGCGCAGGCGTTCGACCTCGCTCGCCTCGTCGTCGATGACGATGGCGTGGTAGCGGCCCTGCCACATCGGCCCCTTCCAGTCGTGCAGGTGGCCGACCTCGATGGAGATCTGCTGGTTAACCAGGCACATGAACGCGGCCATGGTGGTCGCGTCCGGCACCGTCACGATCAGCGCGTAATGGTTGCTCATCGCGTGGATACCGTGGACGTCGACGCCGTACTTGTGGGCGGCGTAGGCGACGACGCCGACGAGGCGGCGGTTCAGCTTCTCGGACGGGCGCAGCAGGTAGCGCCCCTGGATGCAGCGGACGGTGATCTCGATGGGGCGCGTGGCGTCGGGAACGTAGCGCATCTTGCGGGCCATGGGGGACCTCCGGCGGTTGGTCGCGGAGGCCCCTATCGGACAGTGGAAGCGCGTGTTGCGCGCGGGCGGCCGTTTTCGACGACTTCTTCGCCGTGGTCGTGACGTAGGTGGGCTGTGCGGGGGGCTCTCGGAGCGGTAGGCCGACTTGCCGAGATCTGGGTGGCACGTGTGGAGGGCACGTGGGGCGGAGAATTGGGTGGCACGTGGGGGGGCACGTGTGGAGGGCAGCACGTGTGGAGGGCACGTGGGGCGGAGAATTGGGTGGCACGTGGGGGGCGGGTGTGGGGGCAGCACGCCAACTTGGCATGTGTGGAGGTGTTCATGCAGAAATGCATGGCATGGTTGCCGGATTGGGTGAAGACGGCTGCGCAGATGAATCGGTAGAACCTGATCAGACGGTCGGGACGGACATCGGCCGCGGATGACAGAACAGCCGAGGAGGACGACATGCAGGCCGCCATTCACACGCAGTACGGTGCCCCCGAGACCCTGACCGTGGGCGAGGCGCCCATGCCGACCGTCGGCGCCGACCAGGTGCTGGTGCGGGTGTTCGCCAGCCCGGTCACGCAGGG
>JAUHXL010000192.1 GCA_030426945.1 bacterium
CGCCGCGATCGGGCTGCCCGGACCCATCGCGCTCGTGACGGCGCGCGTCGTGCCCAGCTGCGCCAAGGGCCCCTGTGACCGCGTCCTGCTGACCGACGTGGCGCCCGCGCCGCCCGCCGAGGGCCTCGCGCTGCCCGCCGCCGACGTCATCGACGCGCTGCGCCGCCGCTTCGGCGCCGAGCACGGTCGGCACGGCGATCGCGCCGAAGCCGAGACCCTGGCCCGCGCCCGCCAGGACCGTCGCGGGCACCTGCGGCTCGAGCACACGCGCTTCGCGTACTGGGCCACCTGGCAGCCCGGCCCCCGGCAGCTCGAGGTCGTCTTCCACGTCGAACGCTTCCACCGCGAGCTGGGACCCCCCAAGCCCGTGCCGCTGCACGTGCTGAACGGCACCGAGCCGCCGCCCTGCCCACCCTGCCCCTGCTCGCGACCCGGCGACTGCGCCCCCTGCACGGTGTGCCAGCCGCCCACGGTGCTGCGCCGCGCCGAGCGCCGCGTCGGCTACGGCCTCGCCGCGCGCTACGTCGTCGACCGCGACGCCCGCCTCGTGCGCGAGGTGGTCTATCTGCCGCGCGCGCTCGAGCGCGCCGACGAGGAGCCTTCGTTTTGAACCGTCGCGACTCGACCCGGTCGTTCGCCGCCTGGGCTCCGCTGCTGCTGGCCGCGCTCGCCGCCTCACCGAGCGCGGCGGCCCCGACCCTGGACGCCTCGCGCGTGCAGCGCACCACCCAGGCCGAGTGGTCGCCGGCGACGATCTTCCCCCAGGCCGTCGCGCCCCCGCGGCGCGGGCGGGTGGTGGGCCTGCTGGTGCCGCGCGGCGACTGGCCGGTCGGGCGCTTCGAACCCGCGCTGGGTGCCGAGCTTCGCCTGCACCAGGGGAAGGCCGCGCCGTCCTTCACCTGGTTCGAGATCGAGCCCCACCTGCAGACCACGTTGCCCACCCAGCGGTGGCCGCTGAAGGGCATCCCCGGCGGCCGCCCGGTGCAGGTGGCGCAGGTGCCAGCGAGCCTCGCGCGCGTGCTGGGCCTGACCGCGCCCCTCGAGCTGGTGCGCGCGAAGGTCGTCCCGAGCTGCGCCGGGAAGGCACCCTGTGATCGCGTGGTGCTGACCGACGTCGAGCCGGTCGGGCCCCGGGTCGGCATGGCGCTGCCCGCCGCGCAGGTGGTCGAGGCCCTGGGCGCCCGCTTCGAGGCCGAGCGCGCCGACCGCGCGGGCGAGGTCGAGGCGCTGCGGGCGAGCGCGCGGGCCAAGGTGCCCAAGACCTTCGTCGCGCGCCCTCGACCGGTGACGACCCAGCGCGTCTGGCTCACCTGGCACCCCGATGAGCGCCAGCTCGAGCTCCTCGTCGTGTGGCGCGCGGTGCAGCACTTCGACGGCCCGCTCGAGACGGTGCACATCCCCTGCCGTCCGTGCCCCTGCACCCCCGACGGCCGCTGCGCGCCCTGCGTCGCCTGCGTGCCCCGCACCGAACAGCGCCGCGACCAGCGCCGCGTGGGCCACACCCTCGGCGCCCGCTACGTCGTCGACCGCCGCGCCCGCCTGGTGCGCGAGGTGATCTACCTGCCCCAGCCGGCGAACTGAGGCGGCCGAGGTCGCGCGTTGCCGGCGGCTCGGGCCCGTCGCCCGCGCACGCCCGCCGACGCGTTCAGGGCGCCGGCTGCAGGCGGGCCTCCGAGACCAGCGCGCCCGCCACCGAGACCTCGAGCCGCAGCACCCGACCGTCGAGGGCGCCGCCCGGCGCGGGCGCGATCCGCAGCGTGTCACCGCCGCGCGCCGGCAGATCGTGCGTGCCGGTCCACACCTCGGCGTCGCCGGCCCACAGCCGAAGATCGACCGGCGCCGCCGCCCCGTCGTTGACCAGCCGCACCTCCAGCCCGTCGCCCACCACGGCCATCGAGGCGGCCACCGGCGCGTTCGCCGCCGCCAGGATGTCGCGGGCGCGGTCGAGGGCGGCCGCGGGCACCCGGCCCGCCGCGCTGCGGAAGGGGAACGCGTTCTCCGGTCGCTCCCAGGCGATGACGCCCAGAAGGCCCGCCCCCTGAGCCCACTGCCAGCGCGACTCGAAGATCTGAGCGGCGAGCCAGTGGGCCGAGATCAGGGCGCCGGCCACCAGCGGATCGGCCGGGGCGCCCTCGACGCGCCAGCGGTCGGCGAAGTAGTAGTCGCGGGCCCAGGCGATGAGCGCCGCGTCGCCGCCTTCGATCGGCTCGGCCGCGCAGACCGCCAGATCGGCGCGGCCCAGCGTCTGGCTGCAACGCACCACAGCGTAGAACTGCCGCAGGGTCAGCGGCCGGTCGTCCGGCCCGCGGAGCCACGCCTCGATCTGGCGGCGCACCGCCGCCAGCTCGGGCGCCGAGGGCTCGAGGTCGTCGTCGACGGCCACCAGGTAGCCGAAGTGCAGGCTCCAGCCGTTGCCCATCTCGCTCCAGAACACGGGCTGCGGACCCTCGGCCAGACGCTCGACGGCCGCGCCCAGCGCGCGATAGCCCACGTGCGGCTGCCACCAGGATCCGGGATAGCCGTGGGCGTCCGAGATGGGCTCGTCGATGGGGTACTCGGGCGCCGGCGGGAAGCGCGCCGTGGCCCGGCACCCCGAGCAGGCCACCGCCAGCAGGTGCGGCACCGTGCGCGCGGCGAGGGCCCGCAGGTCGCGCAGCATCGTCTGCACCTGCGCCAGCTCGTCCGGATCCGTCTCCTCGAACTCGGCCTCGTTGTGGGTGGCCACCAGCGCCACCGCGGGCTCGGCGGCCACGCGCCACAAGAAGCCGCGCAGCTGCCGTTGGATCTCGGCGGGAGGCAGGGCGTCGAGGTCGGTGTGCCAGGTGAGCGGGAAGTCCTGATAGACCAGCAGCCCCAGCCGCCGGGCCGCCCGCAGGAAGGCGGCGTCGGGCAGGAACTGGCCGCCGCGGATCCAGGTCGCGCCGGCCTGCGTCGCCTCGCGCAGCCGGTCGGCGTAGGCCGCCTCCAGATCGTCGTCGAGGGCGACGTAGGTGCCGGGCGTGTCGTCGGCCGTGCCCACGGCGAGGGCGCGGTACAGATGATGCGGCGCGGCCCCCCGGGCGAAGTGATCCTGCCCGTTCACCTGCAGCGAGGCGCCGACGAGCGCGACCTGCCGGTTCACCAGCGGCGCGTCCCGCGCGTCGGCGACGGCGTCGCCGACCAGCAGCGTGACCTCGACGCGATGCTCGGGCGGCGGCGCGCCCACGCCGGCGCGCGGCAGCGCCGGGACGCCGACCTCGACGAAGGCCTCACCGTCCTCGAGCGCCAGCGGCGCCTCGTGCTGCGCCCACTCGCCGCCGTCCGGCTCGACCACGCGGATCCGCGCGCGCAGCGGCGCCTCGGCGAACGCCTGCACGGCCATCCCGACGCGCAGCCGCGTCTCACCCTCGTCCTGGTCGACCACCGCCGCGTAGACGGCGCGCAGGTAGGCGCCGCGCACCAGACGAAGGCGGACCTCGCCGGGCAGCCCCACCGGGTTGACGCCCCACCCCCCGGTGTCGACGCCCTGCAGCGTGGTATGCGGGTAGCGCTCGATGCCCCCGCGCGCGTCGACGTCCCGTACGCCGTCGGTCAGCGAGACCGCCAACGTCCCGCTCGCCAGCCAGGGCAGCGGCACGGCGAAGCGCTCCAGGTAGCCCACGTGCTCGCCCAGGGGCGCGTCGTCCAGACGCACGACCGCGCGATGGTCCGCGCTGTCGAACTCGACCAGCGCCCGCCAGCCTTCGGCCGGATCGCAGGTCCAGGCCGCCGGCCACGCCAGCGGCCGCTCGTAGACGAGCTCGGCGTCGACATCCTCGGTGGGGAACCGCGGGAAGGGGAAGTACCAACCGGGCACCCAAACGTCACCCAGCGCGGTCTCGTCGCCCCAGTCCGACGCCGGGCGCCGCAGCCGCACCCGCGCCCGCCAGGTGCCGGACAGGTCGACCGTGCGGATCGCCTCGGCGCACCCGCTCACCGGCCTGCCGTCGGCGGCGTCCGGCGGCCCCGCGTCGGCCGCCCCCTGCCCACAGCCCCAGGCGACCAGCGCCCCCACCACGAGCCCCACGCGTCCGCCGTACGGTCCGCCCTTCATGACGTTCCTCCTCGACTGGCCGCAGAGTACGCCATCGCGGCCACGGGCGATCACGTCGCCCGGGCCGGCGCCCACCACGCTGCTGCGCGTCGGGCATCGGCAGGGTCGAGCCGCCCCGTCGAGCGCGGCGCCGTTGCTTTTCTGTCACGTGCCCGCCACCGGGGCGTCGCGGGTCAGGAACGCGCCGAACCCTCGCGCCGCGCGCCTGCGGCCTGCGGCCGAGGGCACAGCCGATGCATGGGTCGGCCCCGTTCGTGGCGGGTCAGGATGATTGTAACCAGGAGGTGAACCGTGCGGGTCTCGCATCCCATGCATGCCACCGGAGAGGTGCATCGACGTGACTTTCTGAGGGTATGCACCATCGCGGCTGCGACCCTGGGGCTGCCCCACCGGGCGGCGGCCGAGATGGTCGAGGCGGTGCTGACCAAGAAACGCCCGCCCGTCATCTGGCTTCACTTCCAGGAGTGCACCGGCTGCACCGAGTCGCTCCTGCGCACGACCCACCCCTCGCTCGCCGAGCTGCTGCTCGAGCTCATCTCCCTCGACTATCACGAGACGCTGCTCGCCGCGGCCGGACATCAGGCCGAGGCCGCCCTCGAGGCGTCCATGGCCGCCAACGCGGGCAAGTACATCTGCGTGGTCGAGGGCGCCATCCCGACCGCGGCCAACGGCGCCTACTGCATGATCGGGGGGCGGACCGCCCTCGAGATGGTCAAGGACGTCGGCTCGAAGGCGGCCGCGGTGGTCGCCATCGGCTCGTGCGCCTCCTGGGGCGGCATCCCCTCGGCGGCGCCCAACCCGACGGGGGCGACGGGCGTGCCCATGATCTTCGCCGCCGATCCGGCGCTGAAGGACAAGCCCGTGGTCACCCTGCCCGGCTGTCCAGCCAACCCGTACAACCTGCTGAGCACGGTGCTCAACTACCTGACCTGGGGCAAGCTGCCGGCGCTCGACGACCTCGGGCGGCCCAAGTTCGCCTACGGCCAGACCATCCACGAGAACTGCCCGCGCCGGCCGCACTTCGACGCGGGCCGCTTCGCCGAGAAGTTCGGCGACGAGGGGCACAAGGCCGGCTACTGCCTCTACAAGCTGGGCTGCAAGGGTCCCGAGACCTACGCGAACTGCTCGTACCTGCACTTCAACGAGGTGCCCGGCGCGTGGCCCATCGGCGTGGGGCACCCCTGCTTCGGCTGCACCGAGTCGAAGGTGGGCTTCACCAAGCCGCTGCACGACACCGCCGACGTGCTGCGCGTGCTGCCGCCCGATGAGGCGCCGCCGATCAACCCGAAGGGCGGTCAGGGCGCCGACGGCTTCGCCCTGGGCGCCGCCGGCCTCGCGCTCGGCGCGCTGGCCGGCGCCGGCGTCGCCACGGCGGTGCGCATGCGCCGCGCCGAGGACGCCGTCGACGGCGATCCGCCCGGCGGAGGAGGCGCGTCATGAGGATCGACCGCCGCGGATTCCTCGCGTTCGTGGGCGCGTCCGCCGCGGGCGTGTCCGCGCGCCCGGCCCGGGCTCAGTCCGGCCGCGCGCCCCGCGCCGACGACGACGCGATGCTGTTCGACGCGACGAAGTGCATCGGGTGCAAGAACTGCGTGCACGCCTGCGCCGACGCCAACGGCCTGCCCCGCGAGAGCACCTCGGGGCTCTGGCACGACCCGACCGATCTGAACGCCGAGACCAAGAACATCATCCAGCAGTTCCGGGGCGACGACGGCCGGCAGAGCTTCGTCAAGCGCCAGTGCATGCACTGCATCGAGCCCGCGTGCACGGCCGCGTGCATGATCCAGGCGCTGCACAAGGACGAGAACGGCGTGGTGGTGTACGAGGCCGATCGCTGCATCGGCTGCCGCTACTGCCAGGTCGCCTGTCCCTTCGAGGTGCCCAAGTTCCAGTGGGGCTCGAACGCCGCGGTCATCGTCAAGTGCGAGATGTGCGCCCACCGCGTCGCCGACGGCCGCGAGCCGGCCTGCTGCGAGGTGTGCCCCACCCACGCGGTCATCTACGGCCCGCGCGACCAACTGCTGGCCGACGCCCACGCCCGCATCGCGGCCGCGCCCGAGCGCTACGAGCCGTCGGTCTACGGCGAGCACGAAGCGGGCGGCACCCAGGTCATGTACCTGAGCAAGAAGGGCGTGTCGTTCCAGGAGCTCGGGCTGCCGAAGCTCGGCCCCGAGGCCGTGCCCGCGCTCTCCAAGAAGATCCAGCACACCGTCTACAAGGGCTTCATCGCCCCCATCGCGGTCTACGTCGGGCTGGTCGCCGCGGTCTTCCATGCGCGCCGGAAGGCGCCCGAGGCGGGAGGTGACGCATGAGCGCCCACGCCCGACCCCGCCCGATGGGCGGCCCCATCTGGTCGAAGCCCTTCGCGGTGCTGGCCCTGTTCGCGCTGCTGGGCCTCGGGCTGATCGCCTATCGCCTCGCGGTGGGCCTCGGCGCCACCACCAACCTCAGCGACGGCAACCCCTGGGGCCTGTGGATCGCCGCCGACGTGGTGATCGGCACCGCCTTCGCCTGCGGCGGCTACGCCGCCGCGCTGCTCGTCTACGTCTTCAACCGCGGCCAGCTGCACCCGCTGGTGCGGCCGGCCCTCCTCACCAGCCTGCTCGGCTATGCGATGGGCGTCGTCGGCGTCGCCATCGACGTCGGCCGCCCGTGGCTCATCTGGAAGGTGCCCTTCACCCCCAGCCACTGGAACTACGACTCGGTGCTCTTCGAGGTCGCCCTGTGCATCGGCGCCTACGTGATCGTCCTGTTCATCGAGGCGTCGCCCATCTGGCTCGACAAGCTCGCCGCCAGCCGCCGCACCGGCCTCGCCACCGTCGCGAAGCGCACGGCCGCGTTCCTCGAGCGCGCCCTGCCCTTCATCCTGGCCCTCGGCCTGCTGCTGCCGACGATGCACCAGTCCAGCCTCGGCAGCCTGATGCTGGTCGCCGGCGCCAAGGTCCACCCCCTGTGGCAGACCGGCTGGCTGCCCTTCCTCTTCCTGATCTCGGTGCTCGCGATGGGCTGGGCGGTCATCACCTTCGAGACCACCCTCGCCAACCAGAGCCTGCGGCTGCCGGTCGAGACCGACATGCTGCGCAAGCTCTGGGCGCCGATCACCGGCAGCCTCGTGGTGTTCACCGTCGTGCGCTTCGGCGATCTGGCGCTGAAGGGCAACCTCGGGCTCGCCTTCGACAGCGGCTACCTCAGCGCCGCCTTCTGGCTCGAGACCACGCTCATCCTCGGCGGGGCCGCGCTGCTCGCCATCCCGGCGATGCGGACGCGGCGCAGCAGCCTCTTCACCATCGCCCTCATCGTGCTCGCCGGCGGCTCGCTCTACCGCCTCGACACGTTCATCCTCGCGTTCAACCCGGGCTCGCGCTGGGCCTACTTCCCGTCGGCCATCGAGACCTTCGTCACGGTCGGCATCATCGCCCTGCAGATGCTCCTGTGGATCATCATCATCAAACGCCTGCCGGTGCTCGCCCCGGCCACTCCGAGGAGGACACCGTGAGCCAGCGCATCACCATCGATCCCGTCACCCGCATCGAGGGGCACCTGCGCATCGACGCCGAGATCGCCGACGGCCAGGTGCAGAAGGCGTGGTCGTCGGGTCAGATGTTCCGCGGCATCGAGCTCATCTTGCAGGGGCGCGACCCCCGCGAGGCCTGGCTGTTCACCCAGCGCATCTGCGGCGTCTGCACCACCGTGCACGCCATCGCGTCCGTGCGCGCGGTCGAGAACGCGCTGAACCTGCAGATCCCGCACAACGCTCAGCTCGTCCGCAACATGCTGGTGATGGCCCACGCGCTGCACGATCACATCGTGCACTTCTACCACCTGTCCGCGCTCGACTTCGTCGACGTCACCCAGGCCCTGAAGGCCGATCCGGCGGCGGCCTCGAAGCTCGCCGAGAGCCTCAGCGAGTGGCCGAGCAACAGCCGCCACCAGCTGCGCGCCACGCAGGAGAAGGTGAAGGGCTTCGTGCAGAGCGGCCAGCTCGGCATCTTCGCCAACGGCTATTGGGGCCACCCGGCGATGAAGCTGTCGCCCGAGGTGAACCTGCTGGCCGTCGATCACTACCTGCAGGCGCTCGAGTATCAGCGGAAGGCCAACCAGATCGTGGCCATCCTCGGCGGCAAGACGCCCAACATCCAGAACCTGGCGGTGGGCGGCATCTCGAACCCGATCGACCCGGACAGCCAGGCCGCGCTCAACATGGAGCGGCTGAGCTGGGTGCGCGACCTGTTCCGCGAGGTGCGCACCTTCGTCGAGCAGGTGTACCTGCCCGACGTGATCGCCATCGCCGCGATGAACCCGGAGTGGCTGAGCTACGGCGCCGGCGTGCTGAACTACATGGCCGTGCCCGACCTGCCGACGAACGCCGCGGCCACCGAGTTCGACCTGCCCGGCGGCACGATCATGAACGGCGACCTCGAGACGTTGAAGTCGATCGACTCGTTCGGCGACGCGTACTTCCGCGAGAACGTCACCGAGAACGTCACCCACGCCTGGTACGAGGGCGGCGACACGCTGCACCCCTACGAGGGCGTCACCGCACCCGAGCCCGGCAAGTTCGACCCCGAGGGCAAGTACTCGTGGGTGAAGTCGCCGCGCTTCGACGGCAAGCCGATGCAGGTGGGGCCGCTGGCGCAGATGCTGGTGGGCTACGCGAAGGGCGATCCGCGCATCAAGTCGCGCGTGGACTACGTGCTCGACACGGCCTCGACGCTGGCCGGCACGAAGCTGACCCCCAAGGTGCTGCACTCGACGCTCGGCCGCCACGCCGCCCGCTGCGTGCGCGCGCACCTGATGGCGGAGCTGGCCGAGAGCCACTGGAACCAGCTCGTCGACAACATCGGCAAGGGCGATCTCGAGTCCTTCGTCGAGCCGGTGTTCCCCAAGGGCCGCCAGCAGGGCTTCGGCTTCCACGAGGCGCCCCGCGGCGTGCTTTCGCACTGGGTGGTGATCGAGGACGGCCGCATCGCCAACTACCAGGCGGTGGTGCCGTCGACCTGGAACGCCGGGCCGCGGGACGAGAAGGGGCAGATGGGGCCCTACGAAGCGTCGCTGGTCGGTAACCCCGTCGCCGACGCCGAGCGCCCCCTCGAGCTGCTGCGGACGGTGCACTCCTTCGATCCCTGCCTCGCGTGCGCCATCCACACGCACGATCCCGAGGCGGGCATCTCGACCAAGGTGATGGCGCTGTGACCACCGCCGTCTTCGGCATCGGCAGCGTGCTGATGGGCGACGACGCGCTCGGCCCCCACGTCGTGGCGGCGCTGCAGGCAGGGTTTCGGTTCCCGCCCGAGGTGGACGTGCGCGATCTGGGCACGCCCGGCCTCAACTTCGTGTCGGAGCTCGCCGGGGTCGACGAGGTGATCGTCGTCGACACCATCGCTGGCGACGCGCCGCCCGGCACGCTGCGCGCGTTCGAGGGCGAGGAGGTGTGGCGCAGCGCGCCCGAGATGCGGATGTCACCGCACGACCCCAGCCTCGCCGGGGCCCTGCAGACCACCGCGATGTGGAGCGGACGGTCGCTGCGCGCGCGGCTGGTGGGCGCGGTGCCCGGCCCCCTCGTGACCGGCCAGCGCATGTCGGACGCTCTGCGCGCGGCGGTGCCCGCGCTGGTCGACGAGATCGTGCGCACGCTGCGCGCCTGGGGCCACGTCGTCGAGCCCTTGGAGACGCCGGCGCCCCCCGATCTGTGGTGGGAGACGGCGACGTGACGATGGGGCTGCCGGTGGCACTCAGCGGCCTGCTGCTCCTCGGGTGCGGCGGCGGCGAGCCCACCGACGCCGCGCTGAACGAGGCCGTCGCCTCGCCCGAGGCCCGCGCCCGCGGGCGGGTGCTGTTCGAGGATCGCTGCCGCCAGTGTCACGGCCCCAACGCGGCTCAGCGCACGCGCGGTGCGCGCCAGCCGCCCGACTTCAACGCCGCCGCGTGGCAGCAGAGCCGCACGCCCCGCATGGTGTACCGCGCCGTGCGCGACGGCCGGCCGGGCACCGCCATGCCCGGCTGGAAGTCGTTGGGTGATCGCGCCCTGCTCGATCTCGTGGCGTATCTGAAGAGTCGGGGGGCCGGCGCGCGGGTTACGAGGCAGTGACGCCCGGCGCTGCCGCGCTCGATGACGGCACGAACGCTCAGGGGCCCGCCGCGCTCAATTCGAGGACGTGCCCCTGCCCGTGCCCGTGCCCGTGCCCGAACACCCCGCCGGGCGGCCCGAGCCACACGAACCTTCTTCCTGAATAATGTCGGACGGTTGAACCACCTCGGCACCTTGCCCGCGTGCACGGGCACGGACACGGGCACGGGCACGGGTCGCTCGCTGGGACCGTGGCGCGTTCCGTAACATCGCGGCCCGAACCCGGCGCCAGCGGGTGGCACGGGATCTGCCAGTGCGAGGGCCCCGGAGGCCCGCCGATGCCCGTCGTCGATCCACCGCCGACCCCCGGACGGCACCTGCGCGTGCACGGCGTCGTGCAGGGCGTCGGCTTCCGGCCGTGGGTGGCCCGGCTGGCGCGCAGCCTCGACCTTCGAGGGCGCGTGTGGAACGACGGTGACGGCGTGCAGGCGCGGGCGACGGGCAGCGACGACGCCCTCGACGCCTTCGAGGCCGCCCTCCGCCAGCCCCCGATGCCCGGCGCCGAGGTCCGCATGTTGCGCTCCGCGCCCACCGCGCTGGGCGCCGACGAGCTGACCGACGGCTTCTGCATCATCGAGCCGGCCACCCCCTCGGTCGGCGCGCGCCCCACCCTCTCGCTGGCCCCCGATCGCGCGATGTGCACGGCCTGCCGCGACGAGATCGACGACCCCGACGCCCCGCGCGCCGACTACGCCTTCACCAGCTGCACCGACTGCGGGCCGCGCTACACCGTGGCCGCCGCGCTGCCCTACGCGCGGCGCCGCACCAGCCTCGAGGCCTTCCCGCTCTGCCCGCGCTGCGCGGCCGAGTACGCCGACGCCGACGACCGCCGCTTCCACGCCGAGACCACCGCGTGCCCCGACTGCGGGCCGCGCCTGTGGTTGCGGCGGCCCGACGGCAGCACGATCGCCGGCGCCGGGCTCGGCGACGCCGCGCGCGCGCTGCGCGACGGCCAGATCGTCGCCATCAAGGGGCTCGGCGGCTTCCACCTGGCCTGCCGCGCCGACGACGAGGCGGTGGTGGCCAGGCTGCGCGCCCGCAAGCGCCGCCCGGGCAAGCCGCTCGCGGTGATGGCGCCCAGCCTCGAGGCCGCCGCGGCGCTCGTCGACCTGACGCCGACGACCGCGGCGCTGCTGACCGACGACGCGGCGCCCATCGTGATCGCCCCGCGGCGCGCCGGCGCGCCGGTGGCCCCCTCGGTCGCCCCCGGCGCCGACGAGCTCGGCGTCTTCCTGCCCTACACGCCGCTGCACCACGTACTGCTGCGCGACTTCGGCGGGCCGCTGGTGATGACCTCGGGCAACCTGAGCGAGGCGCCCATCGAGATCGACGGCGACGCGGCCGTCGAGCGGCTGCGCAGCGTCGCGGATCTGTTCGTCGACCACGACCGGGGCATCGTCGCGCGCTGCGAGGACTCGGTGATCCGGGTGACCGGCGGCGAGCCCGTCGTCCTGCGGCGCGCCCGCGGCTACGTGCCACTCGCCATCCGGCTGCCGGTGCCGACGCCGGTGCCCCTGCTGGCCGTCGGCGGGCACCTGGCGAACACGCTGTGCGTCGCGCTCGGCGATCAGGCGTGGCTGGGGCCGCACCTGGGCGACCTCGAGGACGCGGACGCGGTGGCCGCGTTCGAGGCCCACGTCGGGCACCTGACGGGGCTGCTCGGCGTCGCGCCCAAGGTCGTCGTGCACGACCTGCACCCGGACTACGCCTCGACGCGCTTCGCGCGGTCGCTCGGCGCGACCGGCGTGCGCACCCTCGCCGTGCAACACCACCACGCGCACATCGCCGCGACGCTGGCCGACCGGGGCCACGCCGGGCCGGCGCTGGGGCTCGCCTTCGACGGCACCGGCT
>JAUHXL010000193.1 GCA_030426945.1 bacterium
GTGATCGCGTTGTCGGTGCCCAGCGCGAAGCGCCCCCCGGGCAGCCACAGCAGATCGGTGACCCAGCCGGTGCGCGGGGGCTCCTCGAGCTGCAGCGCGCCCGTGGCGGCGTCCCACACCCGCGTGACCCCGTCGGCCCCGCCGGTGACCACGCGCCCCCCGTCCGGGGCCAGCGCGACGGCGAAGGCCGCGCGCCCGTGGACGCCCGCGTGCTTCCACCGGGTGCCGTCGGCGTCCAGGCGCGCGACGGTGCCGCGCTCGGCCACCACCACCACGCCCCCGTCGGGCAGCACCACCGCGTCATTGAGGCCGAACTCGCGCAGGCGGCGCCGCCAGCGCACGCGGCCCTCGGCGCTCCAGCTGGCCACCGTGCCGTCCGCGCTCGCGGTGAACCACCCGCCGTCGAAGGGCGCCACGCGCCGCACGGCCGCTTCGTGGGCCACCCACGCGTCCTGGATCGCGCCGTCGACGGCGCGCACGACCACCAGCCCGTGCTCGTCGCCGCTGACGAGGTGGACGTCGCTGACGTACAGCGCCGTCGCGCGGCCGGGGAAGACCGGGGGCGGATCCTCGGCCGACGGGGGCGGGCCCTCGCGGGGCCAGAGGGCCAGGGCGAGTCCGCCCGCGACGGCGACCACGATCAACGCGCGCCTCAAGACCGCCCCGCCAGCGCGGTCTCCAGCTCGGCGAACTCCCGCGCCACCGACGCGTGCAGATCGTCGCCGGCGAGGCCCGCCCGCTCGGCCGCCGGGATCACGTCCCAGGTGTAGGTCTCGATCTCGAAGTGGTCGGTCAAGTCGTCCTCGAGGCAGCGGCGCACGGCCGCCCGCCAGTCGTCGCGGGTGGTGCCCAGGTGGCCGGCGCCTCGCCACCAGATGGGCACGTGGAAGTGCGTGCGCCAGGCCTCGGCCCCGCGCCACAGAGAGTCCGCGTCCTCCAGATCGGGCAGATCGAGCGCGCGCAAGGTGCGGCCGTCGGGCAGGCGCGCCACGGTCTGGTGAAGATACCGGGGCTCGGCGAAGCTGAGCAGTGCGGCGCGCGCGTCCGCGTCGGCGGGCCGCGCGAGGTGCAGCGCCGACGACACCTGCACCTTGCCGATCACCACGCCCGCGTTGGCCAGCGCCCCGACCGCGGCGGCGGGATCCTCGAACTGCACCGCCTGATGGCAGCAGTCGTAGCACAGGCCGAGGTGATCGTGGACCAGGCCGCCGAGGGGGCGCAGATCCTCGGTGAAGAAGCGCAGCGCGTCGGCGGTGGTCTCGAGGGTGGTCCAGGGCTCGGGCTCGAGGCAGAGGCGGATCTGCACGCCGGTGCGATCCGCCAGATCGGCCAGCCCGCGCGCCGCGGCGCCCAGCCCGGCCACCAGCCCGCGCCGATCCTCGGCGCTCGCGGTGTCGGGGCGGAAGCCGCCGGCCACCGTGCTGATCGTGCGCCGCGCGGGGCCGGGCAGGGCGGCCAGCGCCTCGGCCAGCTGCAGCGTGTAGGTGACCCGCGCGGGATCGCGCCAGTCCGGGCGATAGACCGTCTCTTTGACCCGCGGCGCCGCGAAGTCGCCGTAGGGGAAGCCGTTGAGGGTGAAGACGTAGAGGTCGAGCGCCTGCAGCCGGTCGATCAGCGCGGCGCGCCGATCCGCCGACGCCGCGAGGCCCGCCGCCGCCGCCTGCCCCAGGCGCAGGCCGAGGCCCAGGGGCGCGTCGGGGCTGACCTTCGCTTTCACCGCCGCGACGTGATCGGTCAGCACGGCATCCACCGCGTCCAGGCCCTCGCCGGGGTGCACGTTGGTGCAGTAGCTCAGGTGCAGATGACCCCGGCGCATCCAGTTCCTCCCGGTGACGGGTATGATGGGCGGCCCGCCCTCGGGGCCGCGGAGTCGGACATGATGCAGCAGACGTCGCCGATGATCACGATCGGCCCGCGCGCCATCCGCGCGATCGGCGACGCCGTGGAGCTGCTGCTCCCCTGGCTGAGCCAGTCGCGCTTCCGCATCCTGCCCAACGGCAACCTCGAGTTCGACGACGCCGAGCCGGCCGAGGCCGTGGGCCTGCTGCGGCAGGCCGTCGAGGTGGTGCTGCCCGAGGACGTGCGCGACCGCCTCGGCGAGAAGAGCGGCCTGGGCTGGCGGGTCTTCTTCGGCCACGTCGTCGGGTGGTGGCTGCCCCAGCGGCGGCACCTCGGCTTCCTCCGCGCGCTGGTCGATCGCGCGGCGCTGCACGACATCAAGCTGCAGCTGCATTGGAACGCCGACCGCAGCATCCCCGCCGAGAAGCGCCGCCCTGGCCTCGAGGCGCTGGGCGCCGGCGCGGTGATCGGCGTGGTGGCGGGCCTGATCACCACCCGCCTGTTCCCCCGCGACTCGGCGCTGGCGCTGCTGGTGTTCGCCGCCTTCGTCGTCGCCGGCCGCGTCTACCAACGCGTGGGCTGGCGTCGGGTCTGCGGCGATCCGCTCTGCCGGGCGCCCCTCGGCCGCGCCAAGGTCTGCCCGAGCTGCGGCGGCGCGCCGACGTGAGCCGGGCCGACGAACTCGTCGCCTGGTACCGCGCGCACCGCCGCGATCTGCCCTGGCGTCGCGATCCGCGCCCCTGGCCGGTCTGGGTGTCCGAGATCATGCTGCAGCAGACGCGGGTGGAGTCGGTGCTGCCCTACTTCGCCCGATTCCTCGAGCGCTTCCCCACGCCCGCCGCCCTGGCCGCCGCGCCGATCGACGACGTGCTCGCCGCCTGGGCCGGCCTGGGCTATTACCGCCGCGCCCGCCACCTGCACCAGGCCGCCCAGCAGGTGGTCGAGCGCCACGGCGGCGAGGTGCCCGACGATCCGGCGGCGTTCGCCGCCCTCGCCGGCGTCGGCCGCTACACCTGCGGCGCGGTGCAGTCCATCGCCTTCGGCCACCGGCTGCCGGTGCTGGACGGCAACGTCGAGCGGGTGCTGTGCCGGCTGCATCGCGTCGAGGAGGATCCGCGCGCCCCGGCCCCGCGCCGGCGCCTGTGGGACGCGGCGTCGGCGCTGGCCGACCACGCCCACCCGGGCGAGGTGAACCAGGCGCTGATGGAGCTGGGCGCGACGGTGTGCACCCCGCGCTCGCCCCGCTGCCTGCTGTGCCCCCTGCAGGCGGGCTGCGCGGCGCGCGCGGCCGGCGTCGCCGAGGCGCTGCCGCGCAAGGCGAAGCGCAAGGCGCGGCCCACCATCACCGTGGTCGCCGGGCTGGCGCGCGACGCCGACGACGCCATCTGGGTGGCGCGGCGCCCGGACGACGGGCTGCTGGCCGGGCTGTGGGAGCTGCCGGGGGTCGAGGCGCCCGACGCCGGCGTCCGGCACCTGGCCGCCGTGGGCCTCGTCGGGGGCGGCGACGCCACCCTGGTCGAGCACGGCTTCACCCACCGCATCTGGGCGGTGCACGTCTACCGCGCGCGCGGCACGCCGACGACCGCCCACCACACCGCCGTGCGCGCGGTGCCCGAGCACGCGCTGCCGACGCTCGCGCTGACCGGTCCGGCACTGAAAGCCCTGCGGGCGTGCGGCGTGGCGCTGCCCCATCGCCGCGGAGCGGGGCGGAAGCCGCTCAGCTGATCTCCGCCAGCTCGTCGCGGATCTCCTCGGCGCGCTTGCGGTAATGATCGAAGCGCGAGGGCTTCAACTTCAGCGCGTCGAAGCTGTCCTCGGCCGAGGGACCGGGCGGCGGCGTCGGGTAGACCGGCGGCCCGATCAGCTCGACCATCCGGTCGGCGATGTTCACCACGTGCATCGTGCGGAAGGTCTTCTCGCCGGCCTGCGACAGGTCGTAGGCGTCGATGTCGTGGTGATGGCGGGCGACGTACTCGAAGTAGTCGTCCATCTCCCAGTTCTGCAGCAGGCCCGCCCCGAACACCGTGTGCCACTCGCGGATGACGTTCAGCACGTCCTCCATCGACAGCACCTGGTTGTTCTGGCGCATGAAGAGCTCGGCGAAGACGCGCAGCAGGAAGGGCTCCCCGGCGTTGTGCAGCAGGCCGACGAGGTAGACCTCGTCCGGATCCTTCAGCTTCGCTTCGCTGCACAGCTCCCGCGCGAGGCACGCCGCCACGAGCTGGCCCTGCCACATCGCCTTGAACACCTGCTTGAAGGCCGGCGTGCGGAACGCGAACATGCCGCGGAAGGCGGCGGTCTGCGCGATGCCGGCGATGGTGCGGTTGCCCAGGCGGGTGATCGCGCTCTTCAGGTCGGTGATGCGCCCCCGCCCGCCGTAGGTCGCCGTGTTGGCGGTGGCGATGATGCGCGCGGCGAGTGATGGATCCTTCTCGAGCACCTTCACCACGTGCTCCGAGTCGGCGGTCATGTCCGCCAGCACGCGCCGCAGCTCGTGCACCACCGAGGGGATCTCGGGCAGGGCCATGTTGCCCTGCTTGATCTTGGCGATGATCTCCTTCACCAGCGCGCGGGTCTGCACGGCGGGCGCCTGCGAGACCGCCACGTCGGCGCGCCGGCGCACCTCGCGCGCGACGCGCTTGAGCGCGTTGGTCACCGCGCTGCGCTCGATCGGCTTGTCGATCCAGTCCACGCAGCCGTGGCGCATGGCGAAGACGACGTCGCTCTTGCGCCCCCCCTCGGTGCACACGACCACCGGCACCGGCACCGGGCGCCGCCGCAGCTCGGCCAGCAAGTGGCCGCCGCGCATCGCCGGCGACTTCAGGTCGAGGAACAGCGCGTCGATGCCCTGGTCGACCTGGGACAGCACCTCTTTGGGGGCCCGCGCCCGCACCGCCTTCAGTCCCAGATCCGCGATCACCGCGGCGAGCGCTTCGCTCTGCGTGTCGTCGGGATCGGCGATGACGATGGTCCGCTTGGACATGCGGCAGGCTCCTGTGGCTGAGCGCGCAGGGTAGCAGCCTCGCGGCGCGCGCGTCAGCCGGCAGCGGACGCTCGACGCGCGTCCTCGTCCGCGATGGCGGCCAGGCGCGCGCAGGCGGCGCGATGCCCGTCGCCCAGATCCTCGAGCGGGGGCGTCGCCTGCTGACAGGCCTCGACGGCGTAGGGGCAGCGCGTGTGGAAGCGGCAGCCGCTCGGCGGATCGATCGGCGTCGGCACGTCGCCCTCGAGCTTCATGCGCTCGCGCCGCCCGCCCGGCTTGGCCACCGGCACCGCGCTGAGCAGCGCGCGCGTGTAGGGGTGCTGCGGGTGGGCGAAGATCTGCTCGGTGTCGCCCACCTCGGCGATGTGACCGAGGTACATCACCGCGACGCGATCGCACAGGTGCCGCACCACCGCCAGGTCATGGGCGATGAACAGATAGCTCAGGCCCAGCTCGGCGCGCAGGTCGGCCAGCAGGTTGAGGATCTGCGCCTGCACCGAGACGTCGAGGGCGCTGACCGGCTCATCGCACACGATGAAGCGGGGGCGCGGCGCGAGCGCGCGCGCGATGCCGATGCGCTGGCGCTGGCCACCCGAGAACTCGTGGGGGTAGCGGTTGAGGTAGTCGGGATCGAGGCCCACGCGGTCGAGCAGCCGGCGCACCTCGTCGCGCAGGGACTGCTTGGTGTCGCAGATGCCGTGCAGTTGCAGCGGCTCGGCCAGCGTCTCGAAGACCGTGCGCCGCGGGTTCAGGCTGCTGAAGGGGTCCTGGAAGATGATCTGCATCTCGCGCCGCACGGGCCGCAGCTCGCCCCGGCTCAGCCCGCGCAGATCGCGCCCCATGAACTGGATGTCGCCGGCGGTCGGCTCGATCAGCCGCAGGATGCAGCGCCCCGCCGTCGTCTTGCCGCAGCCGGACTCGCCGACGAGCCCCACCGCCTGCCCCTCGAAGACGTCGAGGTCGATCCCGTCGACCGCCTTCACGTGGCCCACGACCTTGGGGATGACCCCCCGCTTGATCGGGAAGTGCTTGGTCAGCCCGCGCACCCGAAGCAGCTGCTCGCTCATCCGCCTCACCCCGCCTGGCCGCTGTCGACGCCCGCGTCCTCGGGCGTCGGCGGCGCGACCACCTGCACCTTGGCGCCGTCCTCGAGGCCCCGGTGGCCGAACACGACCACCGACGCGCCGGCCTCGACCCCCGCCCGCGCCTCGACGTGCTCGCGATCAGCGTAGCCGGGGGTCAGCGCGCGGCGCCGGGCGATGCCCTCCTCGACGACGAACACGAAGGGCCGGTCGTCTTCATAGACCACCGCCCGCTTGGGCACCAGCACCGCGTCGGGCCGCGTATCGAGCACCACCCGCGCCCGCACGAACATGCCCGGACGCAGGCGCACGCCCTCGCTGACCGCCCCGTCGCCGAGATCCACGGTCACCTTCACGGTGCCCGTGCGCGCGTCCACGGTGGGGGCCACGCGCGCCACCCGGCCCCGCCCCGCGGTCTCGCCCAGCCCCTCGGCGGTGATCTCGGCGGGCGCGCCCACCCGCAGCCGCGCCAGGTGTCGCTCGGGCACCGGCAGGTTGACCTCGAGGGCGCGCAGATCCGCCACCTCGAAGAGCGGCGCCCCGGCGCTGATCGCCTCGCCGGGCTCGACCTGCCGGGCGACGACGACGCCGGCGAGGGGGGCCGTGACCGCGCCCAGCCCGCGCTCGGCCTTCTGCCGCTCGAGCGCGCCCCGCGCGCGCCCCAGCGCGTGCCGCGCCTCGTCGCGATCGGCGGTCGGCAGCAGACCCTGCGCCGTCAGCCGATCGGCCGCCTCGAGATCGGCCGCGGCCTTCGCGACGTCGGCGCGCGCCTGCGCCACCAGGCTGTCGAAGCCGGGCCGTTCGATCTCGGCGAGGGGGGCGCCGGCCTCGACCGCGTCGCCCTCCTCGACCTTCAGCGCGCGCACGACGCCGCCGACCCGCGCGCGCACGGTGGCTCGTCGGGTCGCCTCGACCGTGCCGCTGCCCTCGATGCCGTCGGCGATGGCGCCGCGCGCGAGGGTGATCACCTCGACGGGCGCGGCGGGGGCGGGCCCGGCGTCCCCCGCCCCCCGCCCTCGACCGCCTTTGCCCTCCGACGAGCAGGCGCAGAGCGCCCCGAGGGCGAGGGCGAGCAGCGGCAGGAGACGGGTTCGCATGGGCTCTCGAAGGGGGTCGCGGCGCCGCAGCATAGCGCGGACCGACCGCGGGTGCAGGTCACTGCCCGTCGCGGCGCCACTCGAGGGTCAGCGCGACGTCGTCCTCGGCGCGCGAGACGATGCGCAGCCAGGCCTGCTCGACGGGATCCTGCGGCGCGATCACCACGTAGGGCTGCCCGGCCATCGAGCGCCCCAGCACCTCGCCGGCGCCGTCGTAGACGACCAGCAGTAGCGGCTGATCGGGCGGATCCGTCGTGGCGTGGAAGGACTGGAGGCCGTCGACCGCCTCGAGGTCGTACCAGCGGTGCGCGCCGGGCATCAGCGGCTCGGCCTCGTCGCCGACGGGCGCCTCGTCGAAGCGGACGACCGCGTCCATCCCGTCGCCGGACTCGATCGGGTTGGTGGCGCCCCCCGCCTCGCAGTCGAGATCCTCGGCGCACGTCTCGTCGCAGGCGGTGGTCCGGTCGCAGCCGGTGTACGCGCTGAAGCCCGGCACGCCGAGGGACGCCGGCAACCCTGCGTCCGAGGCGGCGCCCACCCCTCCGGTGTCGTCGGCGCCGGGCATGCCCCCGCCGCCGGTCGAGAAGCCGGCGTCCTGGTCCCCGGGGATCGGCTCGGTGTTGATGCCGCACCCCACGAGGGCCAGGCCGAACAGGAGGGTCAGGGTGATCGGTCGGGTGCTCATCGTTGCCTCGCTCCGGGGCCGTTGGTACGGTACGTCGTTGCTCGAAGTCGGCGCAAATCGGCCGTGCGCCCGGGCGGTTCGTGGGGTCGCCGCGGAGCCGCCCGAGGGACACCGTGCGCGATCCCACCCCGTGAGCCTCCGCCGATGAACGCCGCCGTCGACCTCCGCCTCGCCCTCGCCGCCTTCGAGCGGGGCCTGATCACCGGGGAGCAGCTGGCCCGCGTGGCGCACGACACCGGCGCGACGCCGCGCGAGGGTTCGGTGGCGCAGCGGCTGCGCGCGCTGGGTCTGGACGCGACCACGATCGGCTCCCTCCACTCGGCGGTCCACGGCACGCTGGGCTATGAGCAGCGCACCGTGGTCGGCGCCTCGGACGACGGGACGCAGGTCGAACCCGAACCTCACCGCGACGCCCCGTCGACCGACGATCCGACCGCCTCGTTCGCCGCGTTGCTGACGGTGGGCCTCGATCCGGCGCGCTTCGCCCAACGCTACGCGCAAGGCGCCGAGATCGGCCGCGGCGGCGTCGGGCGCGTCGTCGCCGCCGACGACGCGCTGATGGGGCGCACGGTGGCGCTCAAGGCCTTGCACGCGGGCGCGGTGCCGCTGCAGGCGCAGCGGCGCTTCGTGCGCGAGGCCCGCATCACGGCCCAGCTCGAGCACCCCAACGTCGTGCCGGTGTACGACATGGGCACGCTGCCCGAGGGCGCGCCCTGCTTCACGATGAAGTGGGTGCGCGGGCGCTCGCTCGCCGCGCTGCTGGCCGGCGGGCAGGCCGAGGGCGGCGAGGTGGGCCTCTACCGGCTGCTGCAGGTGCTCACCCAGATCTGCATGGCGGTCGACTACGCACACTCGAAGGGCGTGGTCCATCGCGACCTGAAGCCGGCCAACGTGATGGTGGGCGACTTCGGCGAGGTGCTGGTGATGGACTGGGGCATCGCCAAGCGCCTCGGCCACCCCGACGACCTCGCGCTGGGCGACGCCGTCGATCCCGCGGGTCACACCGCCGATCTGTTGACGATGGACGGCTCGGTGGTCGGCACGCCCGGCTACATGGCGCCCGAGCAGGCGCTGGGCCGCAACGACCGCATCGACGCCCGCACCGACGTCTTCGCGCTGGGCGCCATCCTCTACGAGATGCTGACCGGCAGCCGCCCCTTCGCCGGGGGCAGCGCCTTCGTCGTGCTCATCGCGACGACGAAGGGTGAGCTCGAGCCGCCCTCGGCGCGCGCGGGCGACCGCGCCGTACCTCCGGATCTGGAGGAGATCTGCCTGCGCGCGCTGGCCCACGCGCCCGAGGATCGCTACCCCTCGGCCCGCGCCCTGCGGGACGATCTCGAGCGCTACCTGACCGGCGAGCGCGAGCGTGAGCGTCGCGGCGCCGAGGCCGATCGCCTGGTGGCCGAGGGCGAGCAGGTGCAGCGGGCGCTGGCTGCGCTGCAGGCCGAACAGGGCGCGCTGGCCACGCAGCTCGCCGACGCACCCGCGCTGACCGGGCACGAGCCCATCGACCAGAAGCGCCAGCGCTGGGCGGCCATCGACCGTGATCGGGAGCTGCGCGCCGAGATCGAGCAGGCGCGGGCCCGCGCCGAGAGCCGCTTCCTGGGCGCCGTCGAGCGCCAGCCCGAGCACGCCTCGGCCCGCCGCCACCTGGCCGATCTGCACTGGGCCCAGTACCGCGAAGCGCGCGAGACGAACGACCACCGCGCGGCCCTCGAGCACCTCGAGCAGGTCGAGCGCTTCGACGACGCGACCTACCGGAGCCGCCTCGCGCCGACGGTCCCGCTGTCCATCGAGACCGATCCGCCCGGCGCCGAGGTGGTGCTCTACCGCTACGTCGAGCGTGATCGGGTGCTGGTGACCGAGCCCCTCCGCGCCCTCGGCGCCACCCCGCTGCTCGGGGCCGAGGTGCCCACCGGCCGGCACCTGGTCGAGCTGCGGCTGCCCGATCGCCGCCCGGTGCGCCTGCCGGTGATGGCCTGGCACGGCGACGAGCTGACCTTCTCGCTGCGCGTGCCGAGCGAGGCCGAGCTGGGCGCGGACTACGTCTTCGTACCCGCAGGCACCTACATGCGGGGCGGTGATCCGGCCGCGGTGCTGGCCCACCCGGCCCACCTCACCTGGGTGGACGCCTTCGCCATCGCCCGCTTCCCGGTCACCTGCGGCGCCTACTTCGCCTTCCTCGACGACCTGCCGCCCGACGAGGCCCTGCGCCGCGTGCCCCGCGAGGGCGGGCGCCCGCTCTTCGCGCCCGACGCCGAGGGCCGCTGGACGCTGCCCGCCCGAGATCCCGACGGCGATCTGTGGGAGGCTGACTGGCCGGTGTGCCTCGTCTCCTACGAGGACGCCTGCGCCTACGCCGCCTGGCGCAGCGCCATCGACGGCGCGACCTACCGCCTGCCCCGCGACGACGAGTGGGAGAAGGCCGCGCGCGGGCCCGACGGCCGCCCCCTGCCCTGGGGCGACCACTTCGACGTCACCTTCTGCTGCGTGCGCGGCAGCGTGCCGGGCAACCCCTACCCGCAGCCGGTGGGACGCTTCCCCACCGACACGTCGCCCTATGGCGTGCGGGACATGGCCGGCGGCATCCGCGATTGGGTCGACGCGTGGTTCGAGCCGGGGCACAAGACCGTGCGCGGCGGGGCCTACAGCCTGTACCCGTTCTTCGCGCGCGCGGCGGGCCGCTGGGGTCACTCCCAGCGGGCCACGGTGCCCAACATCGGCTTCCGGTTGGTGAAGGATCTGGCCGGGTGATCCGGCCCGGGCTCAGCGGCGGCGGCGCCGCAGCCCGAGCAGCCCGACCAGCAGCAGCGCCCAGCCCGCGGTGGCGGGAGCCCCCGCGTCCGCACGACAGTCGCAGCCCCCGTCGGCGGTGTCGCCGCCGGTCGTCTCGCGCTCGACGGTGAAGGCCCGCGGCTCGCTCGGCGCGCTCTGGTTGCCCGTCTCGTCCACCGCGCGCACCTGCCACGTGTACTTGCCGCCGGCGATCACGTCACGCTCGAGGTTGTAGCCCGTCTGCCGCTGGGGCAGCGCGTCCGCGCAGGCGTTGGTGTCGTCGCAGTAGGTGACGATGTAGGACACGTCGGCGCCCTCGGGATCCTCGACGGGCATCCAGGTGACGATCGCCTCCCGCTTGCGCACCTTCGCCCCCTCGGCGGGGCCGGTCGGCGTCGGCGTCGGCGGCGCGTCGTCCTGCACCGACGCGAAGAAGCGCACCCCGATGGTCCCCGACACCGTGCCGTCGTCGTCCTGCGCGAACACGTCGAGCAGGTACGCCGTGTCCTCGACGAGCGCCTCGCTCGGCGTCCAGGTGGCCTCTTCGCCCTCGGCGACGATCACCGGCGCGCTGGTCTCGACGAGGTCGTTCTCGCCGTCCCCCAGCCGAAGCGTGAAGACGTAGCCGACCATCGTGTCGTCGTCGTCGACGCTGCAGCAGGCGACGAACACGGGCTTCAGCGCGTCCACGACGCTGCGATCCGCCGGGTAGGTGATGTCGGGGGTGTCCGGCGCGCTGTTCGCGGTGTCGACCGTCAGCGCCCAGCGCGCGCTCGGCGCCGAGGTCGCGCCGGCCTCGTCCTCGGCCACCACGTCCCACGAGGTCACCGCGTTCTCGATCAGATCGGCCATCGGCACGAACTCGATGAAGCCGTCGCGCTCGACGCCCTCGCCGCCCGCGCCCAGCGACACCGCGTCCTCGCCCGCGCCGCGGTACAGCCGGAAGACGTAGCGCAGCGTGTCGCCATCGACGTCCGTCGAGGGCAGCACCGACAGCGCGGGCCGGCGGCTGTCGACCAGCGCGCCGTCGGCCGGCGCCCGGGGCGTCGGCGCGGTCGGCGCGGTGTTCTCGGCGTTGGTGCGGAAGCGCCAGGTGGCCGACCAGTCGCTCTCGGCCGCCCCGCTGGTGGCCCGCACACGCCACCCGTAGAAGACGTCCTCCTCGAGGGCGCCTTCGGGCGGCGCCCAGGTGGTCGGCCCCTCGGCCGGCTGCACGATGGGCTCGCTCTGCACGACGACGTCGTTCTCGTCGCCGTCGGCGTGGATCTCGAAGACGACCAGCACGTCCTCCTCGAGCCCGTTGGCGATGGGCGCCACCACCAGCGCCGGCGTCCGCGTGGGCACCCGCAGCCCGTCGGCCGGCTCGACCAGCGTGGGCCGCTCCGGGCCGTCGTAGCCGAAGGGATCGGTGCCCTCCATCCACTCGGTGATCGTGTCGCGCCCGTCCCCGTCGGGATCCGCCGTCGCGTCGTCGGGATCGCCCCCGCTGAGGCAGTTGCCCTCGCCGTCGCAGACCCCCGCCTCCCAGGTGTCGGGCAGGCCGTCCATGTCGACGTCCGCCGCCCGCACCGGCACGTCGATCTC
>JAUHXL010000758.1 GCA_030426945.1 bacterium
GCGGCCTCGACCACCGACTCCACGCCTACGGCACCACCATCGAGGGCGAATGGGACGCGGTCTTCGCGGCCGTGCGCCGCTGCCACGAGGCGGTGCACGGCATGGGCGCGCCGCGCATCCACAGCACAGCGCGCATCGGCACACGCACCGACAAGGTGCAGCACATGGACGAGAAGGTGCGGGCCGTCGAGGACATCCTGGCGGGCGACGCCGGGTGAGGCGGGGCGCTCGGCCGACCGCGCCGGACCGGCGCGGCGGCGTCAGGCGCCCTTCTTCGCCCGGCGGCGCTTGGCCGGCTGCTTCGCCTCGGCGCGCGTGGGCTTCACGCCGAAGACCCCCTCGATGATCGCGTCGACCGCGTCGTCGTCGAGGGGCGCGGGCGGCGTCAGCTCGAACTCCCAGGCCAGGTCGCGGCGACAGCGATCCGCGGCGTAGCGGGCGTCGTAGCCCAGGCGATGCAGCAGACGCGCCCGCTCGCGCAGGGCGCGCTCGGTCTGTTCGCGCAGCGCGGCGGCGGCGGGGGCGTGCGGGACGGTCATCCAGTCGAACGGCATCGGGCACCTCCGACGGGGACGCTAGCAGCGTTCGTCCGCGAGGGCGAGGGGGTCGCGGCGGGGACGCCCGGACCCCTCACCCTGTGATGGCTTCCCATCACAGGCTGTTTCTTTGACGCTCCACCTCGCCGGTGCCAGCATCGCCGGTGGCCGCCAGGGACGGCGGCCGGCGGCGCGAAGGCGCGCCTCCGTCCGGGGAGGGACAATGGACCACCGCGCCGTTCGGGTGAGAGCCCCACGGATCGACTGCCCCTGCGCGCTCTCGCCTCTCACCGGGCTGCCGCTCGCGGGCCGGCGGGGCATCGAGCTGTCGCTCGACAGCGTCCGCGACTTCGGGCCCACCCAGGTGGCCGCGCTGCTGCGCCTTCACTCGTTCCTGGCGGTGCGGGGCAAGACCCTGACCCTGGTGGACGTGCCGCCGATCGTGCTCGGCGAGCTGCGCCGCCTCGATCTCGCGACCCTCTTCCTCGCGACCGCGTGACAGGGCGGCCCCGGGCGCTCCATCATGCGCCCATGCGACACGCACGCCTCGGCCTGATCACCGCCACGCTGCTCGCCGGCGCGGCCCACGCCCACAGCACCCTCGACACCGTCGAGCATCTGTTCGGCGCCAGCAACGTCAACGCCATCACGGGCCACGGCCGCCTGGCGCTCGGCGTCTCGGCGGCCGGTGAGCTGACCGTGCTGACCTGGCCCAACGCCAGCCAGACCGACCAGCTGGCGTACATCGCGTCGAACGCGTTCGAGGCGCGCGACCTGCCGCGCTTCGGCGCCCCCGAGGCCGCGGGCGCGTTCCTCGGGCTGGTGCTCGAGGACGCCGCGGGCGCGCGCACCGTGCGCTGGCTGCGCGGCGACGCCGGCTGGGCCATCAGCCAGGGTTACGCGGGCGACGGGGCCAACGTCGAGACGGTGTACGCCGCGGACGACCTCACCGTGACCGTCACCGACGCGGTCGACCCGGTCGAGGCCGGCGCGGCCGACCGCCTGGTGCGCCACGTCCGCGTCGAACGCGCGGCCGGCGCCGACGTCGCCGCGGCCTGGCTGCTGGTGTACGCCAACCTGTCCCCCTCCCCGCCCAACAACCGCGTGCCCGAGCTGCCCATCGCCGACTGGGCCTACGACGGCCGCAACGACTTCGCGGCGCTGTGGGACGCGTCGGTGGGCGCGGCGCTGCACTTCCACCCCGCCGACCAGAACATCCGCGACAGCGTCACCAGCCTGCTCGCCGCGCCCGCGGTGGACTACGGGCCACTCGGCGCCCAGCTGCGCGCCGGCGCGCCCGACGCCGAGGCGCTCGCCGGCCTCGCCGCCGACCTCGACGCGGTCTACTCCCCCGGCGCGTACCTGGCGCTGACCACGGTGCCCGCGCCCGATCAGCATCAGATCGGGCAGGACGCGACGCCCCTGTGTGCCGCCGCGGACGCGCTGCTCGACAACTTCGCCGATCTGAAGGCGCGCTTCCCCGACGTGCCCCTGCCGATCGATCCCATGCTGCTCGACGTGCTGCGCTGCCCCGAGGGGCCGCCGCTGGCCGAGCGCGAGGGCTTCGTGTGGCAGGCCGACGACGCGTGGGCCGACGCGGCCGACGGCGAGCTCGCCGGCCACGGGCTGGCGGTGGGTGAGGCGAACAGCGCGCTGCGGGCGCCGCTGACCTTCGAGGGCGACGTGGCGACCGGCGCGGTCGTGCTGGTCGCCGCGCCCACCGCCGCCGAGGCGCGCGCCGCGCTCGCCGAGGGGCCCGCGCCGGCCGACGTGCTCACCCGCAGCGACGCGGCGCTCGCCGCCTGGCTATCGACGATCGACCTGCCCGACCACCCCGATCTGAGCGATCACGTGA
>JAUHXL010000759.1 GCA_030426945.1 bacterium
CGGCCAGGCCCATCGTCAGGCCGTCGGCGTGCTCCTCGCCCATGTCGTGCAGCAGCAGATCGCTGTACAGGGGGATGGCGCCGCGCGGGCCCACCAGCGCGGGCACGTGGCACTTCGCGCAGCCCACGGTGGCGAAGACCCCGCGCCCGCGGGTGCTCTCTTCGGTCGGCGGCTCGGGCTCGGGCGCGGCCAGCAGCATCGACCAGCTCACCAGATCGAACAGCGCCTGCGGCGAGAGCTCGGGATCCGGGGCCGCGTCGCCATCGGTCAGCGGCTCCGCCGGCGCGGCCGCCTGATGGAAGCCGCGCTGCGACAGGCCGTCCGCCACGGTCAGCGCGTCCGCGCGATCCACCGCCGCCGAGGGCACCGGCAGCCGGTCCTGCAGCTCGGGGGTCAACGGATCGCTGGTCAGCCCGACGTGGTTGAACAAGGGCCCGCGGATGAAGCCCTCGATGCTCACCGTCTGCGCCTTCATCCCGAAGCGCCCGACGAAGCCGCGATCATAGTTGGGGCGTCCGCTGATGCCGTCGCCGTCGGCGTCGTCGGGATCGGCGTTCGCGAGGATCGCCTCCTCGGGCAGCTCGGCGATCAGGCCCACCCCGAAGAAGGGGATGGGGTTGCGCAGCGCGTAGACGTTGGCGGCGGCGTCGGGCATGGGGCGCGGCGTCGCGGGGTCGACGTCGTAGGCCGCCAGGATGCCCGAGCGATCACCGCTGAGGAAGAAGGTGCCCTCGCCGGTGCGCTGCCCATGGATGAAGAAGTCGCGGTAGCGCCCGGCCGAGCCGCCGAAGACCGGCTTCTCGTGGCAGGCCGCGCAGAAGGTCACGTTGAAGGTCGGCCCGAGGCCCTCGGCCGGCGTGAAGCGCTTCTTCGCGACCGCCTCACCGCGCTCGAAGACGGCGCGCTGCTCGGCGGTCGCCGACGGGCGGATGGCCCCCGGCTTCGCGAAGATGCCCTCGGCGATCGCGGCGTCCGGCGCCTCGGGCGCGTCCTCGCTCCCGTCGTCACACGCCAGCAGCGTCAGCGCGGCGATGACCGCGCACACGTACACACAGTTCCGGCTCATCGACCCACCTCGATCACGACGCCCGCCCAGGGCGGGCTGGCGCTCAGTGTGCCGCCTGCCGCCACCCGATGGCCAGCGGCGGTTCCCCAGACGCCGTGCAGCAGCGTGCGCGTCCCGCTGTCTTCCCGGGCCGCCTCGAAGCTGCCCGGCCGCACCCGCAACACACGGCCCTTGTCGCCGACGAGCCACGCGATGCCCGTGGCGTCGACCCACACGCCGTTGAGGCCGGGCTCGCCGACCAGGATCTCGCTCGTCCAGCCCGACCCATCCCAGCGGGCCAGCACCCCGTTGCTGCGCCCGCCCACCGCGACGATGTCCGTCGGCCCGGTGCCCCAGAGGCTGATCAGGTCGTCCGCGGTGCCCGTGAGCGCCTGCGTCCAGGTCGCGCCGTCCCAGCGCAGCGCCACGCCCCGCTGTCCCACCGCGTGCACGTCGTCGGGCCCCGTGCCCCACACCTTGAACAGCGCCTTGTAGGGCCGGTCGACCGCCGGCAGCGTCGCGCGCGTCCACGTCGCGCCGTCGTAGTGCAGGAGCAGCGGATCCTCCCCCTCCCGCCGCGCCGCGTCCCCGCCCACGGCCCACACGTCGTCCGGCGCCGCCGCCCAGATGCCCCAGAGGGGCTGATCCTCGCCGGTCTCCATGCGCGTCCAGGCGCCGTCGCCCTCGCGATGCAGCACGATGCCGGCGTTGCAGGCCATGAAGACGTGGTCACCGACGCCGTGGACCCAGTTGATCAGCGGCACGTCGGGCAGGCCGGCCACCGGCGCCCAGGCGGCGCCGTCGAAGCGCCAGGCCACGCCCCTCTCGGGCTGGCCGCCGACCGTGTAGATCGCGTCCGGGCCGCCGCCCCAGACGCTCAGGAAGGCGCCCTCGTCCTCGGCGTCGAAGGCCGCCGACCAGACCACCGGCGCCGGGGCCGCGGCGTCGGCCGGCGCCGCAGCGCCGCCGTCGTCACAGCCCGCCGCGACCAGCGCGGCGCCCAGGGTTGCGATGAAACCGATGCTGCTGCGCACGCCTCTTCCTCCCCGCCACGACCGAGGCGTATAGCACGACGGCCCCAGCCGGCGCGTCTTACCGCGTCGGGCAGAGAGGAGTGAGCGCATGCACGTCATGATCGATCTGTGTCTGGTGCCCGTGGGCGTCGGCACCTCCGTCGCGCCGCACGTCGCGGCCTGCCAGCGGGTGCTGGCCGAGAGCGGCCTCGACCACCGACTCCACGCCTACGGCACCACCATCGAGGGCGAATGGGACGCGGTCTTCGCGGCCGTGCGCCGCTGCCACGAGGCGGTGCACGGCATGGGCGCGCCGCGCATCCACAGCAC
>JAUHXL010000760.1 GCA_030426945.1 bacterium
CCGCGGCCCGCGGCGCCCGCGTCCGTCGCGCCACCCGCGCCGTCGTCCATCTTCGACGGCTCGGGCGTGAAACCACACCCGACCGCCAGGGCCACCGCCGTCGTCACCCACCACGCGCGCACTCGCCACCTCCCGCGGCCACCTTACCTGTCGCGCGCGGTCGCCGTCTCTTACTCGCCTCGCGCCACGAGGCCGGGCAGAATGGGCCCCGCCGCCGCGGGGGCGGCGTGGGCGCCGGGAGCGAGGATGCGCACCGTTCTGTCGATTTGGACCTGGATCGCCATCGGCCTGTGTCAGATCGCCGGGCTCTGCCTGCAGGTGGTCGCGGCGCCGCTGACCTGGCCCTTCGACCGCAACTGGACGATCACCGGGCGCATCTACCGGCTGGTCGCCGTCGCCGCGTGCAAGCTGACCCCCATGTGGCGCTTCAACGTGCACGGCGCGACGCCCCGCCCGCGCCCCAAGGGCATGGTGGTCATCAGCAACCACCAGTCGCAGGCCGACCCCTTCCTCATCTCGCACCTGCCCTGGGAGATGAAGTGGCTGGGCAAGGCGGTCCTGTTCAAGATCCCGATCGTCGGCTGGAGCATGTGGCTGTCGGGCGACGTGCCGGTGAAGCGGGGCACCCGCGAGTCGGCCCGCGCGGCGATGGCCCGGCTGGGCCGCTACCTCGACCGCGGCATGTCGGTCATGGTGTTCCCCGAGGGCACGCGCTCGAAGACCGAGGACCTGCTGCCCTTCAAGGACGGGGCGTTCCGCCTCGCCATCGAGCACCAGGCCCCGATCCTCCCGCTGGCGGTGGCGGGCACGCGCACCGCGCTGGCCAAGCACGACTGGCGCTTCGGCTTCGCGCGGGCACTGGTCACGGTGGGCGCGCCCATCCCGACGCAAGGGCTGGGCCTCGACGACCTCGAGGAGCTGAAGGCCCGCTGCCGCGCGGCCATCGAGACGCTGCGCGCCGAGATCGGCCCGCTCGCCTCGACCTGAAGCGCCCTACTTCTTCGGCGGCGCCGCGCCCGGCTTCTTGCCCTCGAGCAGCTCCGCGCGCAGGGCCTGTGCGTCGTACACCCGGTCGAGCGCGTGGACGATCGCCGCGGTGTGCACGCTGATCGAGCGGGCCGCGCCCTCGCGGTACAGGAAGCGGTTGGGCAGCTGCTGCAGGTTGCCGTCGAAGATCAGGCCGACGGCGCGCCCCTGCGCGTCGAAGACCGGGCTGCCCGAGTTGCCGCCGATGATGTCGTTGGTGCTCACGAAGTTGTAGGGCGTCGCGAGGTCCAGGCGGTCGCGCGCCGAGAGCCAGCTCTTGGGCAGCCCGTAGGGCTCGGCGCCCTTGGCCGCGTCGTACTTGGCGAACGCGTCCCCGATGGTCGTGTGCCACGGCACCGGCGCGCGGCCTTCGGTGTAGCCCTTCACGACGCCGTGGTTCAGCCGCAGCGTGAAGGTGGCGTCGGGGTAGACGCTCTGCCCGTAGGCCTTCGCCCACGCCTCGGCGATGCGGCCGGCGTAGGCGCCCTCGACGCTCTCGACGGTGTCCTCGTAGCGCTTGCGCAGCGCGCGGGCGCGGGCGTCGTAGGCGCGCACCAGCTCGATGAGGGGATCCTTCGCGGCGTCGACGGCCGCCTTGCCCCCCGCGCGCAGCGCCTTGCGCACGGCGACGTCGGCCAGCTTCGTGCCGGCGACCACGCGCTCCGCCACCTGGCGGGGCGTGGCGCCGCCCAGCGCGGCCTGCACGGTGGGGTCGTCGGCCCCCAGCACCTTCTGCATCGCCTCGAGGCCCAGCGCGATCTCCTCGACCTGCAGGCCCGGATCGATGGGCGCCTCGCTGAACAACCGCAGCTCGAGGCTCTGCAGGCCGCTGTCGCGGTACTCGCGCAGGCGCTCGGCGTCGGGCTTCGTCAGCTCGTCGCCGAGGCGCAGCAGGGTGCGCGCGATGCGCACCAGATCGCCCGCGGGGCCGGCGCGTCGCTCGGTGACGGCGTACTGCTCGTAGAACGCGGCGTAGGCGGTGAAGGCGCGCTCGAGCGCCGGCCACGCCTCGAGCAGGCGCGCCCGCTCGGCCTCGGGCAGCGCGGCCAGCTTCGCGGTGACGGCGTCGTGCCGGGCGCGCACGGCCTGCAGCAGCGCCGGATCGTTCAGCCCGTCGAGCTCGCCGGCGATGGCCTTGATGCCGTTCGTCACGCCGAAGTAGGTGTCGCGCGCGGCCCGCTGCTGCGCCTCGCCCTTCGCCATGTAGGCCTCGAGCTGCTTCGCTCGGGCGCGCAGGTGGGCCAAGAAGAAGGGGTAGGCCACCGTGCGCAGGAACTCGAGCTCGGCGGGCGTCTTCAGGCGGTCGGTGCTGCCCGGGTTGCCCGAGACGAACACCAGCTCCCCCTCGTCGG
>JAUHXL010000761.1 GCA_030426945.1 bacterium
GCAGGGCGCCGGCGGCCACCGCCTGCAGGCCGTCGAACAACTGGAACACCGCGGCCACGTGCAGCAGCGGGACGGCCGCGTCGACCACCGCGGGCTCGTCGGTCACCAGCCGCGCGACCGGGCCCGCCGCCGACGCGAACATCAGCGCGCTGCAGGCCATGAAGACCGTCCCGGCGCCCATGCCCACGAAGCCGGCGCGCCGGGCCCCGATCGGGTCTCGCGCCCCCACCGCGTGCCCCACCCGCACGGCGCTCGCCGCGCTGAGCCCGAAGCACATCGAGAAGGTGAACGAGACGAGCTGCAGGGCGACGTTGTGGCCGCCCACCGCCACCGCGCCGAAGGCGCCGGCCAGCACGGTGGTGACGACGAAGGACGAGGCCTCGGCGAGGTACGCCGTCCCGATGGGCCAGCCCAAGCGAAGGATGATCGCCATGCCCGCGCGGGTGGGCGGCCCGGCGTCGGGCGGCGGCGGCAGGCGGCGCAGCGCCATCAGCAGCACCACCATCTGCAGCACCATCACGACGGTCGACGCCACCGCCAGACCGAAGACGCCCCACCCGTCGAAGCCGATCCCGGGCAGGCCGACGCCGCGCAGCGCGTCGTCGCCGAAGCCCAGGTAGATGCTGAGCGGCACGTTCACGACGTTCGCCGCGATGGTGCCCAGCAGCACCGGCCGCGCGTGGTGGCGCGCCTGCAGATAGCTGCGCAGGGCCGTGTGAGCCAGCAGGGGAAAGGCCGAGGGCGTGCGCGCCCAGAGGTACGCGGCGACCGCGTCGGCCGTCTCGGCGCCGACGCCGACGGCCGCCATCGCCGGGCCGTGCACCACCGCGATGAGCAGCATCACCGGCAGGCTCATCGCGCCCGCCAGCCACATCGACTCGCGCAGGGCGCGCCGCGCGACGCCCGGGCGACCGGCGCCGAGGGCCTGTGACGCCACGGGATCGAGCGCCATCAGCGTGCCCATGGCCAGGATGCAGCAGCCGAAGAAGATGCTGTTCGCGAGGCCGGTCGCCGCGATCGCGACCTCGCCCAGGCGCCCGGCGACCGCCGTGTCGACCACGCCGAGGAGCTGGTTACCGCCGAACGCCAGGGCCAGGGGCCAGGCGAGGCGCAGCGTCGCGCGCAGCTCGGCGCGCACGGGGCCGGCGTGGGGGTGGGCGTTCACCGGCGGGTGATGCCAGAGCGGGGCCGAGGACGCAACGCTGGGGGTGCAAATCCCACTTTCTCATCGTGGTCGTGGTCGTCGTCGTCGTCGTGGTCGAGCGGTCGGGCGACGTGCCATGCAAGTCGCTCAGCCGCGACGCGCAGCACGGCCGGCAATCCTCGGCAACCGCACGCAGAGCGGCCCGAGCGCGAGTCGTCCTCGCGGGCGCCACGGGCGGCAGCCGCTGGCGGCGTGGCCGTCTTCGACCACGACCACGACCACGACCACGACGACGAAGCCCGCAGAGGCCGGATTGCACCCCAACGCTGGTCTGCCGGTTGAGCCGGCCGGCCGGCCTCGCGTAGAAGGGGCCGGTCGCGCCCCGGAGGAAGTCGATGACGCGCCTGCTCCCCCTCGCCGCCGCCCTCGCCCTGTGGGCCTGCGATCCGCCCAAGGGCCAGACCGAGCTGCCGCCCAAGGCGCCCGGCGGCGGCTCGATCACCGGCAGCGAGGATCCGCCGCCGGCCCACGCCGCGCCGGACGCGGGCGGCGCCGTCGTCGAGGATCGCGTCGCGGCCACCTGCGACCAACCGGAGTGGAAAGCCCCCGACTGCGTCGAAGGCGTCGGCGACCATGACGACCTGCGCGGCAACGCCCACATCGCCGACGACCAGCCGCTGAGCTACGCCGATCACCCGCCCTCGAGCGGCGACCACCGCGGACGGTGGGCGCGCTGGGGCGAGTACGACTACCTGCCGCCGCAGCGCTGGCTGCACAACCTCGAGCACGGCGGCGCCGCGCTGCTGTACCACCCCTGTGCGCCCGCCGAGACGGTCGACGCGCTGCGCGCCTACGCCGACGGTCGCCCCGACGACGAGGGCGGCCCCTTCCGCTACGTGCTGACCCCCTACCCCGACCTGCCCACCACCGTCGCCGTGGTCACCTGGACCTGGCGCTGGCAGGCCGAGTGCGTACGGGCCGACGAGATGGACCTCTTCCTCGAGCAGACCTACCGCGCCGCCCCCGAAGACATCGCCAGCGACGGCAGCTACGCCACCGGGTGGATCGCGCGCTGAGGCGCCTCACCCATCCGCCGCGGCCGGCGCGTAGAAGCTGACGCCGCGCACGTGCTCGTCCACCGCCAGGGGCACCTGCAGCGGGGGCATCGCGCGCTGCTCGCAGTCCATGCGCGTGCAGAGACGACAGGTCACCCCCACCGGGA
>JAUHXL010000194.1 GCA_030426945.1 bacterium
GGCACCCTCATCACCGGCGGCAAGACCATCCCGCCCGGCTCGTTGGTGTTCGGCAACCCCATGCGCATCGTGCGGCCGGTCAACGCGCGCGAGACGGGCTGGATCGACTACGCCTGGCGGCACTACGTCGAGGGCGCCCGCAAGTACGCCGCGCGCTGAACGGCCGGTCGCCCGCCGATCGATTCGCTATACTGCGCCGCATGGAAGAGCGCCCCGTCCAGCTGTCGCCCGCCCAACGCAACCGCCTGCCGATGTTCCCGCTGCCCGGGGTGTGGCTCTTCCCCGGCGCCCTGCTGCCCCTGCACGTCTTCGAGCCCCGCTATGTGGAGATGGTCGAGCACGCCCTGGCCGCCGCCGACGGCGCGCTGGCCATCGGCACGCTGCGGCCGGGCTACGAGGCGGACTACGAGGGCCGGCCGCCGGTGTACCCGCTGCTGGGCGCCGGGGTGATTCTGGCCGCTCATGATCGCGAGGACGGGCGCTACGACATCGTCGTGCGCGGCCTCGAGCGCGTGCGGCTGATGCGGGAGCATCCGCCCGAGCGCGCCTTCCGCGAGGTGATGGTGGCGCGCCACCCGGATCACACCTCGCCGGACGATCCCCTGGAGCACCGGCTGCGCGACCTGCTGCACCAGCTGGCCGAGCGCTCGCCCGGCGCGCAGCAGGCGCTGCAGCTCATCCTGGGGCAGGCCGAGGACGCGGCGGAGCTGACCAACCTGGTCGGCATGCACGCCATCAGCGATCCGCAGCTGAAGCAGACGCTGTTCGAGAACCCGGACGTCCACGCGCGGCTGCGGCTGGCCTGCGACGCCATGGGGCGCCTGCTGCTCGAGCTGCACACCGCCCCGCCGGGCACCTGGCACTGACGGACGCGGCGCTGACGGACGCGGCGGCGCTGACGCCGCGCGTCAGGCCGCGCCGTGCACCGTGAGGGCCGGCGTCGACCCCTCGATCCAATCCCGCGCCGACTGCACCACCAGATCCGTGGCCGCCTCGATCCACGCCGGGTGGCTGTTGAGCGAGGGCACCAACTGCAGCGCCTCGCCCCCGGCCGCCTTGAAGTCCTCGAGCGCCCGCATGCCGATCTCCTCGAGCGTCTCGAGGCAGTCGGCGGTGAAGGCCGGGCAGAAGACCGCCAGCTTGCGCACGCCCTTCTTGGCCAGCTCGACGAGCACCTCGTCGGTGTAGGGCTGAATCCAAGGCGTCCGACCCAGGCGGCTCTGGAAGCACACGGTGTAGTCGTCGGCGCCCAGCCCCAGCTCGGCCGCCATGCCCCGCGCGGTGGCGTAGCACTGGGCGCGGTAGCAGTTGCGGTTGGCGAAGCCGACCTCGGCGCAGCAGTCGTCGCGCTTCAGGCAGTGATCGCCCCGCTCGTCGCTCTTGAGCATGTGGCGCTCGGGCAGGCCGTGGAAGCTGAGCAGCACGTGATCGGGCTTCATCTCGTCGAGCACCGGGCGCCCGACCGTCGTGAAGGCCCCGATGAAGCCGGGGTGGTCGAAGTAGGGCGGCACGACGGCCAGGTTGGGCGTGTTCCAGCGCCGAGCGGCCAGCGCGTACACCTTCTCCAGCGTGCTGCCCGTCGAGCTCGCGGCGTAGTGCGGGTACAGCGGGAAGACGACGATGCGATCGGCGCCCGCGCGGTACAGCGCCTCGAGGCCGGCCTCGATGGACGGGTTGCCGTAGCGCATCGCCAGCTCGACGGTGCAGTCGGGCAGGCGCGCGCGCATGCCCTCGACCAGCGCGTGGCCGTGGACGATCAGCGGCGAGCCCTCGGCGGTCCAGATCTTCTGGTACGCCTCGGCCGACTTCGCCGGCCGGAAGGGCAGGATGATCAGGTTCAGCAGCAGGAAGCGGCCGATCGGGTTGATATCGATCACCCGAGGATCATTGAGAAATTCGCGCAGATAGCGCCGCACCGGCCCAGGCTCCGGCGCATCCGGCGAGCCCAGGTTGACCACCAACACCCCCGTCCGCTTCACCCTTCGCCCCCCAACGACGCCATCAGGAATCGGTACAACTCGACGTACTCCCGCGTCACCGCGCGCGTGGCCTTGCCCGCGCCGTGCCCCGCCGCGCGCTCGAAGCGCATCAGGATGGGCGCCTCACCGGCCTGGGCCGCCTGCAGCCGCGCCACGAACTTCGCCGTGTGGGCCCAGTGCACCCGCGTGTCGTTCTCGGCGGCCGACGCCAGGACGGCCGGGTAGCGCACCCCGTCCACCACCTGGTGATAGGGCGAGTAGGCCCACAGGAAGGGCAGCTGCGCCGCGTCATCGGGATCGCCGTACTCCTGCTTCCACAGCTCGGCGGGCGGGAAGGTGTGGTAGCGCACCATGTCGTACAACCCCACCCGGGCCACCGCGGCGGCGAAGAGATGCGGCACGCGGGTGAGGGTCGCGCCGACGAGCAGGCCGCCGTTGCTGCCGCCCATGATCGCGAGGCGATCCGGGCGGCTGTAGCCGGCGCGCACCAGGTGGCGCAGCGCGTACTCGAAGTCGGCGAACACCTGGAACTTGCGGCCCAGCTTGCCCGCGTCGTGCCAGGCCTCGCCCTTCTCGCCGCCGCCGCGCAGGTTGGCCACCGCGTACACGCCGCCCTGCTCGAGCCAGAACAGCACGTTGCGCGCGAAGGTCGGCGTGAGGGGCACGCTGAAGCCGCCGTAGCCGTACAGCAGCGTGCGGTGGCTGCCGTCCCGCACGAGGCCCTTCTTGTGCACCAGGAACATCGGCACGGCCGTGCCATCGTAGCTGCGGTACTCGACCTGCTCGACGGTGTAGGCGTCGAGGTCGAGGTCGGTGTCGACCTGCAGGACCGTGCGCGTGGCCTCGGCGCCCTTGGGCCCCGTCGTCGTCTCGAACAGGGTCGGCGGGTAGAAGAACGAGTTGAACGACCACAGCACGCGGGCCTCGTCCGGGCGCGTCGACAGGCCGTCGATGGTGCCCGGCACCGGTGTCTTCAGCTCGCCGTGCGGCGCGCCGTCGCGCCCGTGCAGCGTCACCTGCGACACCGCGTCGACCAGGCGCTGCACCACCAGCCCGCCCTTCACCAGCCCGGCGCCCTGGATGGGCCATGCGCCCTCGCCCACGACCTCACGCCAATGCGCCGGGTCGGATCTGCCGGGCTCGAAGGCCACCACGCGCCCGTTCGGATGCCCGTGGGTGCTGGTCGCGTAGAACAGCCCGTCGCCGAACTCCGGCACCGACCAGATGCCCTCCTGGCCGCCCGTGTCCACGTCGATCCAGCGGTTCGCGCGGCGGTCGAGCAGGTGCAGCGAGCTCTCCGACCAGCTTCGGTAGCGCACCACGGCCAGCCAGTGACCGTCGGGGCTCAGCCCCAGGCTGGGCCAGTCGGCGCGGTCGGGCAGGCGCTCCTTGCCCATCAGGCGCACGTCGTCGGCCCAGGCGTCGCCGATGCGATGGAGGTAGACGTGCCGATCGTAGGCGGTGCGATCCTGGTGCCGCGTGTACACGAAGCCGCTGCCGTCGGGCAGCCAGCTCAGCGAGCACGCGCGCGTGTTGGGGATGGCGTCGTCGAGCACCGCGCCGGTGTCGACCTCGATGATGCGCAGCGTGCTGACCTCGTCCCCGTCCTTCGACAGGCCGTAGGCCACGCGGCGACCATCCTGGCTGGCGTGGTACCAGTCGAGGGCCACCCGCCCGCCGGCGTCGAGGGCGATGGGATCGATCAGCACGCGCGGCGGCTCGCCGTCGCGCGCCACGAACAGCGCGGGCTGCTCGGCGCCGGGCAGCTTCTGCACGAAGAAGACGCGATCACCGGCGCGCTGCGGGCTGCCCACGTAGCCGATGCGGAACAGGGCCTCGAGTCGCTCGGCCACGCCGTCGCGCGGGTGCGCCGCCAGCCAGGCGTCGGTGCGCGCGTTCTGGGCGTCGATCCAGGCGGCCGCGGTGTCCATCGACTCGAGGGGGCGGTAGGGGTCGTCCACCGCGACGCCGTGCAGCGTCTCGGTGAGCGGCGCCCGGGGCGGGTCCGGCATGGGCGTCTCCGCGTGGGCCAGGGTCGCGAGCAGGAGGAAGGGAGCCAGGTGGCGCACGGTCAGCTCCTCCGACGCGGCGATGCACGAAGGCGGCAGCATTCCCGAGGCGACCGCGGGGGTCAAGCGCGCCCAGGGCGGCGGGTGATCAGAGGAGGGCGGTGAGGATCGCGATCAGGGCGCCCGCGGCGAGGCCGGCGAGCGCCCAGGGTACGAGCGGGTGCCGGGCGGGCGCGGGCTCGGGGCGCTCGGCCTCGCGGGGGGCGGGCGCGGCGGGCGGCGGCGTGGCCGCGGCGGGCGGCGGGGCCACGGGCGTCGCGTCCTGGAACAGCCGATCGAGATCGGCGTCGTCGACCTCGATGGCCGGCTCGAGCGCGTCGTCGTCGAGCACCTCGTCGAGGGCGTCGAGCAGCGCGCAGCCATCCGGATAACGCTCGGCGGGGCGCTTGGCCAGCGCCCGCCCGATCACCGCCTCGAGCGCGGGGCCGAAGGGCGGCGCGGTCCGATGCAGCGAGGGCCGCTCGGGCGCGGCGTGCAGGTGCAGCCAGCGCAGCTGCGCAGCGGGATCCGGGCCCACCGCGGCCGCGCGGGGATCGTCCGGCGCGAAGGGCGCGCGGCCCGCCAGCAGCCGCCAGGCCAGCACGCCGAAGGCGTAGACGTCGGCCGCCGGGCTGGGCGGGCGACCCGCGATGCGCTCGGGCGCGCGGTGCAGCAGCGCCTCGTCGACGGCGGGGCCCGGCGCGGGATCGAGCGCCGCCGCCAGCCCCGCGTCCACCAGCACGATGCGCTCGAAGCCGTAACGATCGGGGTTCACCAGCACGTGGCCGGGGCGCAGATCGCCGTGCACCAGGCCGCGCCCGTGCAGCGCCGCCAGGCCCTGGGCGACACCCCGCAGCAGATCGACCACGCGGGCGAAGGGCAGATCGCCGTGGTGGGCCAGGTGATCGTCCAGCGTGCCGAGGGGCAGCCACTCGGACACCACGTAGGGCGTGCCGTCGGGCAGGGTGTCGACGCCGTGGACGCGGGCCACGTGGGGGTCGTCGAGATCACGGGCGCGCTCGGCGAAGCGGCGCAGCCGAGCGAGCGCCTCCGGCTCGCGGGCCTCGGGCCGCTCCAGCGTCTTCAGCGCGCGGCGTGAGCGCCCGACGCCGGGGGGCTCGACCTCGTAGAGGGTGCCGTGGGGCCCTCCGTGCAGCACGTCCAGCACCCGGAAGCGGCGGCTGACGACGGTGCCGATCAGCCGATGCAGGTCGGCCGGCGGCGGGGTCTCGGCAGAGAGTCGACGCGCGTGCATGCAGGCAGCCCTTCCGGTCCACCGCTGAAACGGCCCGGCGCCGCGCGGCACCGACTCGGGGGGTGTGATTGGACCCGGTAGACGACGACCCGCACCGGGCCGCGACCAGGCGGCTACCGGAGGGCGAGCGCGACCAGGGCGTAGGTCGGACCACCGCCGGCGCCGTGCAGGCGCGCCAGCACGGGGGCCAGCTCGTCGAGCGTCATCTCGTCGTTGGGGTGCAGCACGACGGCCTGCGCGTCCGGGTGCGCGGCCCGCAGGGCGGCGAGGCGGGCGGTCAGGCCGTCGAGATCGAGGCCGCCCTCGACGCGCGGCACGTTGGGCGCGCCCTCGCTGACCACCTCGCCCTGCGCGTCCTTGACCGTCACGTGGAAGCCGATGCGGCCGACGCGCACCACGACCGCGCCCGTCGTCGGCAGCGGAGTCGAGCGCGGGTGGAGGCTGAAGCCGAGGCTGCCCAGCGCCCCGTCCGGCGCGGCCACCCCCAGCGCGAAGGTGCGGAAGCCCGCCTTGTAGCCGGCGTACGCCATCCGGCGCATGGTGGCGGCGCGCACCTTGCCGTGCAGCGCGAAGGCCAGGGGCTGGGAGCGGTCGAGCCCGCCCCGCTCGAGGGATCGGCGCAGGGCGCGCACCCACTCACCGTCGTCGTCGGCGTCGACGAGCGAGTCCGGCACGGTGGTCGAGGGCATGCCCGGCACGACCCCCTCGCTGCTGGCCAGACCCTCGGGGCCGCCGGCGACGTAGGGCGTCTGCGCCAGCGGTGACGCGCCCTCGAGCACGGGCAGCGTGGCCTGACCGTCCTGCAGCTGCTGGCGCAGGGCGACGTCCCAGGCGGGCGCGGCGGGCGCGCCCGCGTCGACGGCGGCGGCCGCCGGTTCGTCGTCGCTGCGCAGCAGGCGCCAGGCGCCGAAGGCGAGGCCCCCGACGACGACGAAGACGCCCAGCACGATGGCCGCCGCCCGACCGCGGCCGGCGCCGCGGCGGCGGGGGAAGTCGTCGGCGTGCAAGGTGGGGCGGCCGGCCTCGTCGATGGGCGCGGCCCGCGGCGCGGCGGGCGCGGGCGGTCGCCGCGGCGGGGACGCCGGGCGCGCCGCTGGGGGCACCGCCACGGGCCGCGGGCCGGGCGGCGGGAGATCGCCGATCTGCTCGACGCGGGTCCGCCGGGCCAGGTCCGACTCGCCGCCGCCGATCTCCCCGAAGCGGCGCCGGGGCAGTCGGCCCGAGTCCCCCTCGGCGGGCGGCCCGGGGGCCGGCGCGGGCGCCGGGGCGGGCGCCGGCGGGGGCACCGGCACCTCGAGGGCCCGCGTCTTCTGCATCAGATCGGCGCCCGTCTCGGCCTCGAGGTCGAGGACCCGCGTGGCGCCGCCGCCCGCGCGAGGAAAGGACGGGCCGGCCGCCGGCGGCTGGATCGGAGCGGCCTCGGGCACCGCCACCGGCACCGGGCGATCCGCCGACTCGAGCGTGGGCCGCGCGCGCTGCTCCGACGCGCGGGCGGTGAGCTTCTCGCGGACCTTGTCGGCGAGGCCATCGAAGGCCAGGGTGGCGACGATCGACGCGTCTTCGGGCATCCGGGTCGGCGCCTGTTCCTCGAAGAGATCGACCCCTTCGAGCTCGTCCGGCTCCGGCTCGTAGTCCTCGAGCGGGCCCCCGCACTCCGGGCAGACGCTGGTCGCCTCCGACGCGCCGGCGTCGACCTCGAAGAGAAGCTCGCAGTTGAAGCACGCCTTGTAGGCCAAGCGTCCCCCCGCTGAAACGGCGACTCTAGCACAGGGGGGAACCCGGCCAAACTCACCCGTGACGCGGGGGTCTGCTCACGCGCCGTGGGTGCTCGCTCCGTCCGGCTGTCCGCCATCGGCTGTCGGCCGGGCAAATTCGCTGCGCTGGGTTTGCCGGGGCCGGCGAGCTCGAGACGTCGGGGCGCGGTGCCCAACGTCCGCTCGCCGCGACGGAGCCGAAGGCCCACGGCGAAGCGCTGATGGCTCGTCCGCCACGTCCGCGCGTCCGGTCGGGCACCAACGGTTCCGAATCACGCCCGTGACGCGCCGGGCCGTGGCCGCTACCATCCGGCCCCGTGCGATCACCCCGACGAGTGACCCGAGGGCGCGGCGGCGGCTTCGGCCGACCGGGCGGCTTCGGCGGCGGCCTGCGGCCGGGCCAGGGCGCGACCGCGCTGGCCGCGCTGCTGACCCTGGGCAGCCTGGTGGCGGTCTGGAGCCCCTCGGCCGCGGCGTGGCTGCTGGCCAGCGGATCCACCTTCGCCGAGCTGCGGCTGACCGCGCTGCTCGGCAACACGGTGGTCGCCGCCCCATCGAGCTTCTTCGGCTTCGCCCTCTTCGTCGGCATCGGCGTCCTGCTCTTCCTCGATCGCGTGCGCACCCTCTGGCACACCCGGCGCAACGCCCTGCTCGGGTGGTCGGCGGGCATCCTCGGGGCGCTGTATCTGATCGATCAGTTCGTGCTGCGCGGGCTGGGCTGGGGCTGGGCGTCGGGCGTGCTGGTGTTGCTGTGGTTCGGCACCGCGGTCGAGCGGCGCTGGGGGCCCCGACGCACGCTGGTCTTCGCCTTCTGGATCGCCGTGCCCACCAACGCCGTCGTGGCGGCGCTGCTGACCTGGGCCCCCTGGACGGTGACCGCCCTGACCAACGCCGCGCGCATGGCGCCGACCCACGGCGTCTTCGCGCTGACCGACGCCCTGCTGGCGGCCTGGTGCCTGATGCACGGCAGCGCGCGGCTCGCGCTGCTGAACATCGAGGCGCGCAAGCTGGTGTGGGTGCTCGTCGCGCTCGGCGTCCTCGATCTGCTCTTCACCAGCCGGCTGGTGGGCACCGTCCGCCTGCTGGCCATCGCGCTCACCTGGCTGCTGCTGACCGGCCACTATCGGCCGCGCGTGCTGCTCGATCACCTGCGTCTGTGGCGCATCGACCGGCGCCTCGCCAAGCGGCGGGGCCGCTTCGAGGTCATCGACGGGGGCCGCAACCTGCACCGCGGAGAGGCGACGACATGAGCGACGCGCCCCCCCGACGCTGTCCCATCTGCGACAAGCCCGCGCCCGCGCGCGAGGTGAACCGCTTCCTCCCCTTCTGCAGCGCCCGCTGCAAGGACATCGATCTGGCGCGCTGGTTCGATGGCGCGTACGTGATCAGCCGGCCGCTGTTCGGTGAGGCGCCGCCCCTCGAGGCGACCGACGACGAGGACCCGTCGTGACGCGCACGCGGTCTTTGTCCGCCGCGCGAGCCCTGTGCTAGCATCGCCGCCGAAGACGGGGACCCGTGCGCCCGGCGCGCAGGGGGTCGTGGAATGAACAGGCCGGCGCTCCTCGCGGCCGGGTGGCTCAGCCTCGCGTTGACGCCATTCGCCGCCCACGCTCAACCCGAAGCCACGGCCACGCCCGCGCCCGAGGCGGCGCCTGACCCGCGCGCGCGGGCCGCCTACGAGGCCGGCGTCGACCACTTCAAAGCCAAGCGCTACGCCGAAGCCATCGGTGAGTTCACCCGCGCCCAGCGCATGGATCCCAGCCCGGTGTTGCTGTTCAACATCGCCCGCGCCTTCGAGGACTGGGCGCGCGAGTCGGGCGAGTGGGGCAAGTACGCGGACGCGATCAAGTACTACCGCCTGTACCTCGAGGCGGCGCCGAACGCGCCCGACGCCAAGGCGGTGTCCGACGGGCTGCCGGCGCTGGAGCGGCTGGCGGCGCAGGCCAAGCAGAGCCGCGAAGTCGAGCTGGCGGTGACCAGCACGCCCGAGGGCGCGACGGTCAAGGTGGACGGCCGGGCGGTGGGCGAGACCCCCCTGAAGGTGCAGCTCAGCCCGGGCAAGCACTTCGTGACGGTGGAGCGCGCGGGCTTCGCGCGCCACAGCGCCGAGGTGGCGCTCGAGGACGAGGCGGTGCGCCACGCGGTGACGCTGGTGCCGGTCGCCGCGCCGCCCCCCCCGGCGACCGCGGCGGCGCCGAACACCGCCGGCTGGGTGGTGCTGGGCGTGGGGGGCGCCCTGCTCGTGGGCTCGGCGATCACCGGCGGGCTGGCCCTGGGCAAGTCGGCGGAGCTCGACGACATCGACGACGGCAACACCCGGGCCAGCCGCGCGGAGTACGACGCCTTGCAGGAGGACGGCCGCACGCTGGCCTACCTCACCGACGGCCTGTTGCTCGGCGGGGTGGCCGGCGTGGTGGCCGGCAGCGTGATGCTGCTGACCGGCGACGACGACGCCCCGGCCCCATCGCCCGCCGGCGACGGCGCGGGCGCCACCCGCCGATGAGCGAGCGCATCCCCGGCAACGACTCGCTGATCGGCGCGCACGTCGACGGCGGCCGCTACGAGATCGTGAAGCTGATCGGCGAAGGCGGCATGGGCCGCGTCTTCCAGGCGCGCCAGGTGTCGATGAACCGGATGGTCGCGCTGAAGATCCTGCGCGCCCAGCTGGCCGGGGACGAGCAGCTGCTCGCGCGCTTCCAGCAGGAGGCGCTGAGCGTCTCGCGCCTTCGCCACCCCAACACCATCACCATCTTCGACTATGGCCGCACCGAGGACGGCTATCTGTTCATGGCGATGGAGCTGCTGGGCGGGCGCAGCCTGTACACCATCCTGCGCGAGGAGGGGCCCCTGGCCCTGCCGCGAGCGCTGCACATGATGGAGCAGGTGTGTGGGTCGGTCCACGAGGCGCATCAGCTGGGCATCGTGCACCGCGATCTGAAGCCCGAGAACATCCAGATCGACAAGGTGGGCAACGATCCCGACTTCGCCAAGGTGCTGGACTTCGGCATCGCGAAGATCATCCACGGCGACTCGGACGAGGAGAAGGGCGGCAAGACGCTGACGATGGCAGGTGCCATCTTCGGGACGCCGCACTACATGAGCCCGGAGCAGGTGCACGGGCACAAGATCGACCACCGGACCGACATCTACTCGCTGGGCATCATCCTCTACGAGCTGCTGGCCGGGCAGCCGCCCTTCGACGGCACGACGCCGATGTCGGTGATGATGGCGCAGGCCTCGCGGCAGCCCCCGGACATCCGGGAGGCGGCGCCCGACGCGGACGTCACCGACTCGGTGGCCGAGCTGATCGCGCAATGCCTGAAGAAGGATCGCGACGAGCGGGTGCAGGACGCCTCGACGCTGATCACCCGGCTGCAGCAGGTGCAGTACGAGCTGGGCGAGATCACCAGCACCAACGCGCGGCTGTTCATGGACGCGGGCGCGCGCGAGGCGGCGCAGCGCAGCTCGGCGGCCGCGCGGAAGGAGGCCCGGAGCCGGTCGGGCGAGCTGGAGGTCGACACGCGCTCCACGCCGGAGCACAGCGGGCAGCTGGCGACCATGCCGCCCACGGGCCCGGGGCTGACCGGCGACTTCCCGGCGCAGCGCGGCGGCGCGGGCAAGTGGGTCGCGGCCGGCTTGCTGCTGGCGACCCTCGGCGGCGGCGCCTGGTACTGGCAGACGCGGGACGCGACGCCGCGCGCGGCGGCGGCGGCCGGCGCGGGCGACGAGGCCACCGGTGGCTCGCCGGAGCGCATCGTGATCGACTCGCGGGCGCGGGAGATCGTGTACGGGGTGCAGTCGAAGCCCGCCGGCGCGGCGGTGCTCTCGGGCGATGAGGTGCTGGGCAAGACGCCCCTCGACATCGTCGTGCTGGAGAACGAGCGGCGGACCTTCGCGCTGCGGCTCGAGGGTCACTTGCCCACCGAGGTGACCCTCGAGGGCACCGGCGAGGCGCGGCAGGCGCGGGTGGTCGAGCTCGCGCCGAAGCCGGCGGAGCCCGCGCCGGTGGATGCGCCGGCGACGGCCTGGTTGGCCGTGCGGTCGCAGCCGGCGGGCGCCGAGGTGTACCTGGGCGCGGACATGCTGGGGGTGACGCCCTTCGACTGGAAGCCGCCGGCGAGCGACGAGGCGGTGACCCTGCGCTTCGTGCTCGATGGCCACCGCGCCTCGACGGAGAAGGTGCAGCTGACGCCCACGCAGGGCGAGGCGGTCGAGATCGACGTGCTGCTGCGCAAGAAGGGCCGCGCGCGGCCGCGGCGCAACCCGCCGACGGTGGCGAAGTCGCCGACGCCCACCGAGAAGCCGCCCGACAAGAAGCCGCCGCCCGACAAGAAGCCGCCCGACAAGAAGCCGCCGACCGGCGACAGCCCCTACGAGAAGCTCTGACCGGCTCCGCGCGACGCGCCGGCCGAGCGCCCGCGGCCTGCCGACCCTGTCTCTGCGCCCTACTTCAGCTCGTCGTCGAGTGACGGCGCCCCAGCGTCGGGCGCCGGCGCGTCGTCTTCGGCTGCGGGCTCGGCGGGGGGCTCGACGACGGGCGGATCGTCGCCGTAGGGATCAGCCGGCGTCGGCGCGACGACGGCCGGCGGAGGCGGATCGGCTGCCGGCGCCGCCGGCTCGGCGGTGACCGGCGCGGCCGGCGCTTCCACCGCGGGCGCGGCCGGCGCCTCCACCGCGGGCACCGCCGGCGCGGGCGCCGGCACCGCCGGCGCGGGCGCGGCCGGCGCCTCCACCGCGGGCACCGCCGGCGCGGGCGCG